>NZ_CP109162.1:6092297-6415371 GCF_035920445.1 Nocardia sp. NBC_01730 | reverse complement strand
GCGAGGCGGCGTTGGACTGGAGCAGCCCGCGCACCGCGGAGGTGGTGGTGCTCGCACCCGGCTTGCGGATGCCACGCATCGCCATGCACAGGTGCTCGGCCTCGACTACGACGATCGCGCCGCGCGGATCCAGTTTGCGCATCAGCGCATCGGCGATCTGGCTGGTCAGGCGCTCCTGCACCTGGGGCCGCTTGGCGTACAAATCGACCAGCCTGGCCAGCTTGGACAAGCCGGTGACCCGGCCGTGCGGGCCGGGGATGTAGCCGACGTGGGCGACGCCGTGGAACGACACCAGGTGATGTTCACAGGTGGAGTACATCGGAATGTCGCGGACCAGCACGAGCTCTTGGTGCCCCTCGTCGAAAGTGGTGTTGAGCACCGAGTCCGGCTCGACGTAGAGCCCGGCGAACATTTCCCGGTACGCGCGCGCGACGCGGGAGGGCGTCTCGAGCAAACCGGGCCGCTCCGGGTCCTCGCCGACGGCGATCAGCAACTCCCGGATCGCGGCCTCAGCCCGGGCCTGGTCGAACGACCTGCCGGTTTCCAGTGCGACGATCTCCGGCTCGGTCACGCTGATGTCGGCACCGTTGCGTTCAGCGCCATCCGACTGGGCGAGGGTGTGGCCACCGCCGTGATTGTTGGCCGACAATCGAGGACACCTCCAAAATCTCGGGTGCCGACAGTAACTCGGTACCCCGATGGTCGAGCCTAATCGTCACTTGCCGCGGCGCGAGCGACGGGCCCGGAGGCGGCAGCCTGCGTAACCACGAAGGGCCCCGGGAGCGCCGCATCAGACAGAGCCGCGCGAGCGACGGGCCCGGAGGCGGCAGCCCGCGTAACCACGAAGGGCCCCGGGAGCGCCGCATAGTCTCAGTGCCGACCGTTCGATCCATCCCATTGGCCGTTATCGCCCTCGCCATTCGGGTTAGTGCGGCCAGGCTCGTCGTAGCCGGGATGGTCGCCGTACCCGCCACGCTGGTAGCCATCCTCCGGTCCGCCCTGCGGACCCCACGGCTGGTATCCGTGCTGCGGCTGCTGCCCGTCGACCCAACCGCCGGGCTGACCCTGCTGCTGCGGCTCGTCGCGCGGCGGCCAGCCGGGGGCCGACCAGCCCGCCGGTGCACCGTAGTCCGGCCGTGAACCATGCGTGCCTTGGCGCGGGTAGGCCGGCGCGGGCGCCGGCGGTGCGGGGTATCCGGGCGCGGGCGGCGTCGGATGGCCGTATTGCGGCGGCGCGCCGTAGCCACTCTCATGCGGCGGATAGCCGTTGGCGGGTTGCGGCTCGCGCTGTGTGGCGGCGGTCAACGGCTTCGCGACCGGCTCCGGCGGCCACGACTCGCCGCGTTCGGCGGCCAGCTCGCCCGGAGTCTTCACCGGCGGCTTGTCCGAGGGGACGCGGTGGCCGAAGTCGTTGAACGCGGTGATCCGCGGGCGCTTCTCCACCGACGCGAGGATCTGCTCCAAATCCTTGCGGTGCAAGGTCTCTCGCTCGAGCAGCGCGGTGGCCAACACGTCGAGCACATCGCGGTACTCGTTGAGAATGGCCCACGCCTCGGTGTGCGCGGCCTCGATCAGGTTGCGCACCTCCTCGTCGATGGCGCCCGCAACCTCGTGCGAGTAGTCCGAGCCCATGCCCATCGAGCGGCCGAGGAACGGGTCGCCCTGCTCTTGGCCGTAGCGCACCGCGCCGAGGCGGGAGCTCATGCCGTACTCGGTGACCATCGCACGCGAGATCTTGGTGGCCTGGTCGATATCGGAGGAGGCGCCGGTGGTCGGCTCGTGGAACACGAGTTCCTCGGCCGCGCGGCCACCCATCGCCATAACCAGGCGGGCGATCATCTCCGAGCGGGTCATCAGGCCCTTGTCGTCCTCGGGCACCGTCATGGCGTGGCCGCCGGTGCGGCCGCGGGCCAGGATGGTGACCTTGTAGACGGGCTCGATGTCCGGCATCGCCCAAGCGGCAAGAGTATGGCCGCCCTCGTGGTAGGCGGTGATCTTCTTCTCGTGCTCGCTGATGATCCGGCTCTTGCGGCGCGGGCCGCCGATCACGCGGTCCACCGATTCCTCGAGTTGCTCGCCGGTGATCACCGCGCCGTGCTCGCGGGCGGTGAGCAGGGCAGCCTCGTTGATCACGTTGGCCAGGTCGGCGCCGGACATGCCGACGGTGCGCTTGGCCAGACCGTCCAGGTCCGCGTCGGGCGAGATCGGCTTGCCCTGCGAGTGCACACGCAGGATGGCGCGGCGGCCCGCCAGGTCGGGGTTGCTGACCGGGATCTGCCGGTCGAACCGGCCGGGGCGCAGCAGCGCGGGGTCGAGGATGTCGGGGCGGTTGGTCGCGGCGATCAGGATGACGCCGGTGCGGTCACCGAAGCCGTCCATCTCGACGAGCAACTGGTTGAGGGTCTGCTCGCGCTCGTCGTGACCGCCGCCGAGCCCGGCGCCGCGCTGGCGGCCGACCGCGTCGATCTCATCGACGAAGATGATGCAGGGACTGTTCTGCTTGGCCTGCTCGAACAGGTCGCGCACGCGGGAGGCGCCGACACCGACGAACATCTCTACGAAGTCCGAGCCGGAGATGGTGAAGAACGGCACACCCGCCTCACCCGCGACGGCGCGAGCCAGCAGGGTTTTACCGGTACCCGGCGGCCCGTAGAGCAGGACGCCCTTGGGGATCTTGGCGCCGAGGGCCTGGTAGCGGACCGGGTTCTGCAGGAAGTCCTTGATCTCGTAGAGCTCTTCGACTGCCTCGTCCGCGCCGGCCACGTCGGCGAACGTGGTCTTGGGCATGTCCTTGGACAGCTGTTTGGCCTTGGACTTGCCGAAGCCCATCATGCCGCCGCGGCCGCCGCCCTGCATGCGGGCCATCACGAAGACGAACAGGCCGAGCAGGATCACCATCGGCAGCACGAACAGCAGGATCTGGGTGAACCAGCTCTCCTGCTTGACCACCGTGTTGTAGCTGGCGCCGGAGTTCTTCACGGCGTCGAAGACCTGCGCGGAGGTCTCGCTGCCGCCCGGATACTTCGCGATGATCTTGGCTTGACCACCGGTGGCGTCATTGCCGGTCTTCAGCTCGATGCGCAGCTGCTGCTCGCGATCGTCGATCTGAACGTTCTGAATGTTGCTCTTGTCGTTCAGCTGGCTGAGGGCAACCGATGTATCAACGCTCTTCCAGCCGCGCGTGTCGTTGCCGAAATAGCTGAACGCATAGATCACGAGCAAAATGCCCGAGACTATGGCCAGGGTGCGAAACACAGTCTTGCGGTTCATAGAGCGTCGGCCGGGGCGGCCAGTCCTTTCCGGTGTCTCCGGTGCTTGCGATGCGTCTGGGGCGTCCGGTTCCGCGGGGTTCGGATGCGGACATGCCACGTTACCGCGTACGGTCTAATCGATACATCGCACAGTTCGGCTGCAGGTGCAGTTAAAGAGGTAAACGGCCGGGGAACGACGGTGGTTCCCGATATCTCCGATCCGCTTACTCCAAGTGGCAACAATCATGGCATGTTCGGCCTATCGTGAGCGACGACACAACATTGCGGTGCGAGCGACGGGCACAGAGGCGGTAGCTCGCATAAACCACGAAGAGCCCCGGGAGCACCGCAAATACGACACGAGCGCAGGGGGTATGGACATAGTCGAGCTACGGACACCCACAGCGATAGTGCGTCATGGTCGCGGAAGGTTGATCGTTCTGCGGCCAGGGTCCGAAGGCGAGCGTGTACTCGACGTTCCGGTCTCGGACCTGCTCAAGGTCCGGCTGAACCGACGGGCGGACGACGCGGTCGTCATCGAGATCTACCTGCGTTACCCGACGCCCGTGCTCACCGGCGTGCCCGCGGACCGCACGCCACTACCGGTCCTGATCGCCGAGCACGACGTCCCCGCGGCCGCCGAGATCATCGACCGGATCAACACCCAGATCCTGGCCACCCAGCGCATCGACGTGGCGGCCCCCGATCTGCACCCGCCCGCCCCCACCTGGAGCAGGAACGGTCCCACCCGAGCGGACGTGGACCGGGCGACCTGCAGGATGACACCGCGCCGCGAGGCCAAGTCCGCGATAGCAGCTCTGCATCGTTACGTGACGCCAGACGAGTATGTACTGGAGACGGCCGTGGCCGTCGCACACTCGCCCGCGGGCAACGGCCCTGGCCTGCTCGCCGCAACGACGGAACGGCTGCTGTTCATCGCGATCGGCGACGACGCGCGCTTCGCCCATGAACTGCCCATTCCGGCGGTCATCTGGGCACGCACCACCGACGCGCCTCCCCTCGGACCAGGCGAGGTCGGCGCGACGCGCGGCGCAGCGGGCATGGATGTGCACGACGGCAACCTGACACTGCACTTCACGGGCACCGATCGCGCCGACACCGAGCGGGTCACCTGCGCGGTGAACTTCGCGGTGCGCCGCGATTCCGCCGATGGCGCCGGCGGTCCCGCGGATCCAGGTGTGGCCCAGCTGTATTCGGAGTGGGAGCTGCTCGTCGAGCGGCACTCCCTCGGCATGGTCGACGACGCGCAGTTCCAGCGCTACGGCCGCGGCATCCTGCGCTCACTCCCGGACGGGAACTGAGTTCAGCGCGACCCGCCGCCACGGGCTGGTCGGGCGCAGCCACAGCCGCAACAGTTCCTTGCGGCGGTCGACGCCGCCGTTCTTCAGCTCGGCCAGGTCCTCGCAGGCCTGCCAATAGGTCCACCCGGCCAGGTAGGCGTCGCCGAACTGACGCCAGTTGCGGTACTTGCTCTGCGCCAGCGGCAGCGCGCGCGCCAGATAGTCCCACGCCATGTCGGCCTCGATGTAGCCGGCGGTGTAGGCCATTCTGGCCACCGCGACCACCCTTGCCAGATCCCAGGCGTGGATGTCACTGGGCAGCGGCCTGGCCAGATGATCCGTAAAACCGATCTTGATCGCCTGCGACCAGATGTCGTAGTCGCGGACAAGCGCCTCGGGATTGTCCATCCCGCGGAACGCGCCGACCTGCCGTAGGAACGCCCGGTGCCGGTCGGCGCGCTCGCCGAAACGGTCACGCTCGCTGGCGTTGATCGAGGCCGTCACGAGCGGATGGACCAGCGCGTAGAGCGGGGCGTGCATACCGTCCAGCAACTGCTCCATCGAGGCCTGAGCCTCCGTTCCGTCGGTGATGCCCCATGCGCCGGTGAGTGTGTCGATGGCCAGCTCGCGCCGGTCGCCGAGCGGATGCTCGCGCTCCGGTCCGAGCAGCAGCGCGTCGTGGAAGGCGTCCCACCGGGCCGAGTAGAAGGCACCGAGGGCCAGCGCCCGCAGTTCGTCGTCGGAGACCGTGGCTCCGGACCAATGGTCCTCCTCCCGCTCGTCGAGTTCCGCGTACGGGAAGGTCGTCAAGGTGGGTACACCGCGCGAAGGCATGCCCTGATTGTTCCTTATCCAGCTTGGCGAAAACTGAGTATTCACGGATGGCTCCGTGCCGTCCGTCTCCCGCGCGGCGCCGACGGGGCGAACCGAATCTCACATCAGCAAATTCTTTGCGCTGCCGCATGTCGTGCTCGGGAGCTAGTGTTCTCGCATGTGTAGAAACATCACCGTCCTGCGTGGCCTGGAACCTGCCGCAACCGACCAGGAAATCTATGCCGCCGCACTGCAGTATGTGCGCAAGGTCGGTGGCGTGTCCGGCCTGAGTTCGACCACCAAACCGGCCGTCGACAAGGCGGTCGCGGCCATCGCGGCGGCGACCACCGCCCTGCTCGCGGAACTGCCCGATCGCCGGGTCGCGCCGACCACCGAACCACCGCTGCGCCGCATCGCCGCGCGCGAACCCGCCGCCGGAGAGTAGCCGAACCGACCGGTTCAGGGCAGCGCGTCGGTGCCGTAGGCGGCGACGCAGGCCAACGCGACCTCCAGCGGCAGACTGCGCTCTTCGATCGGATATCCCAGCACTTCCTCGATCCGCTGAACCCGGTAGCGGACCGTGTTCTTGTGCACGCCGAGCAGTTTCGCCGTGGCCTCCGGGCTGCGGTGACTACGCAGATACGCGTGCAACGTTTCGCGCAGACGCGCGGCGTTCGTGTCCCGGACCGCCAGCGCGCCCAGCTCGCGCCCGATCAGCCCCACCATGGCCGTGTCGTCCACGCCGGCCAGATAGGCAATCTCCACCTCGCGATACCCGGTGACCCGCCGCTCGCCCGCGGGCCCACGCTCCGCGACCTGCCGCGCGGCGACCGCCTCGCGATGGCCACGCCGGAAGCCGGCGATCCCACCGGCTGGCACCCCGAACGCGACCCGTACCGGGGCATCGACGTGGGCCGACGCCAGCCGCCGCAACGCGCCGGACGTCGCGAGTTCGGCGCTGCGGCCCACGTCGTCCAGACCCGCCCACGCCCACATGCCGCTGGCGCCCGACGGAACCGTGAGCACACGCCCGCTGCCGACCGCCGACGCCAGTTTCGCCGCGACCCGGTCCAGCAGCCCGGTCGCCTCTTGGTCGGCGCCGGTCTGCTCGTCGGTCCACAGCACGAAGGCGAGGTGCTGCAGGGACAACCGATATCCCAGCCGCACCGAGGCCTGCTCGATGTCCACGTCGTCGCCCGCGAGCAGCGCGCGGACGGTTTCGGCGCGACGGTTGAGCGCGGCGCGTAGGACGCGCTCGCGCTCCTCCATGTAAGTGTCGGTGAGCAATTCGACCGAGGCGTTCATCCACTTGGTCACGCGCTCGAACAACCTCAGCAGCACCACGCGCTCGATCTCGTGCGGCGCCTGCCGTTGCTCCACCACCTCGGTCAGATAGTCGAGCACCGCTTCCATGCCCACGTGATAGACCCGCAGCAGCAGCCGCAGCTCGAATCCGCGCCGGGCCACGCTACGCGCGAACGTGTGCGCCTCTTCCGGCAGAAGGAAATCGAAGGCGTCACTGGTCAGGCCACTGAGCACGATCCTGGCGTGTGCCCGCGTGCTGGCCGCGAGGTCGCGGCGCATATCGCGGTCGGCGAGTTCGGGGATGCGCGCGATGATCACGTTGTCCAGTCGGGTGACGATCTGTTCGAGCGTCTCGGTCCGCATCGTCTCGTAGACGTAGTCGGCCAACCAGTCGCGCACGTCGTCGCGGGCGGGCCCGGCCTGCCCGGTGCGCGTCGCTTCGCTGAACGGGGGTGCGACATCTGGAGAGGGGGGCACCGTCATCGTCACCTCCTTCGGCCCCGGCGGGGCCACGGTTCTCAGCGCTGTTTTGTTTCTCTGAGACAAACCAGACCGCTTTCATTGACAAATCAGGCCAAGAAAGTCTGTTCGGATTGTGCCACGATCATAGTTCAGTGATCTGATTCACAGCAGTGACCGCGCAACGTCAGTGGGAGAACAGCAGTGGCCAACACCGAACCAGCGTCCGGCGCCACCAAGAAGGCACCGGCACGCAAGACGACCGCGAAGAACGACGGTCCTCCCGTCATCGAGGTGCGCAATCCCGGCACCGGTGAGGTCGTCGGCGCGGTGCCCGACGAGACCGCCGACGCGGTCGCGGCCAAGGTCCGAGAACTGCGGCTGTACCAGCTGGAGTGGGAGGCGATCGGCCCCGACGGCCGCAAGGCCTGGCTGCTGAAGTTTCAGGACTGGCTGATCGACAACACCGACAACCTGGCCACGGTGCTGCAGTCGGAGACAGCGAAGCCGCGCGTCGACGCCCTGATCGACCCGGGCTTCGCGACCGACGTGATCGGCTACTACGCGCGCCGCGCGGCCAAGTTCCTCGCCGACGACCATCCGTCGCCACACAGTCCGCTGGCCAGGGTCAAGAGGCTGACCACGGTCTACCGGCCCTACCCGGTGGTAGGCGTCATCACACCGTGGAACTTCCCGCTGGCCATGCCGGTGATGGACGTATTCCCCGCGCTCGCCGCGGGCGCCGCCGTCATCCTCAAGCCGTCCGAGGTGACGCCGCTGTCCGCGCTGGAATTGGCAAGAGGTTGGGCCGAAATCGGCGCTCCGCCGGTGTTCGCAGTGGTCACCGGCAGCGGCGCGACCGGAGCCGCCGTGGTCGGCAATGCCGACTACATCCAGTTCACCGGTTCCACCGCGACCGGCCGTAAGATCGCCGCCGCCTGCGCGGAGCGGATGGTCCCCTACAGTCTCGAGCTCGGCGGCAAGGACCCGGCCATCGTGCTCGCCGACGCCGACCTGGACCGGGCCGCGCACGGCATCGCGTTCGGCGGCATGTTCAACTCCGGCCAGGTCTGCATCTCGGTGGAGCGGGTGTATGTCGAAGCGCCGGTGTACGACGAGTTCGTCGCCAAGCTCACCGCCGACGTCGAGGCGCTGCGCCAAGGCCTCGACGGCCGCGGCGCCGAATACGACATCGGCGCCCTGGCCAACGAGAACCAGGTGACCATCGTGCAGCGCCACGTCGACGAGGCCGTCGCGGCGGGTGCGAAGGTGCTGACCGGCGGCAAGCGGGCCGGATTCGGGACCGCGTTCGAGCCGACCGTGCTCGTCGACGTCGACCACACCATGTCGTGCGTCACCGAGGAGACCTTCGGCCCGACACTGCCGGTGATGCGGGTGGCCGACGAGGCGGAGGCGATCCGGCTGGCCAACGACTCGATCTACGGTCTGTCGGCCTCGGTGTGGACCGGCGACAAAGAGCGCGGTGAGCGAATCGCGCGGCAGCTGAACGCGGGCGCGGTCAACATCAACGACGTCTTCGCCAACCTGTTCAGCTACGCGCTGCCGATGGGCGGTTGGGGTCTCTCCGGCGTCGGCGCCCGCTGGGGCGGCGCGAACGGCGTTCGCAAGTACTGCCGTCAGCAGGCGATCACCAGGCCGATCCTGCCGACCCAGCAGAAGGAACTGTTCTGGTACCCGTACTCGATGCCGAAGCTCCTGTTCGCACTCGGCGCCATGCGCGCCGCGGGCGCGCGCGGACTGCGCCGCCTCGACCTCCCCGCCGTCTTGAAACTGCGAGCCACGGGCGCAGCGCCATCGGCCATGACGAAGCCGAGCGGAAGCGAGGCGAAGCCGTGACCGGCTCGGCAAGAATCCGCGGCAAGGTCGTCGTCATCACTGGCGGCGCCCGCGGCATCGGGCTGGCCACCGCGACCGCGCTGCAGGCACTCGGCGCGCGGACCGCGATCGGCGACATCGACGAGACCACCGTCAAGGAGTCGGGCACGGCGCGCGGCTTCGAGCTGTACGGCAAGCTCGACGTCACCGACCCGACGTCGTTCGAGAGCTTTCTCGACGAGGTGGAGCGCACCCTCGGCCCGATCGACGTCTTGATCAACAACGCGGGCATCATGCCGACCGGGAAGCTGGTCGACGAGCCGGATCAGATCACCCGCCGGATCTTGGACATCAACGTCTACGGTGTGATCCTGGGCTCCAAGCTCGGCCTCGCCCGAATGCTGCCGCGCGGCAGCGGGCACATCATCAACATCGCGTCGCTGGCGGGCGAGACGCACATTCCCGGCCTGGCCACGTACAACGCCAGCAAGCACGCGGTGCTCGGATTCACCGACACGCTGCGCGAGGAGTACCGGGGCTCCGGTGTGCACTTCTCCTCCGTGCTGCCCACGCTGACCAACACCGAGCTCGGTTCCGGCGTCACCTCGCCAGGTCCGCTGCGGGCGGCCGAGCCGGAGGAGATCGCCGACGCCGTCGTCGAGCTGATCATCGCGCCTAAGTCCAAGGTCAGGGTGACCGCGCTCGCGGGATTCATCGCCCAGGTGGTCGGTCTACTGCCGGAGGCCCTCGGCGACCGCATCGGCAGGGCGCTCGGCTCCGGCCACGCGTTCCTCGATGACGTAGATGCCGACAAGCGCAAGGCGTACGAGGAGCGGGCCCGCAGCGTGTGATCGGCGTCTGGAGCCGCGGTCGGGACTGTCCCGACCGCGGTGACGCGTGCGTCCGGGCCTGAGCGGTCCGATCAGCGTCACCATTGATGTGACTAAAATCACATAAGCTTTGCCTTACATTACACGGGGGATCTCCAGCCGGTCGCCGGCAAACGACGAGGCGGCTACAGCCGGCCATCGACCATCCGGATACATCGCCATTTCAGCTGGTCAAGCGCCCAATTATGAAATGGCAGGCAAAGGATCTGGCGACATGCCGCACATTCGCCAACTTCATGGTGCGGAGGACCACGTCAGCCAATATGCTGTCTCTAACAAACCCGCCGACTGTTTTGGCGCCAGTATCCGAACTTTCCGGCCTGATATGGCTGGAAATTCAGGACCGATTCTGATAGCAAGGGGCTATGGACCCGCATTTGCGCGACCTGCGGTATTTCGTCGCCGTCGCTGAGGAACTGCACTTCACCAACGCCGCTCAACGGCTGCACATCGCTCAGCCCACCCTGTCGCGTCAGATCCGTCAATTGGAACGCCAACTCGACGTGGTGCTGTTCGACCGCAACCAGCGAAGTGTCGCGCTGACCGTCGCGGGTAAAGAGCTGCTCGAAGGCGCCCGCAAGATCCTGGAGCTGTGGGAGGTCACGAACGTCTCCCTGCAGGAAGCCGGCGAGGTGCTGCGCGTCGGCATCCAGTCCGCGCTCGGCCGCGGCCTGCTCAACGACCTGGAGAGCGCGAGCGGACACCGCCTCGCGCTGCACGCGGCGTCGTGGACCGACCCGTCCAGCGGACTTGCGGGTCGGCAGGCCGACTTGGCACTGGTCTGGCTGCCGCTGCCGGACCACAACCGCTACCGCTGGCAGGTGCTGCGCACCGAGCCGCGCTGGGTGCTGCTCCCGGAGAACCACCCGCTGGCCGGTTCGGAGACCATCGAGTTCGCCGATTTGCTCGACGAGCCGTTCGTCGCGCTGCCCACCGAAGCCGGTGCGGTACGCGATTTCTGGCTGGGCAACGACGGGCGGGGCGGCCGCCAGCCGAAGATCGGCGCGGAGGCCGCGACGCCCGAGGACAAGCTGGAGGCGGTGAGCCTCGGCTTGGGCGTCTGCCTGCTTGCCGAGAACAACGTACCGATGTACCGCTGGCCCGGCCTGACCGCGCGCCCGGTGTCCGGGCTCGCACCGTGCGAGCTCGCCGTAGCGTGGCGGGCCGACGACAGCCGACCCACCATCCTCGAATTCGCCGGGCGAGCCGTCGACGGTGGGTTCGCCACACAGCGGCCGACGGTCAGCGTCTGAGCCGGCTCATGGCGCGATGCGCTTCCATGGCTTGCTGATCTCCAGCTGCGCGGATAGTCGCAACAGGGTGGATTCGCTGCCCGGCGGACCGGAGAGCTGTGCGGCCACGGGAGTGCCCGCACGTCGTTGCATGCCCATCGGCACGGAGGCGGCGGGCCAGCCGACCAGATTCCACAGCGGGATGAATGGCGAGAACCGCGCGCAGGAGGGCTGACGGCAGGTGTGCCGGGCCCGCACTTTGGGCGGCGGGGCGGTGAGCGCGGGCGTGATCACCACGTCGTAGTGGTCGAAGAATTCCAGCAATCGCGCCTCCACCCGGTCGATCTGGGCCGGACGCACCAGCCGCTGCACGAACCGGCCGAGGGCGAGGTGGCGGCGGGTGCGCCACGACAGGCGACCGTCATCCGGTACCGCGGTGGCGGACAGCCAGCGCAGAAAGACCGAGAACAAAGCGTTGTCGTAGGGCAACGCGGTCGGCTCGACGACATGGCCCGCTGCCTCGGCGACCGATCCCGCCCTGCGGGCGGCCGCCGTCCAGTGCCGATCGATGCGGAAGAGGCGGGCCGATGGATTCAGGGCCAATCCGATGCGTAGTCGACCGGGTGGATCCACCTCGGCAAGGTCCGGTCGCGCCGCCATGACCGATAGCGCGAGCGCCGCGTCACCGACCGTCGTCGCGAGCACACCGTTTTCGACCATGCCCGACCAGGCGTCGGCGCCGATCACGACGGGCACGGTGCAGCGTCCCGGCTTGATCCCGAACACTCCACAGCAGGCCGCGGCCACGCGCACCGAGCCGAGCCCGTCGCTGCCGTACGCCACCGGAACCAGTCCCGCTGCGACCGCCGCACCGGATGCGCCGCCCGCGCAGCGCGCGCTGTTCCACGGGTTGCGCGGGCTATCGATCGTGCCCCACAGGCCGAGTTCGGGTGCCGACACGACCACCGCGCCCGCGGCACGCAACCGGCGCACCACCGGATGCTCGGCGGTGCCCGCCTCGCCTTCGATCGGGATGCGGTGCTCGATCGCGACCGGAACACCGGCCAGTGGTAGTACGTCGAGGTCGACCCGCTGCTCCAGCGCCGCCGCCTCCGCCATCGCCCGCTCCGTGTGAGCGACGTTCACCGCGTTCGCCTTCCGATCCACCGCGATCCGCGCGGCAGCCTCCGCCACCACCCTGGTGGGCAGGAGCGAGCCGTCCCGCACACCAGCCGCGATCACCGCGGCCGGGCCGCGCGGTGGGTCGGGCTCGGTCTCCCGGCCTCGATCGCACCGATCGTCGGCAGCGGTCGACGCCTCGTCGTCGGCCACCTCGTCGACGGCCTTCACATTCCGGACTACCGTTGTTGTTACGGCCGTTTTCGTCGAAATCGAGCCGTCCGCCACCACCGCGGCCTCGTCACACATGTGCTGGTCGTCCCCCGTCGCATCGTTGTCGAAATCGGGTGATCCGCTCTTGAGCCGCAAGTTATCATTTCGAATACGGCGCGGGGGACGATGGCGGCGGGTGTGGCGGATTTTCTCCGGTACAGCCAACGACCGACGAGTGCGGATTCTGCGGCGTCCGCCGAGCCTTAGGTCTGAGCATGAGTGTCAACTCTGAGAGAAGTTCCGATACCGACACGGGTTCGAATACCGGTGCTGGTTATAGCGGCCTGCCGCGTCCGGAACCGAGCGCGGTGGAAGCCTTCGCCGCGGCCTGGGAATCCACCTCCCGCCCACCTGAGATCGCCCAGTACCTGCCCGATGCGAGCACCCTGCGCAGGGAGGCGTTGCTCGAGCTGATCCGCGTCGACCTACGGCATCGCTGGCTGCGCCGTCCCGCGACAGACACGGGCCCGTCACCCGAACCGGTCCCGCGCAAACGCCTCGCCGATTACTGCGCCGAATTCGCGGATCTCGTCTCCGACAGCATCCCGGCCGGTCTGGTGTACGAGGAGTTCGTCATCCGCCGGCACAGCGGGGAACGGGTGGATCCGCGCGAATGCCTGCGCGAATATCCACATCAGGCGGCGGAACTTCGCGCCTTGTTGAACGCCGACGACGTGGACCAGAGCACCCGCCGCGCGGTACCGGAAGATTCCACGCGAAGCGCTCTCGCACCCACCCGATCCGCCGACGCCGACACCGAATTGAACCAAACCACCGCGTTCGCCCGTAGTTCTGAAGTGATCAGAACGACCGCCGCCGATCTCATGGAAACAGCCACCGCCGTCCCCACCACGATCGGAACCGGGCCGGGCCATTACGATGCGCTCGACCGGATCGAAATCGGCCAGCGGATCGATGATTTCGATCTGCTGACCGGTTTGGGCAGCGGCGCGTTCGCGCGGGTCTTCCTTGCGCGGCAGCGCTCGCTCCAGCGGCTGGTCGCGGTGAAGATTTCCGCCGACCACGGCACCGAACCACAGACCTTGGCCCAGCTCGACCACGACTACATCGTGCGGGTCTTCGACCAGCGGGTGCTCGGCGACGCCAGGGTCGCGACGCGCAGGCTGCGGCTGCTCTATATGCAGTTCCTGCCCGGCGGCACGCTGCTGGGCGCGCTGCGCTGGGTGCGCGCCATCCCGCCCGCCGAACGCAGTGGGCAGCTGCTGCTGGACGCCGTCGACGCGGCTATGGAGGAGAAGGGCGAGATCCGGCCGACCGACTCCAGCGTGCGCGCCGAAATCGCCGCGCTCAGCTGGCCGGAGACGGTCGCCTGGCTGGGGCGCCGACTGGCCGAGGCACTCGACTACGCCTCCTCGCACGGCGTACTGCATCGCGACGTCAAACCAGCCAACGTCCTGCTCACCGCCGAGGCGGTGCCGAAACTGGCCGACTTCAACATCAGCTTCAGCCGCAACGTGGAGGGCACCAGCCCGGTCGCCTATTTCGGCGGCTCGCTGGCCTACATGTCACCGGAACAGCTGGAGGCCTGTCATCCCAGCTGCGACCGCGGCGCCGCCGACCTGGACACCCGCGCCGACATCTACTCGCTCGGCGTTGTGCTGTGGGAGCTGCTCACCGGGGCCAAGCCATTCGACGACAGCACCGCGGACGCGGGCCCGCACGGCGACGACACCATCTTGACGGCCATGCTGGAGCGCCGCAGCACCGGTGTGGATGCCGCCGCATTGGAACTGGTTCCGCCGAACTGCCCGGCCGCGCTGCGCCGGGTGCTGCTGACCTGCCTCGCGCCCGATCGGACCATGCGCTGGTCCAGCGGTGCGATCCTGGCCAGGCAGCTGGAGATGTGCCAGGACGAGCGCGCACGTGAGCTGGTCGACCCGGCGCCGACGAGCTGGCGGCGACGGCTTCGGCCGTATTTCGTGCTGGTGGCGCTGTTGTCGGTGGGACTTCCGAATGTGCTTGCCTCGCTGTACAACATCGCGCACAATCAGAACCTGATCATCAGCCGGATGACCGAGGATGCCCAGCACACCTTCCTCATCATCACCAGCGTCGTGAACACGATCTTCTTTCCGACCGGCGTCGCCCTCGTGTTGTACATGTCCAGGTACGTGGTGACGGTGCCGCGGGGGTTGCGCAAGGGAAGACGGTATGCCCCGGACACCCTGCGGCGAGCCAGACGGGACGCACTGTTGATGGGCGATCGTGCTGTCGCCGTGGCGTTCTCACTGTGGGTGCTGGCGGGCATCATCTTCCCGATCGCTCTGAAGCTGTCAACCGGCGACATATCGGCGCAGGCCATGGTGCACTTCCTGGCCTCGCTGGTGGTGTGCGGCGCGATCGCGGTCGCGTATCCGTTCTTCCTACTGACCTTCTACATGGTGCGGTGCATCTATCCGCTGTTCCTCCGGCATGGCGACATCAGTCCCGAGGACGCGGTGTGGCTGCGTGGCCTGGATCGGCGCTGCAACGGGTACCTTGCCGTCGCCGCGTCCGTGCCGCTACTCGCCGTGGCCGGAGTGACCTTCCTGCCCGCCACCGACATTCCGTCGGTGATCTTTCCGGTACGGCTGCTGTGCGTGGGCGGCATAATCGCGTTCGTGGGCTCGTACCTGCTGTTCCGTGCGCTGGAGGCGGATCTGCGCGCGCTGGAGCGGGTCGTCGACCCCCGATCCGCTGAAGCGGACGCTTCCATCGGCCGACCGGCCCGCACCGGAGCGGACGAGGCGGAGCCCGGCACGTGACCACTTGGCGCGCCGACGGCATCGCACGGTTCGCCGCCGAGTGGCGGCGCAGTCTCCGTGGTGATCGTATGCCGCCGCAGATCCCGGATTATGTGCCCGACGGCACGCAGGTGCGCCTCACCCTGCTCACCGATCTGCTGCGGATCGATCTGCGTCGACGCTGGGAGCGGAAAGGGCTGGGTAAGAGAATCGCCGAGTACCGCAAGGAATTTCCGGAGGTGGAGCACAGCCCCGAGCTCGTGGACCTGGTCTGCGAGGAATTCCTGGCCCGCCGCAGGCACGCGCGGCTGGCGCTGGCGGACTTCGTCGCCGAGTACCCGGAGCTGGCCGAGGAGATCCGCGAACGCCTCGCCGACTTCGCCGACGAGCCTGCCGACATCGGCACCCGGGAGTCGAGCGAAGCTGTCGCGGCACTGGCCGACCTCGCGCCTGGGCGGCGAATCGACGATTTCGACCTGCTCACGGATCTGGGTGGCGGCCCGCTCGGCCGCGTGTTTCTCGCCAGGCAACGTTCCATGCAGCGCCTTGTCGCCGTCCGGTTTTCGGCGGGACGGGCGGGCGTGCCGCACACGATGGCACAGCTGGACCACGCGCACATCGTCCGAGTCTTCGACCAGCGGGTGCTCAGCGCGGACGCCGTGCACACTCTGATCGTTCCGCGTTCGCCCACCCGCGGCGATCGCACCGTCGCCGCCCCGAGAACACGCGCCATCGACGCTGACCCGACCATCGCCGAGGCTCGAGACGACCTCGACGCCACGGTCGCCGATGCACAAGACCTCGACGCGACCCTCGCGGAGTCGCGAGATCTCGACACCCCCACCGGTGACGCGACCGTCGCCGAACAGCCCGGTGCCGACGACGCGACCGTCATCAGCGAACCTGACGCACGAGACGGCGCGACAGTCCCCGGCCACCACCGCGACGCTCCTGCGCGGTCTGCCGAATCCCGCGGCGGCACCACTGCCGCCGACGGCACCCCCGTGGACCGATCGACAGACAACGCGACGCTCGCCGGGACGCCGGGACGCCGGGACGCCGACTTCCCGGACTCGAGGCGCGACTCGGCATCGCCACACCCGGCTACCGCCCTGGATACTCGCGCAGCCGATGACACTCCGGGCGCCGCACTCCCCCGCCTGGTCTACATGCAATACCTGCCCGGCGGCACCGCCCTGGGCGTACTCGATCAGCGCCGTCGCGGCCCGGTGGCCGATGGCGGTGCGCTGCTGTTGCGCGCTATCGACGCCGCCATGGAGTCCAAGGGCGAGATCCGGCCGTCGGATTCGAGCGTTCGTGCCGAGATCGCGGAGCTGAGCTGGCCCGAGACCGTGGCATGGGTGGGCAGGCGGCTCGCGGACGCGCTGGACTACGCCGAGCATCACGGCGTGCTGCACCATGACATCAAGCCCGAGAACGTCCTGTTCACCGCGGACGGCATCCCGAAGCTCGCGGATTTCGCCATCCGCGAGGCGGATCCGCGTATGGCCGCTCCGAATCTCGCTGCGATCGGAACGGGTTCGCTGCCCTACCGCTCCCCTGAACAGTTGGCCGGATACCTCGATCCCGGGGCGCCCGCGCCCGGCAACAGCAGTGACATCTTCTCCCTCGGCGTGCTGCTGTGGGAAATGCTCACCGGCGCCAACCCGTTCGACGACCCGCCTCCCGCCGAGCGCGGCACCTCCGCCGAGACATTCGCGGGCATGCTCGCGGTGCGCCGGGGCGGAGTGTCGGCGATGGCGCTATCGCGTCTGCCCGAAGACACACCGGCCGCGCTGCGTCGTGTTCTGCTCGAATGCCTGCATGTCGACCCGAAGCGCCGGTGGCGCAACGGCGCCGAACTTGCCGGCCAACTCGATCTCTGCCTCGATGCCCGCGCACGTGACCTGGTCGACCCCCCGCCGAGCAGCTTCGCTTACCGGTCCCGCGGCCTGCTCCTCCCGTTGGCCGCGCTGTGTATCGGCGTGCCCAACGTGCTGGCGAGCCTCTACAACATCAAGCTCAACCAAACCCTGATCATCGACCGGATGTCGGCCGCCGACCAGGACACGTTCGCCACCGTCGTCTTGATCAACAACGTGATCGCCTTCCCGGTGGCCGCGCTGCTGCTGCTGTTCCTCACTCGGGGCCCCCTCACCATCGGTTTCCGTCTGAACCGAGGCCACGAGTTCTCCGGCCGAACGCTCGCGAAGGCACGTCGCGACACCCTGCTGATGGGCGACTGGGCGGTCTGGGTGCCGTTCGGGTTCTGGCTTCTGGCGGGCCTACTTTGGCCACTCGGTCTGGCGTTGTCCGGTGTCGACCTGCCGCGCGGGACATTTCTGCATTTCTTCGCCGCGCAAGTGGTCTGTGCGGCCATCGCGCTCGCCTACCCGTTCTTCCCGATCACGGTCTACGCGGTGCGTTCGATATATCCACAGCTGTTGGTGCGCGGCGGGGTCGGCCCCGACGACGAACGCCAGCTGCGCGCCCTCGCCAAGCGCGGAAACTTCTATCTCGGTGTCGCGGCGTCGGTTCCACTGATCGGTGTGGCGAGCGCGACCTTCGTGGACGCCGCCGACCAGGGGTTGGTGATCGTTCCGGTGCGCCTGCTCAGCGTCGGTGGCATCCTGGCGTTCGTGCTCACCTACCGGTTGTTCCGCGTACTAGAGGCCGATCTCCTCGCCCTGGCCAGGGCGATTCCGCAGCGAAAGCGATGACCTCGTCGCGCCCGCTCGGGCGGATGGTGAATCTCTCGCACGTGCACGATCCGGCCACCACGCCGCTGTACCCGGACGATCCGGAATTCCGCACCGACCTCGTGGCCACGATCGCGAACGACGGCTATAACCTGCGCTACATCCAGCAGGGCGAGCACACCGGAACCCATTGGGGCGCACCGATCCACTTCTGCGCCGACGGGCTCGCCGCGGACGAACTGGAGTTGGACGACCTGTTGCTACCCGCGGTGAAGATCGACGTCCGTGGGCAGTGCGCGAGCGATCGCGACTACGCGATCACGGTCGCCGACCTGCGGCAGTGGGAGGAACGACACGGCCGGATTCCCGATGGCGCCGCGGTCATCGCCTGGACCGGCTGGGACGCCAAATGGGGCACCCCGGAGTTTCTCGGCACCGGCGAATCCGCGGCGCATCAGCCGGGTTTCGCGGTACACACGGTGGAATGGCTGCTGCGCACCGGCAGGCTCGGACGCCGTGGCGCACTCGGCATCGACACGTTCGGGCCCGACGTGGGCACCGACGACACCTACGCGGTGTCGAAGCTGCTGTACGGCGAACACCGGATCAGCCTGGAGTGCCTGGCCAACCTCGTCGCCCTGCCGGCGACGGGCGCATGGGTCCTCGCGGGCGGACCGCTATACCGCGGCGGTTCCGGTTCTCCCGCAACGATTATCGGCATACTGCCCGGATAGATCAGGCGCCGCCGTATACCTTCGGGTCGAGGGTGCCGATGTAGGGCAGGTCGCGGTAGCGCTCCGCGTAGTCGAGGCCGTAGCCGACGACGAATTCGCTCGGGATGTCGAAGCCTACGTGCGCGACTTCCACGGGCGTGCGCAACGCATCCGGTTTGCGCAGCAAGGTGACCACTTCGAGCGAGGCCGGGTTGCGGGTCGACAGGTTGCGCTTGAGCCAGGACAACGTGAGTCCGGAGTCGATGATGTCCTCGACGATCAGCACATTGCGGCCCGCGATGTCCTTGTCCAGGTCTTTCATGATGCGCACGACGCCGGACGACGAGGTGGACGACCCGTAGGAGGAGACAGCCATGAACTCCATCTGGGTCGGGATCGGCAGGGCCTTGGCCAGGTCGGTCATGAAGAAGATCGCGCCCTTGAGCACACCGACCAGCAGTAGGTCTCCCTCCGGTGCGTCGGCGGGATAGCGCTTGGCGATGAGCTCGGCCAGCTCCCGGGTTTTTGCGGCGATCTGTTCCTCGGTGATCAGCACCGACGCGATATCGTCCCCGTACACGTCAGCTGGATTCCCTTCCGTGGTGGTGCACCCGATGGGCCGGCTCAGTTTGTGTCATCGATCCGATGACCGTCATCACCCAGCCGCAATGTCAGCCTGCCATGTTCGCGCCCGGCGACCAACCTGCTTCCCGATGTTCCTCCGCCGACCGCGACGCCACCTTGGCCGCGCCAAGCCGTCACCAACTCGTCGACGGCTTGTAAGTGCTTGTTGGTCAGCGCTTTCGCACCACCCGACAACAACCATGCCCGAATTGCCCGTTTCCTTAGGGCTGCGGGGGCAGTGGCGAGGGTCTCGGTCGAGAGCGCCAGCCCATCACTCGCGGAGTGCAGCAGTTCAGCAGCGAGAGCGTCCAATACCGCTGCGTCCTCGCGCAACTGTTCGGCCGTGCGGGCCAGCGCCGGGGCCACCCCACCGCCGAGGATCTCCTCCAGCAGCGGCAACACTTCGGTGCGCAACCGAACCCTGGTGAACTCCGGCGCCGCGTTGTGCGGGTCCTCGTGGGGCGCCAGACCGAGTTCGGCGCACAGTTGCCCGGTCGCCGCCCTGCGCACGCCGAGCAACGGTCTGCCCCACGGATCGGTGAACGGAGCCATCCCGTGAATCGAGCGGCCGCCCGACCCACGGGCCAGCCCGAGCAGGACTGTTTCGGCCTGGTCGTCGAGTGTGTGTCCGAGCAGGACCGGCAGCCCCTCCCGCGCCGCGTCCAACGCGGCGTAGCGCGCCCGGCGCGCGGCCGCCTCCACGCCTCCGTCACTGCCGACCTCGACCGCGAGCACCCGGGCCGACCGGCAGCCGAGTGCGAGCGCCCGCGCGGCGGCCTCGGCGGCAACCGCTGCGGAGCCGGGTTGCAATCGATGATCGACCACCAGCGCGTCGACCGCACCGGCCTCGACCACGGCGGCAGCCGTGAGAGCCAGCGAGTCCGCACCACCGGACAGCGCCACCGCCACCGCAGGCGGGCCGGCAGCGCGCGACCCGAACTGGGCCAGCCAGTCTCGCACCGCCCTGCGCACAGTGAGTACCGCCGCAGTTTCCGGCAGACGCCGGACGTCCTCGGTACCGCGCGCCGACCGCCGTGCGGAAGCCGATGAACCGGCCCCTGATCCGGAGCGCCCGCGTGCCGTTCCTGGCGCAGTGCCCATGGGCCGCAGCCTACCGACCGACGGCGCATCGAGTACCCGCGCCGAACGATTCCGTCGCACGACACGCTCGCGCCGACACCGCGCCCCCGGCTACCCCGGCTTGCTCACCCCAGGACCCGGCTGATCCAGCGCTGCGGGTCCTCGATCTCGTCGGTGCGGGGCAAAGTTTCCGCGTCCGTCCACACGGTGTTGAACCGTGCCATGCCGACACTGCCGACCACCTCGTCCACAAACGCCTTGCCACGCACGTACTGCGCGACCTTCGCGTCCACGCCGAGCAGCGCGCGCAGGATGCGTTGCAGCGGATTGGTCGGGCGCTTGCGGCGCTGGTCGAAGGCGGCGCGGATCTGCTCGACCGATGGCACGACCGCAGGGCCGACCGCGTCCATCACGTGATCGGCGTGCCCCTCCAGCAGGGTGCCGAGCATGAGCAGGCGATCCAGTGCCTCGCGCTGCGGCGGTGCCTGTGTCGCGCGCAACAGGCCGACCACACCGCGCGCCGCCGGATCGTCGGCGGCGGTGCCGCGGCGGCGGTCGCGCACCTCATCGACCAGCCGGGAGAGCATCTCGGCCAGCGGCTCGTCACCGACCTCGCCGAGCACCGAGACATTGCCTCGCATGTACTCGGCGAGCCAGGGCGCCGAGGAGAACTGCACCCGATGGGTCACCTCGTGCAGGCAGACCCAGAGTCGAAAATCGCTCGGTGACACCCCGAGCGCGCGCTCCACCGCCACGATGTTCGGCGCGACCAGCAGCAGCGTGCCATCCGGACCGGTGAACGGGTCGTACTGGCCGAGGATCGCGGTGGACAGGAAGGCGAGCATCGCGCCCGCCTGCACGCCCGCGGGTTTACCCGCGAGCAGCTTGCGTTCGGCGGCGGCCGTTCCGGTGCCGGTGAGCTGGGCCATCGAGTCGGCGGCGGCCTCGATCCAGCCGGGCCGGTCGACGATCCTGGCGCCGGGCACCGGCCGGTCGTCCAAGAGCCCGCTCACCTCCCGGACCGGTCCTTCGGCGCGTTCGGAGGCGGCGGCCAATTCGGCGACGACCTGTTCGGCCGAGTAGCGCGAAGTACGCGGACCCGAGGGCACCAGGGCCGATCCGGTCTTGGCGGCCAGGTGCCAGTCGACCAGCCCGGACAGCCCCGAGCGGCTCTTCCGCCGCTCGACCGCAGCCACAGGCCCGGATTCGGCTGTGTCGGAACCTTCTTGGGTCATGATCATCCACCCGTCACGAGCATCCACAGTTACGCAGCGTGCCTACGATCGCGTCCAACGCGGGCCTGCTCACCTCCGGCGGTCGGTCGTTCGACATCAGAGCGAAGGTGAGCACCCGCCCGTCGGCGTCCAGCACATACCCGACCAACGCGCTGGACACCGACAGAGTTCCGGTCTTGGCGCGCACCCAGCCCGCACCATTGCGGTCCCGAGCGACATAGCGGCTGGTCAGCGACCCGGTGGCGCCCGCGACCGGCAGGTCGTCGAGCAGCGGGGCCAAGGTGGCCGCCAGACGGTCGTTCTCGGGCCTGGCCTTGGTGCCGGTCGGCTGCACCGCGGTGGCACCGTTCTGCTTGGCCGCGGTCGCGATGATCCGGTCCAGCAACCGCGCGGGAATCCGATCGTCGACCGACAGCCCGCTGTTGTCGTGCATGCTCAGGCCGGTCAGATCGAAACCGGCCTCGCTCAGCGCTGCGTTCACCGCCGCGACCGCGCCGCCGAAGGAGGCCTCGCGGCCGGTCGCCGTGGCGATCTCCCGTCCGATCGCCTCGGCGAGCACATTGTCGGAGTGGACCATCGTGTCGCGCAGCCGATCGCGCAGCGGAGCCGATCGCACACTTGCGATCTCGACGGCGCCCGCGGGCACGGTCCCCACCCGAACCCGGGCCGGATCGAGCCCCAGCTCGATGGCCAGCCGCCGCCCGGCGTCCAGCGCGGGCGTCGCGGTGCGCGGCGAGTACTCCACGAGCGGTTGCAGGCGACCGCCGTCGATCATCACCGGCTCCATCGGAGCGATGGACCCCCCGCCGATGTCGAGCGGGTCCCATCCCTGCGCCATGGTCGGGCCCGCGTAGGCGGAGGTGTCGACGAGGATCGTGTCCACCGAGCGACCTGCGGACTTGACCTGTGCCACCAGGTCGGACAGTCGCGGGCCGTTCGGGTAGTAGCCCTTCCCGTCCGGCTCCGCGGTGAGCGTCGGATCGCCGCTGCCGACCAGCACAAGCTCGTTCGGCGCCGAACCGGCGACCACCCGGGTGGTGACCCGGTGCTCGGCGGGCAAGGTGAGCAGCGCGGCCGCGGTGGTCAGGATCTTGGCGGTGGACGAGGGGATCATCGGCTTGCTCGCGTCACCGCTCCACACCACGGTCGCGCTGTCGGCATCGGTCACCTGGCCCGCGAACGCACCGAGGTCCGGATTGCCGATCACCGGCGTGAGCTCGGCCGCGATTCCCGCGGGGCTCGGTGCGGGCACGTTCGAGCGAGCCGGGCTGACCTGCGGAAACGACTTGACCGGCGCGGGTGGCGCCGCGATGGTCAGCCCGCCGTGGCGGAACTCGTCGGTCCACGGCTTCAGCGCGAGCAGCGCTCCTACGCCGCCGCCGAGCAGCACCGCCAGCAGGGTCGCGACCCCGATCCACATGTTCCGTCGCCGCCGGGCGGCCAGCCCACCGACGTTCTTGTTCCGACCAGACACGTCGCCGACGCTCTCCTGACTGAATTCCGCGACAGCCGCCTGCCGCACCCATATCCCCGCCGATCACACTATCCTCGTTGCGCAACCGTTCCCCCGAACAACCTGGCGAGTCGGCACACTCCACAGCGGCCGGGTCGCCGGGTCGACAGCCGCCGAAGAGGAGCCGAGTCGTCGGACTCGGCACAGACGCACCGAAGGAGATGGCGTGGAGTTCGACGTCACGATCGAGATCCCCAAGGGTTCCCGGAACAAGTACGAGGTCGATCACGAGACCGGACGGGTCCGGCTCGACCGATTCCTGTACACGTCCATGGTCTACCCCGCCGACTACGGCTACATCGAGAACACCCTGGGCGAGGACGGTGACCCGCTGGACGCGCTGGTCCTGCTGCCCGACTCGGTGTTCCCCGGAGTGATCGTCGAGGCCCGTCCGGTCGCGATGTACAAGATGACCGACGAGGCGGGCGGTGACGACAAGGTTCTGTGCGTGCCCGCGGGCGACCCCCGCTGGGACCATATCCAGGATCTGAAGGACGTGCCGGAGTTCGAGCTGGCCGCGATCAAGCACTTCTTCGAGCGCTACAAGGATCTCGAGCCGGGCAAGTTCGTCAAGGGCTCGGAGTGGGTGGGCCGCGCCGAGGCCGAGGCCGAGGTCGAGGCGTCGATTCAACGGCTGAAAGACAACGGCGGGCACTGACCGTTCGAACGATATGGGCGGAGAGCCCGGCACGTCAGGGCTCCCCGCTCAGTCGTTTCTGTTCTCGTCCCAGTGACGACGTATGTCGGCCAGCATGCTGGGCTTCGCGCGCTCGAAATCGTCGACGAACTGTCGCAGCAGATCGGCGAACACGGTCCTGGACTCCGGCGTCCAGGACCCCATCACCTTGGTGAGGTTCTCGTTGCGGCGGCGACGGATCTGCTCGGCGACCGCGCGGCCGCGCTCGGTCACGGCAAGCACGGTGGCGCGGCCGTCGGCCGGATCGGCCAGCCGCGCGACCAACTGCCGCTCGACCAGCTGGGCCACCTGGCGGCTGATCGTCGACGCGTCGGAGTACAGCGCGGCGGCCAGCGCCCCCGAGCGCATCGGCCCATCGCACAGCAGCCGGAACAGGGCCGCGAACGCGGCAGGGTCGAGCCCGTCCTTGGTCAGCGCGCCGATCTGTGTCGCCGTGCGGTCCCGAATGCGCTGCAGCCGGGTCAGTTGAGCAGCGATCGTATCGATCGACCGGTCGTCCGCAGCGTCCACGCGATCTCACCTTTACTTGTATCAAATCAATTAGTTGCGCGATACAAGTATCGAGCGATATCCGGACAGGGGCAAGCGTTGGAGATGGCTTTACACACCCTTGAATTCGGGCGCGCGCTTCTCGAACACGGCCTTGACCGCCTCGGCGAGGTCCTCGGAGGGCAGGAACGCGGCGTTCCAGGCCGAGACGTAGCGCAGGCCCGCGGCGACCTCGTCCTTGCGCCGCTGATCCAGCACGTCCTTGGCGCCCTGCACCACCAGTGGCGGATTCGCGGCAATCTCGCGCGCCGTGGCGTGCGCCGCGTCCAGCACCGCTTCCTGGTCCGGGAAAACGTCGTTGACCAGTCCGATCTTCTCCGCGCGCGCGGCATCGATGTCCTTGGCGGTGTAGGCGAGCTCGCGCAGGTGCCCCTCGCCGATGATGCCGGGCAGCCGGTGCAGCGACCCGATGTCCGCGACGATCGCGACCTTGGCCTCCCGCAGGCTGAAGCTGGCGTCCGCACTCGCGTAGCGGATGTCGGCGGCCGCGATCAGGTCCAGCCCGCCACCGATGCACCAGCCGGACACCGCGGCGATCACCGGCTTGCGACAGTCCGCCACCGCGGTGACCGACGCCTGCATCTTGCGCAGCTCGTGCAGGAAGTCGGTGCGCGGCGCGGCCAGGGCCCGGTCCGTCATCAGCGGTCCGAACGTGCCGCTCATCGCGACCAAGTCGAGCCCGTAGGAGAAGTGCTTACCCGAACCCGTCAGCACAATGGCGCGGACCTCGGGGTCGGCGTCCAGCGCCTGGAAGATCTCCGGCAGCTCACGCCAGAAATCCGGGCCCATCGCGTTGCCCTTACCGGGACCGATGAGCGTCACCTGTGCGACGTGGTCCTCCGTTTCGACGCTGAAAGCCTGCCAATCTGTCATTCGTACAGCGTATCGAGACGTCCGAGGGCCCGTCTCCCGGCTAGCGGAACGTCCGTCGCGTGGGACTCGCCGGGAAACCTCGGAGCGTGTAAATCCTGTGCAAATTCGCAGCGACACACTGGGGCCCGGTTCGTGGGAAGACGGATCATGGTCGAGTCGGCGAATCACAGTCATCGGGTTCGGAGGCGCCCATGCTGATGCATCAGGGAATCGGCCTCGACCGGTTCAACGACTTGTCACGCGGCAGCGCGGTTCACGCGCTGTACGAGTGCTGCAGCAATGTCACGTGGGCGGCGAAGCTGACCGAAGCACGCCCCTATGCGGACCGGGACGCGCTGCTGACCAAGGCGGATGTCGAACTGCTCGCGCTGTCCCAGCAGGATATCGATCGCGCCTTCGAAGCGGTTGTGCACGAACAGGTCTCGGAGCACAGCCTGTCCGAACTCGCGCGGGTCACCCACGAGCGGATCGCGGGAATGCTCGGTCCGATCGAGGGCTACCCGGAGTACTGATCGACATTCCCACTCGCCCGGCGTACCGCCCGCAATCGCTCTACCCTGGTGGCATGCGCAGGTCGTCATTGCCGCCGGTCGCGAGCCGGGTCGCGGACACCCTCATCGCCCGTGGGCATCACGGCCTCATCGTCACCCAGCCGGCGCCGACGCATACCGCCGCGGACGCCGCGCGAGCGCTCGGCGTCGAGGTGGGTGCCATCACGAAATCGCTCGTGTTCCTGCTCGACGACGATCCGGTGCTACTGCTGGTCTCGGGCGCGCACCAGGTCGATCTGGCGAACACCGGTACGCGACTGGAGGGAACGCTGACTCGCGCGCCCGCCGACCTGGTGCGTGAGGTCACCGGACAGCCGATCGGCGGTGTCGCGCCGGTCGGTCATCCGACCAACCTGCCTACCTGGGTCGACAGCGCACTGTCCCGGCACCGCGAAGTCTGGGCCGCGGGCGGGCACCCGAACACCATTTTCCGCACGTCGTTCCCCGAGTTGGTGCGGATCACCGCGGGCCTTCCGATCGACGTCGATTGAATCGCGACCAGTGGCCCGCACACCGGACCACCATGCGGTCGACCACCCGCCGGGGAGACTCGGGCGTAGTTTCGTCATGTGACCGAAGCGCCACCGCCCGACACAGAGTTCCAGATCCTCGATGATCTGAGCGGCATCACCGCCGAGCAATACCGCGCCTCCATGCGCCACTATCCAGCGGGCGTCACCGTGGTCACCCTGTCCGCACCGAAGGGGCCGGTCGGCTTCACCGCGACCTCGTTCGCCTCGCTGTCGCTGGAACCCCCGCTGGTCTCCTTCAATATCGCGCACACGTCCTCCAGCCTGTCCGCACTGCTGGAAGCCGAGTCCGTCGTCATCCACTTCCTCGGCGAACACCAGCAACATCTGGCCCACCGCTTCTCCAGGACCGCCGAGGAACGCTTCACCGATCGCTCCCTGTGGACCACCCTCGACACCGGCGAACCGGTCCTGCACGGCACCCCGATCTGGCTGCGCACCGCCGTGCGGCAACTCATTCCGATCGGCGACCACACATTCGTTGTGGGCCTGGTCACCCGGGTCCACGACAACACCGACGAGAAACCCGCCGCCGCCCCGCTCCTCTACTACAACGGGCGCTATTACCGTCCGTCATCACTGGGCGACTGAACTGCCCGCGACCCACGGTCGGACTTGCGCGACCGATTCCGGATCAGTGCGTGTGCTGCTCAGCCACCGTCCAGCGCTGCGAAGTCGAGGTCGAGCGGGAACGGGTCGGTCAGACGGAGAACATCCTGATGTGTTCCGGCCAGTCGGTAACTGCGACTGGCCCAATCCAGGCGGTACTCCTGAATGATCTTCACCTTCCGATCGGCGGCCAGGTGCACGATCAGGTAGATCGGGATTCCTTCGTTCGCGTACTCCGCGCACTTGTCCACGGTGTCGGTGTACTCGGATCCCGGCGAGACGACCTCGGCCACCAGAAGCACGTCCGCTGTAGTCAACTTCCGGTCGTCATCGATGCACCGGTGCAGCGCCACATCCGGTCGGCGAAACGAGAAACCGGGGCTCGCCGGGCGGCTCCGGACGTAGTGCATCTCGAAATCCGTCACGACACCGGTGCACGGCTGGTCCGGGCCCGCCTGTTCCAAGGCGTTCGCCAGCCGCCGAGCCACGTTGTTGTGTTGGAATGTTCCACTGCGGCAGAAGATCACGTGACCGTCGACCACCTCGATCTGGCGCTGGACGTCCTCCGGAAGCGCCGCGTAGCCCTCCTCGGTGATGAGAAGGGCACCGGGGTCGGTGGCCCAGGCAGGCAGCGTGCTCATAGGTCCACCTCGAGGTCGGGTACCGGATACGCCGATAGTATCCGGCGGCCCCGTTCGGATCGGGGAACCGCAGCCTTCAGCCGATGAGGCAGGGCGCCGCGCCGGTGGGGGCGTCCGAGGTGAACGGGCGGGTTTCGGGGGTGGGGTTCCACAGACCGTTGGTGGCGGCGTAATCCCAGGCGGGGCCGGTGCGGACGAGAGTGGCGACGGACTCGACGAGACGTTCCACGTCGGCGGAGGTGGTGCCGAGGCCGATGCTGGCCCGGAGCGCGCCGTCCAGACCGAGACGGGTGAGCAGCGGGTGAGCGCAGAAACGGCCGTCTCGGACGCCGATGCCGTGTTCGGCGGAGAGATAGGCGGCGACGTGGCCGGGGACGAAACCGTCCAGTGTGAAGGCAACGATGCCGACGGTGTCGGGGCTGTCGGTCCAGATGCGGAGCAAGCGCACACCGGGAATAGCGGCCAGGCCTTCGCGCAGGCGGTCGGCGAGCCGGTGTTCATGGGCGGCAAGAGTTTCGGCGTCGATCGCACAGAGCGTGTCACAGGCGGCGGCCAGCGCGGCGGCGCCGAGCACATTCGGCGACCCGGCCTCGTGCCGCTGTGGAGCCGGGGCCCACTCGGCCCCGGTGGTGCTCACCTCCCGCACCGCCCCGCCGCCCGCCAAATACGGCTGGGCCGCGTCCAGCCAGTCGCGGCGCCCGACAAGCACGCCCGCGCCGAACGGCGCGTACAGCTTGTGCCCGGAGAAGGCCAGATAGTCGATACCCGTGTCGCGCAAGCTGATTCGCCGGTGTGGGGCCAGTTGCGCGGCGTCCACCAGAATCCGGGCGCCGCACTGGTGCGCGATGGTGGCCAGCCGCTCCAACGGAAGCACCTCACCGGTCACGTTCGACGCGCCAGTCACCGCGAGCAACGCGGCCGGTCTGCTACACAGCTCGGCGACCAGCGTGCCGATCGTCTCCTCGACGGTGTCGGCGGCCGCTACGACGCGGCGGCCGTTCCTGGCCCACGGCAGGAAGTTGGCGTGGTGCTCGATGTCGAGCACCACCGTCTCGCCGGGCACACAGGAGGCCAACAGGTTCAGCGAGTCGGTGGTGTTGCGGGTGAACACCACCACCTGGTCGTCGGCGGCATCGAGAAACCGGGTGACCGAGCCGCGCGCGGCCTCATAGCACTCGGTGGAGATCCGGGAGGCGTAACCCGCGCCGCGGTGCACGCTGGCATAGAACGGCAGCAGCTGCTGTACCCGGTCGATGACCTGTGCCAATGCGGGCGCGCTCGCCGCGTAGTCGAAGTTGGCGTAGGTGGTCGTCCCACCCTGCACAAGCGGCACTCGAAGGTCGTCGCCGGAGACCCGGGCGAGCGCGGCACAGGTAGTGTCGACAGCAGTGGTCATCACGTAAATCCCGTCGGTTCGGGGACCCGCGATCGAATGATTCGTCGAGTCCGCGCTTGCCGCGCCCGGTCGGGCGGCGGCCGTGTCGTCACCCGGAGCACCCCACCGCGGAGGAGGGTTGCCGACCAGCAAGCCGGGGCTTGACGCTGGCACTCATGACCTGAACCGAGATTGGCAGACACAAACCGGAACTGTCAACCTGGTTCCGCCGGAACGTGCGAGACCGGCGCCGCTCGCGGGGCGACCACGACACAAGTGGACGGGGGATCAGGTTGGCGCTGGGGTGAGATCGTTGACCGACGGTCAGCGATCACCTGGCGAACCCCACGCGCACACCGTGACCAGGTGTTGACGTGCCACGAACCGCGAAATTCAACGAAATCTGAAACAGCGGGCACAGCATCGCCCGGTCCCGCGGACCGGTTCGGTGAACAACGAACGACAACAACCCGGGTACCGTGGACGATTGGCCAGCGTGGCGTTTGCCCTTTGGTAACCCAACTATGACACAACTACCGGAAGTGCGAGGCCAGTTCGATGGGAGGTGCGCAGAGCACCATGCTCCAGCCCCAGGTTGACGCGACGACAAGCCCGCTGCTGCGAGGCGGCCATGCCTCCCAGGCCCGCACACTCGTCGACATCCTGACGGCCACCGCACTCGCCCACCCCGACGCCCCCGCCATCGATGACGGCCAGGTAGTGCTCTCCTACCTGGAGCTGGTGGTCGAGATCGAGAAGACCATGGCCAGGCTCGCCACGGCGGGCGTGCGACCCGGCGACCGGGTCGGTGTACGTCTGCCGTCGGGCACACGCCGGCTCTACGTCACCATCCTCGCCGTCTTATACGCCGGCGCCGCCTACGTGCCGGTCGACGCCGACGACCCCGACGAACGCGCCCAGCTGGTCTTCGGCGAAGCCCAGGTCACCGCAATCGTGACCGCCGAAGGAATCGAGACCACGGCCGCAGGCATCCGCGCGGCCGAGCGGGACGCGCGCGACGACAACTGGTCCACGCTGCCCACCCCCGACGACGACGCCTGGATCATCTTCACCTCCGGCTCCACCGGAACGCCGAAAGGCGTTGCCGTCACCCACCGCAACGCCGCCGCCTTCGTCGACGCCGAAGCCGGGCTGTTCCTGCGCGACGCCCCGATCGGTCCCGGTGATCGGGTCCTCGCGGGCCTCTCGGTGGCCTTCGACGCGTCCTGCGAGGAAATGTGGCTGGCCTGGCATAACGGCGCCTGCCTAGTCCCCGCCCCGCGCGATCTGGTGCGCACCGGCGCTGACCTCGGTCCCTGGCTGGTGCGGCGCGAGATCAGCATCGTCTCGACCGTGCCGACCCTGGCGGCGACCTGGCCGGTCGAGGCGTTGGAGGCGGTACGCCTGCTGATCTTCGGTGGCGAGGCCGTGCCGCCGGAACTCGCCGAACGTCTTGCCGGAAACGGTGATTCGAATCGCGAAGTGTGGAATACCTACGGCCCCACCGAGACGACAGTCGTCGCCTGCGCCGCGCTGCTGAACGGCCGATGGCCGATCCGGATCGGGCTACCACTCGACGGCTGGGATCTCGTTGTGGTGGACCAGGCGGGAAACCCCGTGGCAGAGGGCGAATCCGGCGAACTGGTCATCGGGGGCGTCGGCCTCGCGCGCTACCTCAACCCGGCCAAAGACGCGGAGAAGTACGCTCCGCTGCCCTCGGTCGGCTGGGACCGCGCCTACCGCAGCGGCGACCTGGTCCGCAACGACAGCACCGGGTTGGTCTTCCTCGGCCGCGCCGACGATCAGATCAAGCTCGGCGGCCGCCGCATCGAGCTCGGTGAGATCGACAACGCGCTCCAGCATCTTCCCGGTGTCACGGGTGCCGCCGCCGCGATCCGAGCCACCGAAGCAGGCAACCGGGTCCTGGTCGGCTACCTGACCGGCCCGACGCAGGACTTCGATGCCAAAGCCGCGAGAGCCGCTCTCACCGAACAACTTCCGGCCCCGCTGGTCCCCAGACTGGCGGTGGTCGACGAGCTACCCACCCGCACCTCAGGCAAGGTAGACCGCGACGCGCTACCTTGGCCGCTGCCCAACTCCGCCGACGACGATGACGACAACGACCTCACCGGCACCGCGCAGTGGGTGGCCGAACTGTGGCATGCGATTCTCGGCGCACAGGTCAGCGACCTCGACGCCGACTTCTTCGACCTGGGCGGCGGCTCACTCGCGGCGGCGCAGCTGGTCACCGCCCTTCGCGAGCGGTATCCGCAGATCGCCGTCGCCGACCTCTACGACCATCCCCGCCTCGGCGCGCTGGTGGAACTGCTCGAACAGACCACGCCCGCGGTCGCCGTCGCGGAGCGGGTGGTGCGCCCGACGCCGCTGCCCGCCCAGGCGGCGCAGGTACTCGCCACCATCCCGCTGACCACCCTGACCGGCCTGCAGTGGCTCACCTGGCTCGCGATCGTCGGCAATATCGCGGGCTGGTCCGGCTCGCTGCCGTGGTTGCCGCAGCTGTCCTGGTGGTGGACGCTGGCCGCGTTTCTGCTGTTCATCTCCCCGCCCGGCCGCATGGCGATCTGTGTGGCCGGCGCCAGACTGCTGCTGCGCGACGTTCGACCTGGCCGCTATCCGCGCGGCGGCTCGGTGCACCTGCGCCTGTGGGCGGCGGTCCGGCTGTCGGAGGCCAGCGGCGCCGAGAACCTCTCCGGCGCGCCGTGGATGGTGCCGTTCGCGCGTGCGCTCGGCGCGAGCATCGGCAAGGGCGTCGACCTGCACACACTTCCTCCGGTCACCGGCATGCTCGAACTCGGCGACGGGTGCAGCGTGGAACCGGAGGTCGACCTGTCCGGGTACTGGATCGACGGCGACGTGGTACATCTCGGACCGATCACCATCGGTCCCGGCGCGGTCGTCGGTTCTCGCTCGATCCTGTTGCCCGGCACCAAGATCGGCAAGAACGCTGAGATCGCGCCCGGCTCCGCGGTGTCGGGCAAGGTGAAGGCCGAGCAGGAGTGGGCGGGCTCGCCTGCCGTGAAAATCGGCAAGGCCCAGCACCGCTGGCCGCAACACACGCCGGGCCGGGCCCGGCATTGGGTCGGCATTTTCGGCGTCACGTCGGTCGTGCTCGCCGCTGTGCCGATCCTCGGCCTCGGCGCGGGCGGCGCGTTCATCGCCTGGTTCATCCGCGACACCCGCACGTTGACGGGCGGTTTGGGCCGCGCCTTCGCGATCCTGCCGGTCGCGACCCTGCTCAGCCTCGGCGTGTACGCGGCGGCGACCATCATCGCCGTCCGCCTGCTCGGTATCGGCCTGACCGAGGGCTACCACCCGGTGCGCAGCCGGGTCGGCTGGCAGGCATGGGCCACCGAGCGCCTGCTGGATTCCGCGCGCACCTTCCTGTTCCCGCTGTACGCGAGCCTGCTCACGCCGCTGTGGCTGCGCCTGCTCGGCGCGAAGATCGGCAAGAGCGTCGAGATATCCACGGTGCTGCTGCTGCCGAAGTTCACCACCGTCGCCGACGGCGCATTCCTCGCCGACGACACCATGATCGCCGGCTACGAACTCGGTGGCGGCTGGCTGCGCATCGGCGAGGCCAAGGTTGGCAAGCGCGCGTTCCTCGGCAACTCCGGCATGACGGCACCGGGCCGCCGCATCCCGAAGAACGGCCTGGTCGCGGTGCTGTCGGCCGCACCGTCCAAGTCCAAGGCCGGCTCGTCCTGGTTGGGCAGCCCACCGGTCCGGCTCCGGCGCGCGGCGGAGAGCACCGACACCGCGCGCACCTTCGACCCGCCTGCGCGCTTGCGCGTCGCACGTGGCATCGTCGAAACCTGCCGCTTGATCCCGGTCCTGGTGACCTTCGCCATCGGCCTCGGCGTGCTGTTCACCCTCGCATGGCTCGCGGAGACCTTCGGCCACTTGGCCGCCGGGCTGCTGAGCGGACTCGTGCTGCTCGGCGCGGGGGCGAGCGCGGGGGCGAGCGCGGTGATCGCCAAGTGGTTGCTGGTCGGGCGGATTCGCGCCGAGGAGCATCCGCTGTGGAGTTCCTTCGTATGGCGCAACGAGGTCTCCGACACCTTCGTGGAAACGGTTGCCGCTCCGTGGTTCGCACGCGCCGCGACCGGGACTCCCGTACTGAACCTCTGGCTTCGCGGCCTCGGCGCGACGATCGGCCGCGGGGTATGGTGCGAGTCCTACTGGCTACCTGAGGCGGACCTGGTGACTCTCGGCGACGGCGCGACCGTGGAACGGGGCTGCGTGGTGCAGACCCACCTGTTCCACGATCGAATCATGGCCATGGACACCGTCTCCCTCGGCGCGGGCGCCACCCTCGGTCCGCACTGCGTCGCGCTGCCCGCGTCCGCCCTCGGCGACGGCGCGACCATCGGTCCGGCCTCCCTGGTCATGCGCGGCGACACGGTGCCTGCCTCGACGCGCTGGTGGGGCAACCCGATCACGCCCTGGTTCACGGGCGACCCCGGAGCCCGCTGATGCCGGGCAAGTTCTACGAGGCCCCCATCGACGAGTACCTACCGCAGAACGGCAATCGGGGCTATCGGGTATCGCGGTACGAACTCGAGCTGGTCTACAAGGTGTCCAGCAACCGGCTGACCGGCCGCGCCACGATCATCGCGGTGACCACCGCGGTGCGCCCGCGGTTCGCGCTCGACCTTTCCCAGGCACTCACCGTCTCGAAGGTGCTCGTCAACGGAACCAAGGCCGTGAAATTCACCCACCAGCACGGCAAATTGGTGATCACGCCACCGGAGCGGATTCCGGTGGGCGGTGTGCTGTCGCTGGTGGTGCAATACGGCGGCACCCCGAAACCGGTCCGCGGGCCGTGGGGGGAGGTCGGCTGGGAGGAACTCACCGAGGGCGCGCTCGTGGCGAGCCAGCCCAACGGCGCCGCGTCCTGGTTTCCTTGTGACGACCACCCGAGTTCCAAAGCGAGCTACCGGATTTCGATCACCACGGACTCGCCGTACTACGCGCTTGCCAACGGCACACTGCTGCGCAAGCAGACCAAGGCCAGCCAGACCACCTGGGTGTACGAGCAATCCGAGCCGATGTCGAGCTACCTGGCGACCATCCAGATCGGCCCCTATCGAAAGCATCGCGTCGGCTCCTGGCCCGGCACGGTACCGATGCAGGCCGTCGTCCCGGCTCGGCTGCGCGCCAACTTCGAGCACGACTTCGCCCGTCAGCCGCGGATGCTGGAGGTCTTCACCAACAAGTTCGGCCCCTATCCGTTCGAGGGGTACACGGTGGTGGTCACCGACGACGAGCTGGAGATCCCGATCGAGGCGCAGGGCATCTCCATCTTCGGCGCCAACCACTGCGACGGCCGCCGCGGCGCCGAGCGGCTGGTCGCGCACGAGCTGGCGCACCAGTGGTTCGGCAACAGCCTCACCATCCGGCAGTGGCGCGACATCTGGCTGCACGAAGGCTTCGCCTGTTACGCGGAGTGGATCTGGTCGGAGGAGGCAGGTGGGCCGACCGCAGACCAGATGGCGCGCGCCGCGCGACACAACCTGTCCCGTGAGCCGCAGGACATCGTGGTCGGCGACCCAGGGCCGCAGCGGATGTTCGACGACCGGGTGTATAAGCGTGGCGCACTGACCCTGCACGCGCTGCGCCTCGAACTCGGCGGCACGACGTTCTTCGAACTGCTGCGAGAATGGACGATCCGCTACCGCCACTCCTCGGTGACCACGGAGGAGTTCACCGACCTGGCCGGGCACTACAGCCTGGTACCGCTGCGCCCGCTCTGGGACACCTGGCTGCTCGCCGAACCACTGCCCCAGCTTCCGCCATACGGCGGAATGTCGACGGCCTGATCAGAACACCAGGTAGCGCCCGGCGAGTTCTTCGACAAGCGGGTCGTCGTCGGCGACGTTCGCCAGCGCGTCGAGATCGGTTTCGACGGAGATCTGCCGCGGGTCGTCGTGCTCCATGTCCGGGGGGCCGTCCTCTTCGAGCTGGCGCAGCAACTTCGCCCGCACCCGGTCCTTCAGTGAATCGCTCATAATTGCAGCTTGCCCGGTCCACGCCAGGGGAATCGCCCTGGCCTCGACGAATTGGTCAGCGGTGGTCGGGTCGGCGCGCTCGGACCGGCGGAACACCTGCCGGGCGATCGGGATCACGGCGGCCGAGCAGCGCCAGCGAAAAGATCTGGAAGAGTCGCGAATTCACGCCTACACCTAGACCGGTGTGAACAGGGTCCCCCACGGTGTATTGCGCAGCACGGTGTAGACCGCCAGCAGTGCGAAGAATGTCCACATCGTGACGCGGCTGATCGAGGGCAGCCGCATCCGCTGACCGCGCCAGGCCCGGATGGTCCAGTCCCCCACCCACAGCACGAACGCGAGGATCAGCGGAATCGCCAGCAGGTTGCTGTGCAGCGCATCCAACACCTGCCCATCGGTGAGGTTGTGCACGGCGCGCATGCCGCCACAGCCGGGGCAGTACCAACCGGTCAGCGCATAGACCGGGCAGGTGCCGTACGAGCCTTCGACGTGCGGATCCCGCAGGTGCAGCAGTACGCCAGCACCCACGCCGACGCTCGCCACCAGCAGCGGAACCGCCACCCCGCGCCAACCGGACCTCGGCTGCGTCGCCGAGTCCGCCGCGGGCCCGGGGGCAGTCTGCGCGATATCCACAGGATCAACCGTAACCGCGGTCCAGTCCGTGCCGCTACAGCGCAGGAGCGGTTCGCGGCTCCGGCGCTCCACGCGCACGGGCTGGTGGCCGAAAGCCGCGCCCACGCACCGATTTCGCTCGGGGCCGCCCACCGCCGGCTACCCCGGCTGCGCAACCGCAGCACGGTGCCGGACCGCGCGAATCCGGGGCCCGTCCGAATCGTCCTAGGGGCGGCGGCCCGGATCGGCATAGCGGTAGCTCTTGCCCGTCAGCTCGGACCAACTCCCTCACGTCCGATGTTTTCTTTCCGGTGAAAGCTTTGGCCGGACGGAATTCGGGGTACTCCACGACATAAGCCAGGAATTCCGTCATGGCGTGCTTGCAGTAGCAAGCACTTTGCTTGCGTTGTACTGTGGCGGTGGACACAAAGGAGTGCTCGATGCTGGTGAAGTCGATGAGGACGCTGGCGGACGCGCGTAATGGCGCGCTGACCGCCACTTACCGTGCGGGACTGCGATCTCGCACCTACCGAACCGCGTCTCTGAATCCCCCCACCGCTCCCTGTGCGGTCATCCCGGTCACCACCAAGGACGGCACCCACCTTCGAGTGCACGCCTACGGCCCTGCGGACGGCGACGTCATCGTCCTGATCCATGGCTGGAGCTGCAGCATCGAGTACTGGAACCCCCAGATCAACGCCTTCGCCGAGCGGTATCGCGTGGTCTGCTACGACCAGCGCGGCCACGGCGAGAGCGAGCTCGGCGCAGTCCTGCCCGGCAAGGAAACGCTGGCCGACGACCTGTCTTCCGTCCTGGACGCCACGCTCCGTCCCGGACAGCGTGCGGTGCTCGCGGGCCACAGCATGGGCGGAATCACCTTGCAGGCGTGGGCCGATCGCTATCCCGAGCAGGTGCGCCAGCGGGCCTCCGCGGTCGTTCTACTGAACACCTCCCCGGGTAACATCCGCTACGACACCGATGTGCTCCCGCTGCTGAACAAGCCGCTGACCCTGGCGAACCGGCCGGTCACGGTGCTCGGCGCCAGCGTACGGATGCCGAACATCATCGTCGAGACCCTCCTCACCGCCCCGGTGCCAGTACCCGGCGGATGGCCCGTGGCCGCACTGCTCAAGGCGCGCGTGATGTCCAAGAACGCGACCGTGGACGAGGTGGTCTTCGCGCTCGGCATCGTGCGGTCCTGTCGCCCACTCACCCGAGGCAGGCATGCCGCCGCGCTCGCCGACATGGACCTCACCGGCGCCGCCGGGCACCTCACCGTGCCCACCACGGTGATCGCGGGCGCGCACGATCGCCTGTTGCCCGAGCGGATGTCGCGCCGCATCGCCGACGTCCTCGCCGACACCGGCCATCTGGCCGCGTACCACGTGTGGCCCACCGGCCACCTGGGCAACATCGAGGCCGCCGACCGCTTCAACAAGGAATTGGCGAGCATCGCCGAACGCGCCCACGTACGCTCCGCCGCCGCGGGCTGACCTCGAAAACGTTCTCCTGGGCCGGGCAACGACGCTCGGCCCAGAAACAACACCCATACTGTCCGCAGCGCATCTCGACGAGTCGGCCCGACAATCGTCGCTAGTCCATCGTGGGCGGTGAGCACAAAGCTGCGCCCGAATCGGATACGGACCAGCCGTGCTGCGGGACCGCAGAGGCGGCCAGGTGCGTGCTGTTGCATTGCGACGAAATCCGGCGTGGCGGGCGCGGGCGGGCGCGGCTGACCGCCGAGGTGGACATGGGGCCCTGTCGCGACCGCGTGGTGACGGGCCGAGCTGGTCGACCCTTCAGGCGTTGCACCGCAACAGGCCAACTCGCGTCGGTCGATGTGGAGGCGATACACCGAAAGCCGCATTCGATGCCGGTCAGCGCTGGTGCGCAGGGAATGAAAGCGTCGGTCAAGCGGTAGAACAACACATGAAACTCGACGATTCCGCTCGGGCCCTCATCGGTTCCGGTGCCGACGCAACGCTGGTCACGATCAACCCCGACGGGAGCCCTCAGGTGTCCGTCGTCTGGGTGGCCCTGCAATCAATGCCGGACGGCGACGAACTGGTTTCCGCTCACCTCGCCGAGTACAAGAAGACCCGCAACATCCGCCGCGACCCCCGCGTCGCGGTGACGATCCTCTCCCCCGAACGTGGCGAAGTGATGCGGCCCTACCTGTCGATCACCGGGACCGCTCGCATCGTCGAGGGCGGCGCCCCCGAACTCCTCACCGAACTGGCCAAGACCCTGGCCAGCCCGAACGTCGATTTCCCACCCGAAAACGCTCCACCCGGCCTGCTCACCCGCATTCGAATCGAAAAGGTCGGCGGCATCGGCCCATGGACGTCTTGACAACCGATCGACAGGAATCGACCCCCGCACCGAGCTCCAACGCGAACTCGCAGACAGGCAGGCAACTTGCCAAGTTTGCCGGTTTTGTGTGGCGCGACCGAACCGCAACGAGTGGCATTCGACGAAGATCCTCGCGATATCGCGCAGGCGTGTCTCACTCAACGGGTTTACTGGGGCTTTATCCGTGGAGCCGCCTGGGGGAATCGAACCCCCGACCTTTTCATTACGAGTGAAGCGCTCTACCGACTGAGCTAAGGCGGCGTGCCTCTCGGCCACGCGAGTCTATCGTCTCCGGCCCGGATCGCGAAAACGGGTGGTCACGGTCATTGGGCCGCGATCAGGGCGGCGGCCATGGCGGCGAGGGCGAAGCGGGGTTTGACGTTTAGATCGAGGGCTTCGCGGCAAGCGAGGACGGCCTCGATGGAGCTGAGCAAACCCTCGGGGCGCACCCGCGCGGCGAGGTCGTGGATCTGATCGGACAGGTCCGGGTGGGTGAGGGCGACGCCGGAACCGTTGCCCGCGGCGCCGAACCGGACGGCCAGCGCGTCGCGGTAGACGCCCGCCACGTCGATCAGGGCACGGTCGAGGGCATCGCGTCCGGTGCGGGTGGCGCGGGATTTCTGCCGCCGTTCCAGGTCTTTGAGTACGCCGGCGGACCCGCGGGTGGCACCGGCCGCACCCTTGCCGGTGCCACCCGCGCCCAGCGCGGTCGCGAGTTCCTCGCGTTCGCGTTCGTCGCGGGTGGCGCTCATCTGCTTGGCCTCGTCGTCGGCCGCACGCACCAACTCATCGGCGGCGGCGTAAGCCGCGCCGGGCTTGCCGACCGCGGCGACCAGGGCCAACGCGCGTTGACGTCGGGCTCGCGCCTCCTCGTCGGTGGCGAGTCGTCGGGCGCGACCGACGTGCCCGCCGCTGATGGATGCGGCCCAGGTCGCGGTCTCCTCGTCCAGCTTGTCGCGTTCCTGAAGCACCCGCGCGATGGCGGGTACCGACGGCGTCACCAGGTGCACATGCCTGCATCGAGAACGCAGCGTCACCGAAATGTCCTCGGGATCCACCGACGGTGCGCACAGCAGGAACACTGTCCGGTTCGGCGGCTCCTCGACCACTTTCAACAGCACGTTGCCCGCGGCCTCGGTCAACCGGTCGCCGTCCTCGATGACGACCACCTGCCAGCGCCCCGTGCTGGGCCTGCGCGAGGCGACCTGCACGATCTCGCGCATCTCCTTGGTGCTGATACTCAGCCCCTCGGGCACCACTCGACGAACGTCGCCGTGCGTGCCCGCCATCGTCGTCGTGCAGGCGTGACACCTGCCGCATCCAGGGGTCTCCGGGTCGGTGCATTGCAATGCGGCCGCGAAGCACAGCGCCGCAACGGATCTGCCCGATCCCGGCGGTCCCGTGAACAGCCATGAATGGGTCATCGCCCCTGCTACCACGCCCCCGCGAGCCGCGATCGCAGCGGCCGTCAGCTCGGACTCGACCGCATTCTGGCCGACCAACCGATCGAAGACACCCGCCACGTCGTACACCATAGCCGCCCGCACCGACACAACTGCCCGGACATCGGTCCCGAATGCGCGAGCTAAGAGGCGCGCTGATGCGTGGTGCTCGCGCCGTCGAGCGCCTCACGAATGAAATCGGCGTGCCCGGAATGGTGCGCGATCTCCCGCAGGATGTGCAGCACTGTGTAGCGCACCGACTGCCAGATTCGGTCCGGCGTCCACGGCGTGGTCGGTGTGGGGATAGAGGTGTCGAGGCTTTTCACCGAACGAATCAACTCCGCCGTAGCCGCGGCGACCTCGTCCCAGGTAGCCAGCAGCCCAGCGACGGTCTCGTCGGCCGCCATCACGTACTCGCCCTCGAATTCTGCGAGATCGAGTTCCGCATGCTCGTCACGCTCCACGATCACCGCGGTCCAGTGCCGTTCGCAGCTGATCAGATGATGCAGCAGACCACCTAGGGTCAGCTCGCTCGTCGTGGTCCGCCGACTAGCCAGCTCGTCATCGATGCCGCGCAAGGTGATCCGGAAAAGTTCGCGCTGGTCGGCGAGCATCGCCACGAGATCCTCGCGTTCCTGTTCGGTACTCATGGCGCTCAGGCTACGGCCGATACCCCGCTGCGCGAATTCACGACTTTCCGATGCCGGTCCTCTTCGCCGTCGCCTTCTGCGCCGGGGTCTTCTTGGCCACCGTCTTGGTGGTCGTCGCCTTCTTGGCGGCGGCCTTCTTGGCAGCTGTCTTGGCCGGGGTCTTCTTCGCCGCGGTCTTCTTCGCCGCGGTCTTCTTCGCCGCCTTCTTCACCGGTCCCCGCGCCCGCCGATCAGCGAGCAGCTCCATCGCCCGCTCCGGGGTGATCGACTCGATCTCGTCGCCCTTCCGCAGCGTCGCGTTGGTCTCACCGTCGGTGACATACGGACCGAAACGGCCGTCCTTGATCACCATCGGCTTGCCGGTGGCCGAGTCGTCCCCCAGCTCACGCAGCGGGGCCGCGGTGGCGGCCTGCCGCCCGCGCCGTTTGGGCTCCGAGTAGATCTTCAGCGCCTCTTCCAGCGACACGGTGAAGATCTGATCCTCGGTGTTCAGCGATCGCGAGTCGGTGCCCTTCTTCAAATACGGCCCGTACCGCCCGTTTTGCGCGGTGATCTCCTCACCGGTGGCCGGGTCGGCGCCGACCACGCGCGGCAGCGACAGCAGCTGGAGCGCATCGTCGAGCGTGATGGTCGCCAGGTCCATCGACTTGAACAGGGAACCGGTGCGCGGCTTCGGCGCGGTGGCCTTCTTCGCGGTCTTCTTGGCGGGCGCCTGGCTGTCCGCGGGCAGGATCTCGGTAACATACGGACCGAAACGCCCTTCTTTGGCAACGATCTCGTGCCCCGACTCGGGATCGATACCGAGCGAACGTCCTTCCTGCGGCGTCGCGAACAGCTTCTCGGCCACCTCGGGCGTCAGCTCGTCCGGCGGAAGGTCGTCGGGCAGGTTGGCGCGCTGCGAAACCGAACCCCCTTCGGGGTCATCGGAATTGGCGATCAATCGCTCCAAGTACGGCCCGTACTTACCCACGCGGACGACGACGTCGCGTCCCTCGGAATCACCGAACAGCTTGATGGAGTTGATTTCCCGTGCATCGATGTCGTCGAGCCGCTCGCCGACCATCTTCTTCAGCCCGCCCGACCGCGCGACCGAACCCTCGACGCCGTGATCGCCACCGAAGTAGAAGCTGGACAACCAGTTTCCGCGCTGCTCGCGTCCGCCCGCGATGGCGTCGAGATCGTCCTCCATGGCCGCGGTGAAATCGAAATCGACCAGTCGACCGAAATGTTCTTCCAGCAGGCCGATCACGGCGAACGCGACCCAGGACGGCACCAGCGCGCTGCCTCGCTTGTACACATACCCGCGGTCCAGGATCGTCTTGATGATCGACGAATACGTCGACGGACGGCCGATGCCGAGCTCTTCGAGCGTCTTGATCAGCGACGCCTCGGTGTAGCGCGCGGGCGGATTCGTGCTGTGCCCATCAGGATTCAGCTCGACCGCGGTGACGCCCTGCCCCTCCTCCAGCGCGGGCAAGCGGGATTCGGCGTCGTCGGACTGACCGCCCGCCTCCTCGTCCACACTCTCCACGTAGGCCTTCAGGAAGCCGGGGAAGGTGATGGTGCGGCCGGAGGCGGAGAACACGCATTCCTCGCCGGTGCCCGCGACGCCGGTGATGCGCAGAGTCAGAGTGGTGCCCCTGGCGTCGGCCATCTGCGAGGCGACAGTGCGTTGCCAGATGAGTTCGTAGAGCCGGAACTCGTCGTTGTCCAGCCGCGAGTGCAGCTGTCCAGGCGTAGCAAACGTATCGCCTGCGGGCCGGATCGCCTCGTGCGCCTCCTGCGCGTTCTTCACCTTGCGGTTGTACTGCCGCGCAGTGGGGTGCACGTACTCGGCGCCGTACAGCTGCGTCGCCTGTGAGCGAGCCGCGGCGATCGCTGACTCCGACAGCGTGGTCGAGTCGGTACGCATGTAGGTGATGTAGCCGTTCTCGTACAGCCGCTGCGCCACCCGCATGGTCCGCTCGGACGTGAAGCGCAGCTTGCGCCCCGCCTCCTGCTGCAGCGTCGAGGTCATGAACGGCGGGTACGGCTTGCGGGTGTACGGCTTGGCCTCCGCGGAGGAGACCACCAGGTCGGCGCCGTCCAGCCCCTCGGCGAGACGCCGGGCGTAGCCCTCGTCCAGCACGATGACGCCGTTGGTGGCCTTGAGTTGTCCGTCCGAGCCGAAATCCCGGCCGGATGCGACCCTCGCGCCATCGACCACGACCAGTCGTGCGCCGAAGGTCCTCGGGTTGGCGGCGTCGGCTTCCTCGCCGGTGCCCGCGTCCAGCTTGGCGGCAATGTCCCAGTACTCGGCCGAGCGGAACGCCATCCGCTCGCGCTCACGTCGCACGATCACCCGGGTGGCGACCGACTGCACGCGGCCTGCCGACAGCCGGGGCATGACCTTCTTCCACAGCACCGGGCTGACCTCGTAGCCGTAGAGCCGGTCCAGGATGCGCCGGGTCTCCTGGGCGTCGACCAGGTCGCTGTCGAGTTCGCGGGTGTCCGCGGCGGCGGCCTGGATAGCGGGCTCGGTGATCTCATGGAACACCATTCGCCGGACCGGCACCTTGGGCTTGAGCGTCTCAAGCAGGTGCCAGGCGATGGCCTCGCCCTCGCGGTCGGGGTCGGTGGCCAGATAGAGTTCGTCGGCGTCCTTCAGCAGGCTCTTGAGCTCGGTGACCTTGGCCTTCTTGTCCGGGCTCACGATGTAGATGGGCTCGAAGTCGTTGTCCACGTCTACGCCGAGGCGGGCCCAGGACTGCCCTTTGTACTTGGCGGGAACGTCCGCCGCGCCACGCGGCAGATCCCGGATATGACCGACCGACGCCTCGACCATGTAGTTACGACCGAGGTAGGGCGCGATCTTGCGGGCCTTGGTCGGGGACTCGACGATCACGAGACGACGCAGGGGACGGCCCTGGTCGGCTGCACCGCGGTCTCGTGTTGCCACCGGCGAATACACCTTTCCTAATCGACCCGCGCTGCGTTGTTTTGCGCTGTGCGCGGCTGGGGCAAGCGGCGGCGACGGCTGGACGTTGCCACCAGACACGTTTATACCTTGACGCCGCGTGCGGTCGAGTGCTTGCGACTCGAACCACTGAGCGTACGCGCGTCAGTTCGGATCAGTATGCCCTGTCTTTTGGCTACACCTGCGCCGCGGCGTGCTCCGGCGGGCCTTCCGCCGTTCGCGCGGCCGTGTCCAACCCCAGATATAGCTCGTCCCTCACCTCCGATACCGGCGGTGAGGGACGAGCGATAGATCCTTTCGTCGCTCAGCTGAGCGCGCGGACTCCGGTGGCCTGTGGGCCCTTTGTGCCCTGGCCTACCTCGAACTCGACCTTCTGGTTCTCCTCGAGGGTGCGGAAGCCCGAACCCTGGATCTCGGAGTAGTGGACGAAGACGTCAGCGGAGCCGTCCTCGGGCGCGATGAAGCCGAACCCCTTCTCCGCGTTGAACCACTTCACAGTTCCCTGTGCCATTCTGTTCCTTCTCTTTTCTTACCGGAACGGCGGACAACTGGGTTCGTCCACCGGGTCCGTTCCGACCGCTGTACTGTTGGTTCCCCCTGCAGGAAAGCACCTAGCACACCGTTCGCAACATCGATCCTGCTGACGGTTTGGACTTTGGATCCGTCCCTCGAACACAGAAGCTTGCGACCAGGAACCAGTGAACCATGTCTTCGGGCAATTCAACAGTCGAGTTAGCGACAATTTGCAAAAAAGTTGATCTTGCGAATGCGCAGGTAAGGGACACAATGGCGGAATCTGGACTTGGGGTTCGTTTGCCCCTCGATAACCGAGTCACCGTTCGGCAATCAGGCTGTGACCCAGGTCGCTATTTGGTATCGAAATGGCAGGTGGAGCTTCCCAAGCGCACACGTTTCACACTATCTGAGCGTGTTGCGGAGCCTGCCTCGTGAATCCGGCGGAGTCTGCAGTCCGTTCGGAGCCTCGAACCGGCCTCAGCTATGGCGCATCGTTGCTGAATCGTGTCCTAACCGGGGTCCCGGATAACGATCCCCGGCTGACCCATGTCGTCGAACTCTCCGCGCGGGCCGCCGATGTCACCACCTGGCCGACATGGGCGGCGCCGGAAGTGGTTGCGGCATTACACGACATAGGCGTCGACACACCGTGGACTCATCAGATCAGGACGGCGGATCTCGCGTTCCAGGGAAACCACGTGGTCATCAGCACCGGAACCGCATCTGGTAAGTCGCTCGGTTATCAGCTTCCGGTGCTCACCGCGCTGCAAGCGGATCCGAAGGCCACCGCGTTGTATCTGGCGCCCACCAAGGCGTTGGGCGCCGATCAGCTGCGCGCCGTCGGCGCGCTGACCCACGAGAGTCCGCTGCGCGACGTCTATCCGGCCACCTACGACGGCGACACCCCGGCCGAGATCCGGCAGTGGGTGCGCGCCAACGCACGGTGGATTTTCACCAACCCGGACATGCTCCACCTGGGAATTCTGCGGTCACACCAGCGCTGGGCCCGTGTCCTGCGCAGATTGCGCTATGTGGTCATCGACGAATGCCACGCCTACCGTGGGGTTTTCGGCTCGCACGTGGCGTTGGTGCTGCGCAGGCTGCGGCGGATCGCGGCACGGTACGGCGCCGATCCGGTGTTCGTGCTGTGCTCGGCGACCACCGCCGAACCGGCGGCGGCCGCGTCACGGCTGATCGGGGCGCCCTGTGCCGCGGTCACCGAGGACGGCTCCCCGCAGGGGCCGCGGACCATCGCACTGTGGGAGCCGCCCCTGCTCACCACGGTGACCGGCGAAAATGGCGCACCCGTACGCCGGGCGGCCACCGCGGAGACGGCGCGGATCCTGGCGGACTTGGTGACGGAAGGAGCACGAACCTTGGCGTTCGTGCGCTCGCGCCGGGCCGCCGAACTGACCGCGATGGACGCGAAGAGGCGGTTGGCCGAGGTCGATCCAGCCCTGGCCGAGCGGGTTGCGTCCTATCGCGCGGGGTATCTCGCGGAGGATCGACGCGATCTGGAGGCGGCGCTGTCGGACGGGTCCCTGCTCGGCGCGGCGACCACCAACGCGTTGGAACTCGGGGTCGATATCGCGGGGCTGGACGCCGTGGTGATCTCCGGATTTCCCGGCACCGTCGCATCCTTCTGGCAGCAGGCCGGACGTGCCGGGCGGCGCACCCATGGATCACTGGTCCTGCTGGTGGCCAGGGACGATCCGCTGGACACCTACCTGGTCCACCACCCGGAGGCGCTGCTGGACAAGCCGGTCGAGGCCACCATCACCGATCCGCACAATCCCTATGTGCTCGGGCCGCAACTGCTCTGCGCCGCGCTTGAACTGCCGCTCAGCGACACCGAGGTCGCGGAACTCGGCGCGCATGAGGTGCTGCACGATCTGGCCGAGAAAGGGCTGATCAAGCGGCGCGCGGTGCGGGAAGGCGCGCGGTGGTACGTGACCGCCGATGCACAGCCGCACGACGCGGTCGACGTCCGCGGCGGAATCGGGAATCCGGTGGCCATCGTGGACGGCGAGACCGGCAGGCTGCTCGGCACCGCCGACGCAGGCCGAGCGCCGGCGAGCCTGCACCAAGGTGCCGTGCACCTACACCAAGGCGACACCTATGAAGTCGACGAGCTGGACCTCGAAGGCGGCGTCGCCTTCGTGCATGCGTCCGAACCGGGATGGACCACCAGCGCGCGGCAGGTCACTTCGATCGCCATCGACACCGTGACCGAACACCGCCGCCACGGTCACGTGACGACCGGACTTGCCCAGGTGCGGGTCACCAGCCAGGTGGTCGGCTACCTGCGCACGCTGGTCACCGGCGAGGTGCTCGACTTGGTCGAACTCGACCTGCCCGCGCAAACGCTGCCGACCAGGGCGGTCATGTACACCGTGACGCCCGAGCTGTTGGCGCAGGCCGGAATCGAACCCCAGGACGTTCCCGGAGCCCTGCACGCGGCCGAGCACGCGGCAATCGGCCTGTTGCCCTTGGTGGCGACCTGCGACCGCTGGGATATCGGCGGTGTCTCCACCGCCGAGCACCCGGACACCGGGCTGCCCACCGTCTTCGTCCACGACGGCCAGCCAGGAGGAGCGGGCTTTGCCGAGCGGGGGTTCACCCGACTGCGGCACTGGCTGTCCGCGACCCTCGCGGCCATCGAGTCGTGCGGATGCGCGGGCGGGTGCCCGTCCTGCGTCCAATCACCCAAGTGCGGTAACGGGAATCATCCGCTGAACAAGGCGGGTGCGGCGCGGCTGCTCACGGCTGTGCTGGCCGAGCTGCCGGCCATGTGAAAGCCGCCGCACTCGATTTCATGACGATGTCGAGCCGAGCATGTGACCGGTTGACCGTCCGCCCGGGAGATCTCCGGGATCACCGAGGTGCGTCCGAGTGGAATGGAGTCACTTCACCCCTCTCTGAATAAAAAGGAATAAATTCATGTTAACTACGTTATTGCCACGCGGCCATTTGCGAACATGCGCATTCATTCGTTCCGGTTATCCGCCCCCGCGCGGAGAATTCGCTAGTCCACATTTATCCCGCCAGCGGAATTGCAGATTCAGCCGCTCCGACAACGACCGACTAGCGCGTTGGCGGCACCGTCTCACTCTTCAACCGGACCGGCGCGGGCGACCGCGGAAACTATCCGATCCCCAAACAGACCTATTGGTACATTTCTTTGGACAGCGACTGTCACGTCCCACTCCGCGGCCGCACAGCCTTCGAGCCGCGAGCCCATCCGCCGTGCCACCAGTTCTGCCTCGACGCACGCGGCCTCCAGTCCCTGCGCCAATGCACCTGCCGCGGCGAGCGAAGCAAGATCCGCTGCCGCCTGCGCCTGATGTCGCGCCACCACGACGACCCCCATCTGTCCGATCAGCAGCGTCGCGCCGATCAGCGCCACCAGCCCAAGGCACGCGAACACGGTCGCTACGCCCTCCTCCGCGGACCCATGACGAACTTCCACCGCGGATCTCATACGTCGTGCACGGCTGACCCACACCGTCGTCGACCTCGGGGTGTAGCGGAGCAGCCCTACTGCCGCACCGATTACCGGTTTGACCATCGACTCGGGTTCCCTGCCCGAGCGCAGCACCGTCCCCCGGTTCGCCCCGGCACGAACCACCCTGGATACCGCGTTCATGAGGCGGCCCCTGGCTCGAGGGTGGCGACCGCTTCGGCGCGGAAAGTGAGCAGCGGCAAGAGCGGAGTACGAGAGGAGACAACAGCCGAAGCACGAGTGCCCTCAACGCGGACAGTAATGTCCGCATCTGGCGGGGCGACACTTGCTGCCGCGCGGACGGCGTTCGAGTCATCACCGCGGGCGGCCAGGCGGGCCGCCTCGCGAGCGGCGTCGACACAGCGGACCTGCGTCGACGCCGCAAGCAGGGCACCGAGGCACAACACGATCGTCGCGACGACCGCGGTGAGCGCGATCGCGGCCTCGATCGTCACTGCCCCATGGTCGCCGGCGAGGCCCGGTGCACCGCGACCACCAGCACGGGTGGCTACACCCTGGTGTTGAGCGCCCGATCGATGATCTTCGTCAACGCGTTCACGATGCTGTCGCCCGTCACGACGCCATAGAGCACGGCGCCGAAGGCTGCCGCCGCGATCGTGCCGATCGCGTACTCGGCCGTGCTCATGCCATCGTCCGCGACCATCGCTTGCACCATTCGCGAACGCAGTGCCATATACACAGCCCGCAAGCCCTGGCCCGCGGACCTCCTTATCCGCTCGATTCGCACCTGATTCCCCTCTCACTCCCGCCCATGCGGCCCATCCGCGCGAGCACGTTTCCATCGGCCGGGTGCGTGACGTCACAACAGCCCACCGCCGAGCACTCGGCCCGCCAGTCCGATCACGACGGGCACGATGCCGAGGCAGACAAAGGCGGGAAGGAAACACAATCCGAGAGGGCCTCCGATCAGCACCCCGGCACGCTCCGCCTTCGCGGCGGCCTCGTCTTCGAGCGCGCCCCTGCGCTGTTCGGCCAACTCCCCGACCGCGACCGCCAGCGACGCTCCGGACCGCGCGGAGCGCCGCGCCATCCGGGCAAGCGACTCGATCTCTTCCGCCCCCGCACGCCCGGTCCCGTCGCGCGCGACCCGCTCCCACGCCGTAGCCGCATCGGCGCCGAGTGCGAGCAGATCCGCTGCCCGCCGCAGAGCATCCCCCAGCGGTTCCGGCGCGCCGGGCGCCACGGCCCGCGCCGCGCCCGCCATGGGGAGCCCGGCCCGTAGACAGGCGGCCAGCAGGTCGAAGACCGAAGCTACGGCAAGCGGATCGGCCTTCCGATCCGCTCCGCGCGACGACTCGACCGGTCCGGTGCTCAACTGCCGGAGGGCACGCAGCCGCCGGCTCACCGCCACCCGCCCGGGGAACACCGCCAACGCGACCATCAGCAACAACAGCGGGACTATCGAATTCTCCGTGATGAACTCCATCCCCAACTCCCGTCACGAGAACAGATGCGTGAAAATGCCGCGCAGACAGCACAACCGGCCACCCAGCCCAGCAATGGACTGCCGGTGGTCTCGGTGCCGACGGCTGACCGGCCGGGGCCGGGCAGGTCGATCCGGAACCAGGCATGGTCGATGACCCGCGCGTCGATCTCGACCTGCTGCCACTCGCCGGTCGCGGCGTGCGAAATCCGTGATGACCACTTCGCCGAGGGGAACCTGTTCGACCCTCATCAGCTGACCGGTTCACCACCAATGCTGAAAACCGCGTCATACCAGAACTCTTCGTGTAATGGCGTCGGTCCACAGCAGACCAGCACAGGCCAGACCGGCGCCGAGCGGCAGCAGGACCACCCCGATGGACGAGGCGAAGAGGACACGCAAGGGCGAGGCACCCATCATTTGTCCGAGAACAATTCCCAGGAATGGCAGGCCCGCCAAGACCGCGGCGGTCGCACGGGCACCCGCCAGCGCCGCCGTGGTGCGGCCGTGAAACCGAATGCGGCCAGCGAGATCGGTGCGCGCCGCCGACAGCAACTCCGCGAGCGCAAGGCCGTGCTGCTCGGCGACCTGCCAGGCATCCGCGATCCTGGACAGCTCCACCGCGACAATCGAATCCGGCTGGCGCAGCCCCGCCGCCGCAGGGCCGCCGAGCCTGCTACGCGCGGCGCCGACGGTAAATGCGCGAGCCGAGTCACCCCGCGACTCGCGCGCCGCGACCTCTGCGGCGGCACTCGGATGTGCGCCGACCCGCAACTCGCCGATCACGGCCTCCAGTGCGTCGAGCAGGTACCCGCACTCGGCGTTCCGGTGCCGGTCCCGCGTGGCCCTGCGGATCCGGAATCCCACAGTCCCGGCGACCAGACCGGCCGCCAGGAACGGGCCTGGCCCGAAAGCAAGCAGGGCCGCGATGCCCACCAGAGCGCATGCTCGGAAAATACTGTTCTGCGGAGACTTTCGACGCTCACTCGACGCGGCGAACATTCGCGCGAACCGGCACCGTGAGGTCGACGCCGGGACCACAAGCACAGCGAGCGCCAGACACACTATCGCGGCGCTCATCTGGTGAGCCGTTCGTCAAGCAGGTGGTACAGCTCGTCGGCCGCAGGGGCGTCGGCAGTAGCGTGCCAGGCGGGAGTGATCCGCACGCGCCCACCATCGTCGCGGTGCACAAGGCCGATCTCGCGGAGCCCGCGCGATCCGTCGGATCGACGGTGCACGTGCAGGACTACCTGCACGGCGGCGGCGAGTTGGCTGTGCAGGGCCGCGCGGTCCATTCCGCCGAGGGCGGCAAGGGCTTCCAGTCGAGCGGGAAGCTCCTGCGGCGAGTTGGCGTGCACGGTGCCCGCGCCGCCGTCGTGGCCTGTGTTCAATGCGGTCAGGAGGTCGACCACCTCGGCTCCTCTGACCTCGCCGACCACGATGCGGTCGGGCCGCATGCGCAGCGCCTGCCGGACCAGGTCGCGAACGGTGACCTCACCGACGCCCTCCACGTTCGCAGTTCTGGCTACCAAGCGGACCACATGCGGATGCGGCGGTGCCAGCTCGGCCGCGTCCTCGACGCAGACGATCCGCTCGGTCGGCCCCACCGTGGCGAGCAGGCCGGACAGGAGCGTCGTCTTGCCCGCGCCGGTGCCGCCGACCACGAGAAATGCCAACCGCGCCTGCACGATCCGCTGTAGCAACAGCTGTGCGTCGGCGGGCACCGCACCCGCCGCGGCGAGCGCGTCCAGCCCCTGGGTGGCGGGACGGAGGACGCGCAACGAGAGACAGGTGCCGCCGTGGGCGACCGGCGCGAGCACCGCGTGCAGACGAACTCCGAATGAATCCCCCAGGGCCGCACCGGTTCCGGACAGCCTGCCGTCCACCCATGGCTGCGCGTCGTCGAGTCGCCGCCCCGCCGACAGCGCCAACCGCTGCGCGAGTCGTCGGATCGCCGCCTCGTCCGGGAACGTGATGGACGTCTTCTCCAATCCGTGGCCCCGATCGATCCACACCGCGTCGGGCCCTGTTACCAAGACGTCCGCGACGTGTGGATCGTGCAGCAACGGTTCGAGCGCGCCGGCCCCGGTCATTTCCGTCTGCAACAACCGCAGCGCCCGGAGCAGGTCGGTGTCGCCGAGCACCCCGCCCGCTTCGGCCCGGATGGCGGCGGCAACCTGCGCCGGATCCGGATCGCCCGTCGCTCCTGCCAGCCGCTCCCGCACCCGATCCAGCAGCTCGGAAGTCACCAACGCACTCATTGCCGCCTCCTCACCGCTGCCCCGCGGGTGCGCTCAGCACCCCGAGCACGGCATCGGCGGCATCGCGCAGCGGTCCACGGCGGCGCACCGAGACCCCGCCGCGTTCCACGCGCTGCGCGAGCCCGGTCTGCGCGCGGACGGCGGCGAGCAACGGAAGATCGAGCACCTCGGCGACCTCGGCTCCGCGCAGACCACCGGGCGCGGGTCCGCGGACAATCAAGCCCCGGTTCGGGTTTCGACGCGCGACGTGGGCAGACACCGCCTCGGCGGCGGCGACAGCCCGCAGCCGCGCCGGGACGACCAGAACGACGAGATCCGCCGAGTCGAGCATCTGGTCGGCATGCGGACCCCGCTCACCCGAAATGTCGCAAACTACCAAATCGCCTGCACCCCGGCCCGCTTCGATGACCGCACGGACGGCGGCCGATCCGAGCTCACGAGGCAATCGACCCGCACCACGGCGGCCGCAGGACAGCACCGCCAGGCCGGAAGCGGCGGTGGGCAGCGCGCCGTGCAGCGCGGCAGCGGACACGCGCCCGTCCTCGACGACCAGGTCGGGCCAGCGCGGACCCGCCGTGGTCTCGATGCCGAGCAGCAGGTCGAGGCCACCACTGAACGGCGCGCCGTCGACCAGCAACGTTTCGTGGCGGAATCCCTCGGCGGCGGCGCGCAGCGCGAGCGCGGCGGCCAAGGTGGACGCGCCCGCGCCACCGCCCGCCCCGACGATGGCGACGACGATACCGTCGCCCGCACGGTGCTCGCCGTACTGGGCGAACATTTCGATCAGCCCTACCGCGGCACCGGGCAGGGCGATAACTCGCTCCGCGCCGACCGACGCCGCCGCCTGCCAATCGAGCAATCCCGGCTCACCGTCGGTTACCAAGACCACACCCGCCCGGCGCAGATAGCCGGCCGACGCCGCGTCTCGTGCGGCGTTTGTGTCCAGGACCACCAGCGGCGCACCGGTCCACGCGTACCTGCCGACCGGGTGTAGCCGCTCGTCGAGGCCCCGCTGGGCGGCGGCCGCGACGCGCCGGACTTCGTCGCTGAGACGGTCGTCGTCGATGAGCACGAGAGCCGGTGGCGGGCCGTCGGCCGGTGGCGCTTCGAGATTCATGCAGGTCAGCGTTGCCGAATACGCTCAAGGAGAGAAGAGGCGAAGTGCCGAATGTGGACAACTCGCGGGCTGTGGATAACTTCCCGCGCCACGCGAACCGCGAACCGTCCCCGAAATAGAGGACGGCCCCAGCCGGGGGGGGAGGAGGCTGGGGCCGTCGGGGTTCAGCCCCGGGGGGTCGGGCTGAACGCGCCTGGACTATGTCCAGGTGCCACAAATACTACACCCAAGCCCCGGACACAACGCAAGTCTGCCGCCGGAGAACTTTGCAACCGTCGTGCCCCGGCGTCTGCGGGGCAAACTCACCCGTAACGTCGCGTGCTCCGACCCGCCCTCCACCGGGGTCCACGCATGCCTAGGGGCACGCCGAGCCAACACAGAGGCAGCCGCACATCAAACACAGCCAGACTCTGTCCGCCCTCAGCCCGCGCCGGGCCGAGCGAAGGCGAGGCAGCCGCACATCAAACACAGCCGGACTCTGTCCGCCCTCAGCCCGCGCCGGGCCGAGCGAAGGCGAGGCAGCCGCCTATCCTGGTCGGGTGGACAACCCAGCCACCGCGGGCGGCCGCGTCGCCGCCTTCTTCGATCTCGACAAGACAGTGATCGCGAAGTCGAGCACGTTCGTGTTCAGCAAGCCCTTCTACGCACAGGGACTGCTGAACCGCCGCGCCGTCCTGGAGAGCAGCTACGCCCATTTCCTGTTTCTGCTGTCGGGCGCCGACCACGACCAGATGGAGCGGATGCGCGCCCATCTTACGAACATGTGCGCGGGCTGGGATGTCGAGCAGGTGAAATCCATTGTGGCCGAGACTCTGCACGAGCTGGTCGACCCGCTGATCTACGCGGAGGCTGCCGATCTCATCGCCGACCACAAGATTCGGGGCCACGATGTGGTGATCGTCTCGGCATCCGGCGAGGAGATCGTCGGTCCGATCGCGGAAGCGCTCGGCGCCTCGCATACCGCGGCTACCCGGATGGTCGTGGCGGACGGCAAGTACACCGGCGAGGTCGAGTTCTACTGCTATGGCGAGGGCAAGGTCGCCGCGATCGAAAAGCTCTCCGCCAGCGAGGGGTACGACCTGTCGCGCTGTTACGCCTATTCCGACTCGATCACGGATCTGCCGCTGCTGGGCGCGGTGGGCCACCCGACGGCGGTCAATCCGGATCGCAATCTGCGCCGCGAGGCAACGGCGCGTGGCTGGCCGATCCTGGCCTTCTCCAACCCGGTGTCCCTGTGGGCACGCTTCCAGGCGCCGTCGTCCACCACGCTTGCGGCGACGGCAGCGGTCGGCCTGAGCGCGGTGCTGGCCGGTGCCATCAGCTACCGGCTCCTGCGGCGGCGACGCTGAGTTTCGACTGCCCGCGCAGCCTGCCCTGCGATGGGTTACGCGGCGAACTCCTAGCATCTGCCGACATCACACGGGGGGCGGGACGACCAGGCATTTAACCACGAAACACCGGATGACATGCCGCTTATTGAATGTTCTCCGATCTCTTGATGTGAGGGCAGTCACAGTGTAGAAATGGAGCTACGGAAGGACGGAAGGCCAAGGCAGGACCGGAAGAGAAGGTATTGTCTCCCATCCCCCCCTTCCCAGCACGGACACCAGGCACCCACGCGGAGCGCGCCGCGACAAGGGCAGAAGCGTTGTGGGCCTGCGAAATACGGATATTCGACGGCGAGGGCCTCGCACAGGTTGCGGGGATGAACCGATGATGTCCGGATTGTCGCCGAGGCCGCAGAACACAACCCACATAGCACGCTTGGTAACCGGGCGTCCGTGCTAGCGGGCGGTGAGGTCGAAAGACACGCCGCCCGCTTTGACGTGTACGGCCCGCTATCCCGCGGAATCGGCGATCGATGTGGCCTCCCGCGCCCCGTCCTCGAACGCGCCGCAGCACAGGATCACCCAACTGCCCACAGCATCCGGATCCCCGGTTCCAAATGCGACGGCCGCATCCAGGTATGCCTGGCGCCTGCGCAACCAGAACACCTCCGGCACGCCGAGACTGTGCGGGTCCAGCCCACTCGACACCGCGACCAGGCGCGAGGCGGCCCGTGCCACCACACCGTCCGCCGTTCCGAACGGTCGCAGGGCCAGTAGCTCACCGTGCACCACCGCGGCGAGTACCGGCGCGGGCGCACTCGATCCGAGCACCGTCTGCACCAGCAGATCCAGCCGCTCCGCCACGCCTGCGTCGCCGCGCGGCCTGCCGAGCGACTCCTCCTTCGGCACCAGATCGACGGCGGCGAGCAGATGCAGCCGCGCCAGCGCCTGCAACGGTGCCCGCTGCCAGGTGCCGACCAGATTTCGCAGCGCGTCCCCGTCCAACGCCTGCCCCACCCGCAGCGCCCCGGCCAGAATCGGATCGGCCACCCGGCCGTCGGCAGGCAGCTCGGTGTTGCCGCCGTCGATGGCAGCCGAGGATCGGGCCGCACGCACCGCGGCCTCGGCCGCCGTAGTGGGCCACCCGCGCCGGTTGGCTTTGTGCCGGTGCACCTCGGCCAAGGCGGCACGGGCCCGGTCGGCCGCGTCCCGGACACCGGGCAGATCGATGAGGGGTTGTAGCGGATCGGTCACGGCATACGAGGCTACTTCCGGTCGCGTGAACCGATCCGGCCTGCCCTATCCGGCCAGCAGGTCGCGCCCCGGGATGGCATCGAGCAGCCTGCGGGTGTACTCCTGCTTCGGAGCGTCGAACACCTCGTTCGTCGTCGCCGCCTCGACCACTTTCCCGCGCTGCACGACCAGCACATCGTCCGCGATCTGCCGGACGACGGCCAGGTCGTGGGTGATGAACAAATACGACAGCCCGAGTTCGGCCTGCAGATCGTTGAGCAGCCGCAGGATCTGCGCCTGCACCAGCACGTCGAGCGCGGAGACCGCCTCGTCACAAACCACCACCTCCGGCTGCAGTGCGAGCGCCCGCGCGACGGCAACGCGTTGGCGCTGCCCGCCGGACAGCTCGTTGGGATAACGCCGCAGCACAGTGGACGGCAGTGACACCTTGTCCAGCAGTTCCCGGACCGTCACCGCACGCTGCTCGGGCGTGCCGATCTTGTGCGTACGCAGCGGCTCCTCGATGCAGCGGTAGATCGAGTACATCGGGTCGAGCGAGCCGTAGGGGTCCTGGAAGATCGGCTGCACCCTGCGCCGGAACGCGAAGGCGCCCTTGCGATCCAGCTTCGCCACCTCCTTGCCGTCGAAGGTCACCGACCCAGAGGTCGGCTCTAGCAGACCGAGCACCATCTGCGCGACCGTCGACTTACCCGATCCGGACTCGCCCACGATGGCTGTCGTCGCGCCGCGCCGCAATCGGAACGACACGTCGTCCACCGCGACGAAGTCGGTCGACTTCCACGGCGTGCCGCCGCGAATCGGGAACACCTTGGTGAGATGTTCGGCCACAACCACATTGTCGTCAACGGCCGTCGGCTCGCCCTCGGCCGTGGCCACCTGCGCGGCGACCTGCGCCGCCTGCGCACGGATCTCGGCCCGCTGCCGCACCGACGACAACCGCTGCGAGGCAAGCGAAGGTGCCGAGTTCACCAACCGCTTGGTGTACAGATGCTGCGGGTCTCGCAGAATCCGCAGGGCCGGACCGGATTCCACCACCCTGCCGCGGTACATGACCACCAGATGTTCCGCACGTTCGGCGGCGAGACCGAGGTCGTGGGTGATCAGCAGAACCGCGGTGCCGAGTTCGGCCGTCAGCCCGTCGAGGTGATCGAGGATCTGCCGCTGCACCGTGACGTCCAGCGCCGAGGTCGGCTCGTCCGCGATCAGCAGCTTGGGGCGGCAGGCCAGCCCGATCGCGATCAGCGCGCGCTGGCGCATGCCGCCGGAGAACTCGTGCGGATACTGGTTGACTCTGCGCTCGGCATCGGACATGCCTGCTTCCTCGAGCAGCTCGACGGCCCGTCTCCTGGCCGCCTTACCTTTCGCGATGCCGTTGGCCTCGAGCGTCTCCCGGATCTGGAACCCGATCTTCCACACCGGGTTCAGATTCGACATCGGGTCCTGGGGCACCAGACCGATGCCGCTGCCACGCACGGCGACGATGTCCCGCTTCGAGGCCGCGGTGAGGTCTTTGCCGTCGAACATAATCTCGCCGGAGGTGACCCGCCCCGTTCCGGGCAGCAGATCGATGACGGCATGCGCTGTCGTCGACTTCCCGGAGCCCGATTCGCCGACGATGGCTACGGTCTGGCCCGGATACACCGACAGGCTCACATCGCGGACCGCGGGCACCCGCTTACCCTCCGCGGTGAAACTCACGTTGAGGCCGGTGATCTCGAGCAGCGGCGTCTGCGCGGCGTCGCTCATCGCTTCCTCGCCTTCGGGTCGAGGGCGTCACGCACAGCGTCGCCCAGCATGATGAAGCTCAGCACGGTGAGCGCCAGAGCCGTCGCGGGATAGAACAGGATCGCCGACGTGCGGATCTCCTTCTGCCCGGAGGCGATGTCCGCGCCCCAGGACACGACCGTGCGTGGCAATCCGACGCCGAGGTAGGACAGCGTCGCCTCGGTGACGATGAAGACGCCGAGCCACAGCGTAGTGACCACGATCAGCGGTCCCGCCGCGTTCGGCAGCACGTGACGCAACAACGTCTGCATTCGGGAGACGCCCAAAGCCTTTGCCGCTGTGACGTAATCACTGTTCTTCGCCTGGATCACGGCGCTACGGGCGATCCGCGCCGCCTGCGGCCAAGTGAACGAGGCGAGGATGACGACCACCGTCCAGATCGTGCGCGAATCCAGCAGCTGCATGATCACGATGGCGGCCAGCATCAGCGGGATGGCATAGAAGACCTCCGCGACGCGAGACACGATCGAGTCGAGCAGCCCGCCGTAGAAGCCCGCGAGCGCCCCGAGCGTGCCGCCGATCAGCACGAACAGCACCGTCGCACCGACACCGGCCAGCACGGAAGCCCGTGCGCCGTAAACGGTTCGGGCATAGATGTCGCATCCCTGCTTGTCGAAGCCGAACGGATGTCCCGCGCCGCTCGGGTCCATGCTGAAGTCGCCGTTGCAGTATCGGGGGTCCTGGCCGGTGAACAACCCCGGCCAGATCACAACGATCAGGACGAACACGATCAACAGCGCCGCGATGACGAAGATCGGATTGCGCCGCAGCTGCCGCCATGCATCACGCCAGATACTGGTCGGCGCACCCGAATCCACCACCACGTCGGTGCCGAGCACCTCGACCTCGTCGGGCGGAGCGACGAAGTGCTCCTGCCCGACGCGCTCCGGGCCGGAGCCTTTGTTCGGGTCAGGCATAGCGAATCCTTGGGTCGAGTGCGGCGTAGAGCAGGTCGATGACCAGATTGGAGATCAGAAAGATGACGATGAGCACCGTGACGAACGAGACCACCGTCGGCGGTTCGCCCCTGGTGATCGCCTGGTAAAGCGTGCCGCCCACACCGGGGATGTTGAAGATGCCCTCGGTGACGATCGCCCCGCCCATCAGCGCGCCGAGGTCGGCACCGAGGAAGGTGATCACCGGGATCATCGAATTGCGCAGGATGTGCACGGTCACCACACGCGGCCTGCTGAGCCCCTTCGCGGTCGCGGTTCGTACGTAGTCGGCGGACATGTTCTCCGCCACCGAGTTTCGCGTCAGCCGCAGCACGTAGGCGAACGACAGCGAGCCCAGCACGAACGCCGGAACCAGCAGCTCCCCGACGCTGGCCTTCCCGGTGACGGTCACCGGCGCGATCCCCCATTTCACCCCGAGCAGGAACTGCGCGAGGAAGCCCACCACGAAAACCGGCACCGCGATGACGATCAGGCTGATCACCAGCATCGTCGAGTCGAACAGCTTGCCTTTGCGCAGCCCGGCGATCAAGCCGAACACGACGCCGAACACGGCCTCGATGACCAAGGCCATGAACGCCAGTCTGATGGTGATCGGAAAGGCACGCGCGAGCTCGTCACGCACCGGCCTGCCGGAGAAGGCCGTGCCGAAGTCCAACGTGACGATGCCCTTCAGGTACAGCAGGTATTGCACGATGAATGGCTGGTCGAGGTGGTAGCGCGCGCGAAGCTGGGCCTCCACCGCGGGCGTCATCGGCTTGTCGCCGGCCAGCGCGTGGATCGGGTCGCCGGGGACAAGGAACACCAGGGCATAGATGAGCAACGTCGCCCCGAGGAACACGGGGATCATCTGGAGCAGACGCCGCACGACATACCAGGCCATTACGCCTCCTGGGTGAGCGGTGATCCGCGCCGCCAACCGGAGACGACGCGAATCGCCGAGCGGCTATTTCTCGATGTTCTCGAAGTCGAACAGACCGTTCCAGGCGAGTTCGGCCTTCTGCACCTTGTCCGAGCGGCCCGCTGCGGCGACGTAGTCGAGCACCGGGATGTCGGCCATGTCCGCGAGCAGCAGCTCCTGCGCCCGCGCGACGATCTTGTAGGACTCCTCCTGGGTCGGGGCGGCCTGAGCGGCGTCGAGCAGACGGTCGAACTCGGGGCTCTTGTAGTCGACGTTGTTGGTGTCGGAGTAGCTGTAGTACTGCGAGGTGAGGAACTGCAGCATCGTGGGGTAATCACCCTGCCAGCCGTACCGGAACGCCTTGTCGATGGTGCGTCCGTTCACCTCGTCGCGAATATTCTTGAACGTCGGGTAGGGTGTGCCGATCGCGTCGATGGCGAGGGTGTTCTTCACACTGTTCGCCACGGCCTCGACCCAGGCCTGATGGCCGCCGTCGGAGTTGTAGGCGATCTCATAGCGACCCGACCACGGCGAGATCGCGTCGGCTTGCGCCCACAGTTTCTTGGCCTCGTCGGGGTTGTACTTCAGCATCTCTACGCCGGGCAGGTTTCCGTCGAACCCGGGCAGCGTGCTCGCGGTGAAGTCGAGGGCCGGAATCCGGGTGCCGTGGAAGATGTTCTCGCAGATCTGTTCTCGATTGATGGCCAGCGAAATCGCTCTGCGCCGCAACAGCCCTTCCGCACCCGCGAAGTGCGCGACATTGGATTGGATGCCGATGTGCTGGTTCTGCGCGGTCGGCTTCGTGATCGCGCGGTCGCCGAGATCTTGCTTGTAGGAGGTGAGCGCGCTGTCGGGCACGGTGTCCAGCGCATCGAGGTTGCCCGCCTGCAGATCCGCGTAGGCGGTGTCGAAGGACTGGTACATCACGAACCGCAGGCCCTTGTTCTTAGCCGGGCGACGGCCCGGGTAGTCCGGATTGGACACCAGATCGATCTTGACGTTGTGCTCCCACGCTCCGGTACCGGCGAACTTGTACGGACCGTTGCCGATCGGGTTCTCCCCGAATGCCTTGATGTCCTCGAACGCGACCTCCGGCAGCGGATAGAACGGCGCGTACCCGAGCCCGGTCTCGAAATCGATCGACGGCGCCTTCAGCTCGATGGTGAAAGTGCGGTCATCGACCACCTTCAGGCCCGACATCGTCTGTGCCGTCGGGTTTTCCGCCGATACCTCCTCGAAGCCGAGGATGGGAGTGAACACATAGCTCTGCAGCTGGGCGTTGGTGCCGAGCGCGCCGTAGTTCCACGCGTCGACGAACGACTTCGCGGTCACCGGAGTGCCGTCGCTGAACTTCCAGTTCGGCTTGATGGTGACCCGATAGTTCTTCCGATCCGTGGTCTGGATCGACTCCGCCATTTCGTCGTGCGCCTTGCCGTCGGCGTCGTAATATTTCAGGCCAGCGAACAGTCGGTCCACCACACGACCACCCATGTTCTCGTTGGTGTTGGTAGGTACCAACGGATTCTGTGGCTCGCCGCCGTTCACGGTGATGATGTCGGCGTCGGCACCGTCGTCCGACGAACAGGCGGCCAGTCCGAGGCTTGTGGCCAGAAGTACAGCCGCGGTCAGCGCCATCGCTCTGTGGAATCTCAACGCATTCTCCCGGTGCGTGAAGGGGGGAAACCGACGACAGGCGCGCGAGGTCCATCAGCGCACGCCGACACGATCCGCCTTGGGTGTTCGCAGAGTATCCACCGCGGCAGACGCTGTCATCGGATCGACCCGAGTTCATTCCACTTGTTACCAATCCGGCAACATCACAGAAACACGTCAAAACTCACGCGAAATTGATCCGTTCGCCGCAACATCGCCTCCGTCGAGGCGATCCGATGGGACCACGGACCGGCCGCCGCCGTGTCGATCGCGCACCGCGTGACGGTATCGAACCCGGTGGGCACACCGGACGCGGCTCAGGTCACAGTTGATTACTGTCGAACTCGGCTGCGTCGATTCGTGCGCTCAGGCTACGTGGAAAGAAGAGATGAGATGACCGAAACCACCGCCGACCACAGGGACTCGTACCCGCCGACCGCGGAATTCGCCGCCGCGGCGAACGCCGATGCCACGCTCTACCAGCGGGCGACGGTCGATCGCGACGCGTTCTGGGGTGAGCAGGCCGATCGGCTGCAGTGGCATCGCCCGTTCGATCGGGTGCTGGACTGGAGTGCCGCGCCGGTGGCGAAGTGGTTCGTCGGCGGCACGCTCAACGTCGCCTACAACTGTGTGGACCGGCATGTCCTGGACGGGTACGGCGACCAAGTCGCCATCCATTGGGAAGGCGAACCCGGCGACTCCCGCGCCATCACCTACACAGAACTGCTCGCCGAGGTGTGCCGGGCGGCCAACTGTTTGACCGAACTCGGGTTGCGGGCCGGCGACCGGGTCGCCATATACATGCCGATGGTGCCCGAGGCCATCGTCGCTATGCTCGCCTGTGCCCGGCTGGGCCTTACCCACTCGGTCGTGTTCGCCGGATTCTCCCCCACCGCCCTTCGACAGCGTGTCGACGACGCCGGTGCCCGGTTGATCATCACTACCGACGGGCAGTGGCGCCGCGGCAAGCCCGTACCGCTGAAGGCGGCTGTCGACGAAGCGCTATCGGCCCATGGTGATGCGCCCTGCAGTGTCGAGCATGTGCTGGTGGTGCGCCGCACCGGGATCGAAGTGCCCTGGGCCGAGGGCCGCGACCTGTGGTGGCACGACACCGTCGGGCGAGCCGCCCCCGAACACCAGGCCCAGCCCTTCGACGCCGAACACCCCCTGTTCATCCTCTACACCTCCGGTACCACCGGAAAACCCAAAGGCATCCTGCACACCAGCGGCGGCTACCTCACCCAAACCTCCTACACCCACCACACCGTCTTCGACCACAAACCCGGACAAGACATCTACTGGTGCACCGCCGACATCGGCTGGGTCACCGGACACAGCTATATCGTCTACGGGCCTCTGTCCAACCGCGCTACCCAGGTCGTCTACGAAGGCACCCCCAACTCGCCGAACGAGCACCGACACTTCGAAATCATCGAAAAATACGGCGTCACCATCTACTACACCGCACCGACCCTGGTACGCACCTTCATGAAATGGGGTAAGCAGATCCCCGCCGCGCACGACCTGTCCAGCATCCGGCTACTCGGATCCGTCGGCGAACCGATCAACCCCGAAGCCTGGCGCTGGTACCGCGAGGTGATCGGCGGTAACCGCACCCCGATCGTGGACACCTGGTGGCAAACCGAAACCGGCGCCATCATGATCTCCCCGCTACCCGGGGTCACCGCCACCAAACCCGGCGCCGCGATGACCCCGCTACCCGGGATCTCCGCACAAGTGGTCGACGAGGACGGCCAACCGGTACACCAACCCCATACCGAGGCCGATTCCTCGGACCGCTCCGCGGTCGTCGGCTACCTCGTGCTCGATCAGCCATGGCCTGCCATGCTGCGTGGTATCTGGGGCGATACCGAACGCTTCCGCGAAACCTACTGGACACGCTTCGCCGAACACGGCTGGTACTTCGCCGGCGACGGCGCCACCCTCGACACCGACGGTGACCTGTGGATACTCGGCCGTGTCGATGACGTCATGAACGTCTCCGGCCACCGCATCTCCACCGCCGAAGTCGAATCCGCGCTCGTCGGACACCACGGCGTCGCCGAAGCCGCGGTCGTCGGCGCCACCGACGCCACCACCGGCCAAGGCATCGTCGCCTTCGTCATCCTCACCGCCGAAACCGACAACACCGGAACCGACCTGATCGACGAACTCAAAGCAGAGGTATCCCAAGAAATCAGCCCGATCGCGCGACCCAGAGAAATCCACATCGTCCCCGAACTCCCCAAAACCCGCAGCGGCAAAATCATGCGCCGCCTACTACGCGACATCGCCGAAGGACGCGAACTCGGCGACACCTCGACCCTGGTCGACCCCAGCGTCTTCGAAGCGATCCGGGTGGGCAAAGCCTGACCCGACATGGGTGAAAACGGCATCCTATGGCCGGTTACGTCCCTCGTCACCGGCCGTGCCCGTTAGAATTGCGTGAGGTGTGCCGGGAAGTCTGGTCGGCGTGCGGTCGTGTGCCCGATAACCTAATTCGGTGGGAGCGCGTCCGCTCGTCCTGACCGTTCCGCCGAAAGGTTCCCCGTGATCACGCAGGTGCGCTCGGAACTGACCCGCTATCTCCGCACCGAGACCGTCGGCGGCGCACTGCTTCTGATCGCGGCAGCTGTCGCGTTGCTGTGGGCGAATTCGCCATGGGCCGACAGCTACGTGCGGATGACCGACACGGTCGTCGCCATCTGGCCGCTGCATGTGGAATGGACCCTGGCCGACTGGACCAAGGACGGCCTGCTCGCGATCTTCTTCTTCGTCGCGGGCCTCGAGCTCAAACGCGAGTTCGTCGTCGGCGAACTGGCCGACCGCAGGCGCGCCGCGCTGCCGATCGTCGCGGCGGTCGGCGGCGTGGTGACCCCGGCGCTGATCGCGTCGGCGGTCGGCTTCGGCGTCCCAGGCATGGAGCGCGGCTGGGCCATCCCGGTCGCCACCGACATCGCGTTCGCGCTGGCCGTGCTCGCGATGACGGGCTCGCGCATCCCGGCAAGCGCGCGCGTGTTCCTGCTCAGTCTCGCGGTGGTCGACGACCTGTTGGCGATCATCCTGATCGCCGTGCTGTTCACCGGCGCACTGTCGCTGCTGTGGTTGCTCGCCGCCGCGGCTTGCTTCGCCGGGTGGGCGCTTGCCCAGCACAAACGGATCAGCACGCCGATCCTCTATGTCCCGCTGGCGCTGGTGTCCTGGTACGCGCTACACGAGGCGGGCATCCACCCGACCCTGGCGGGCGTGGCGTTGGGCCTGCTCACCAGGGTGCGGCCGGACCCAGGCGAGGGGCAGGCGCCCGCCACCCGGCTCGAACACTTGATCCAGCCGATCTCCGCAGGACTGTGCGTCCCGCTGTTCGCACTGTTCGCGTCGGGAGTTCCGTTGGATACCAATGTGTTCGGCGAACTGTTCACCGATAGGCTGGCACTGGCCGTGATTCTCGGCTTGCTGCTGGGCAAGACCATCGGCATCTTCGGGATCAGCTGGGTCGCAATCCGATTGGGCATTGCGAAACGCCCGATGGGGCTGGGGTACCGGGACATGTTCGCCCTGTCGGTGCTCGGCGCGATCGGCTTCACGGTTAGCCTTCTCGTGGCGGAACTCGCGCTGGGCGACGTCGGAGACGGCTCCGCCGTCGAATTGGCGAAGGCCGCTGTGCTGGTCACGTCGATGACGGCGTCGCTCGCGGGTTCGGCGCTACTGTTGCGGCGTGGGCGTGTCCACCAGGCGCGGCGGGACGCGCGTGCGCTACAACGTGAAGAGTGATGCGGCGCGAGCGATGTGCCCGGAGGCGGTAGCCTGCGTGACCACGAAGGGCACCGGGAGCGCCGCAGAGAGAACAGAGCGGCGCGAGCGATGTGCCCGGAGGCGGTAGCCTGCGTGACCACGAAGGGCACCGGGAGCGCCGCAGAGAGAACAGAGCGGCGCGAGCGATGTGCCCGGAGGCGGTAGCCTGCGTGACCACGGAGGGGACCGGGAGCGCCGCAGAGAGAACGGAGCCGAAGCAGTGCCGGGACAGGGAGAAGGGTCGACCAAGTGAGTTTCAACCACGGCGGTAACGGGAGCGACGCACAGCGCGGTCGTACGGTAACCTCCATTCCCCTGTCGGACACCGATCCCCTCGGCTCCGCGAGTTTCGGGAGCCTGGTCCGCGACGCCACCGAGCAGATGTCGACCCTGGTCCGCGCCGAGGTCGAACTGGCCAAGGCCGAGGTCACCGGCGAGATCAAGAAGGGCCTCCAGGGCAGCGTCTACTTCATCCTCGCCCTGACCGTCCTGCTGTTCAGCACCTTCTTCTTTTTCTTCTTCGTCGGTGAACTCCTCGACGTGTGGCTGGCGCGTTGGGCCGCCTTCCTGATCGTCTTCGTTCTGATGGTCGTGGCGACCGCGGTGCTCGCGTTGCTCGGCTACCTGCGGGTGAAGAAGCTGCGCGCGCCGGAGAAGACGATCGACTCGCTCAAGCAGGCGCGCACGGTACTGCCGCACAGCCTCGGCGGGTCCGCACACGACGACCACCTCGTGTTGGAGAAGCGGACTTCCTAGGCGCGCGTCAGCGGGCGGGTACGGCGGCTACTAGGCTCGATCGCCGTGTCGTCGAACTTGCTTCCGGACCCGTCCAGCGTCCGCTACGACGGACCGTGGACGCATCGGGATGTTCATGCCAACGGCATTCGATTCCATGTCGTCGAGGCGGCCACCGAGCGTTCCGACGCCCCGCTCGTCGTGCTGCTGCACGGATTCGCGGACTTCTGGTGGTCTTGGCGTAATCAGCTGACCGGCCTCGCCGACCTCGGCTATCGCGCCGTCGCTGTCGACCTGCGCGGCTACGGCGACAGCGACAAACCCCCGCGTGGCTACGACGGCTGGACATTGGCAGGTGACGTCGCCGGGCTCATCCGCGCACTCGGCTACACCGACGCCACGCTGGTCGGGCATGCCGACGGCGGGCTGGTCTGCTGGACGACCGCCGTGCTGCACCCGCGGCTGGTCCGCTCGATCGCGCTGGTCGGCTCGCCGCATCCGTCGGCGCTGAAGAGCGCGGTGCTGCGCAACCGCCGCCAGCGCGCGGCCTGGCTGCCGAACTTCCTGCGCTACCAACTCCCTCGCTACGGCGAGCACCTGCTGACCACGGCCGATGGCTTCGAGGTTGAACGGTTGCTGCGGCAGCGGGTGAGCGCAGGCTGGTCGGGCACCGCCGAATTCGTCGACACCGCGCGACGGATGCGGTCGGCCATCCAGATCCCCGGCGCGGCGCACTGTGCGCTGGAGTATCAGCGCTGGGCGTTCCGCAGCCAGTGGCGCCCGGACGGCCGCCGGTTCATGGCGACCATGCGCGCACCCATCCATATCCCGGTGCTTGCCATGCGCGGCGACCTCGACCCGTACGTGCTGACCGGCACGGTCCGCCGCGGCCATCACCTTTCGCCAGAACGGCGCCTGGTCGCCATTCCCGCCGCGGGCCACTTCGCCCATCAGGAGAACCCGGATGCCGTCACGACGGAGCTTGCGAAGCTCCTTCCCTGAGCCTTTTCGCGTTTCGCCGCGTGCTTCCCTGGCCACGCACGTGCGTGGCCAGGGACTCGATCAGCTGAGGACGCAGGCTCCTGTGTCGACCGCCACGTCGATCCCGGCGGCCGCGTCGAGCTGGGCGCGGACCTCCGCGAGCGTGAGCACGTAGCCGGTGTCGTCGTCGGTGACGGCGGCGCCGAACACCACGCCGAGCACCTGTCCGTCCGTATCCACCAGCGGCCCCCCGGAATTGCCCGCCCGGACCTGGCCGCGGACGGTGTAGACCTCGCGCTCCACGGTGCCGTTGCGGTAGATGGTCGGGCCGGTGAGATCCAGCGTCTCGCGAACACGAGCAGCGCTGGCCGTGTACGGACCGCCGCCTGGATAGCCGAGCACGATGGCACTGTCGCCCGAGCGCGCCGGCGCGGGCGCCTGCCCGACCACCGGAGCGGTCAGCCCGGGCACCGCGAGCACCGCGACGTCCTTGGACGGGTCGAACAGCACCACATTGGCGTCCAACGGGCCACGTGGGGTGTCCACCGCGACGCTGGTGGTGCCCGCGACCACGTGGGCGTTGGTCATCACCCGCTCCGGCGCGACCACGAAACCCGAACCCTCCAGCGCCCGTTGGCAACTCGGCGCGACACCGCGAATGCGCAGCACGCTCTGCTGCAACGACGCCGCGACCGGGCTGGCAAGCACGCTCGGATCGGGCGGTTCGACGGCCGCGATCGGCGCGCGGCCGAACGGCCCGATCACGTCCGGCAGACCGGAGGTGTTGAGCAGCTTGGAGAACTCGTTGGGCAGGCGGCGCAACCAGTTCGGCGCGACGTCGTTGACGTCGGCGAGCACCCGCGAACCGTTGATCGCGGTCGCGACGGCCGGTTGCGACGAGGTGGCCAACGGCAACGCGAGCAGCCACGCGGTGACCAGAACGGCCACCGCCTGCAGCACGGCGCCGACCACACTGTCCACGCTGCGCGTGAACGGGTGGCGCATGCCGCTGCGGGCGGCGCGCCCGAGCACCATGCCCGCGACCTCGCCGACGATCACCAGCACCACGATGAGCAGCACGCCGGTCAGCACCCTGGTGCGTCCCTCGTCGACGTGGACCAAGATGTGCGGCGCGATCAGGATGCCCGCGACCGCGCCGAGCACCACGCCGAGGAAGGCGAGCGCGGAGGCCACCGCGCCCTGCCGCCACCCTGAGGAGGCGGCGAGCAGCGCAAGCAGCACAACCGCGATGTCGAGCCAGGCCGACGAGCTCATAACGTCATCCCCATGGCGGCGAGTGCTGTCTCCAGGTCACGAACGTCCTCGTGGTCCCACTCCCGTTCCCAACCCGCGGCTCTGAAGATCCCGCCGAGGATGCCGCCGGTCAGTCCCCAGACCAGCATCCCGTCCACCTGGAAAGCTAGGCTCTGGTAGCCGAGGGCGCTCTTGACCAAGAAGCGGTTCGCCGGATCGAGCAGCCGAGCGACCGGAACGCGCGCGACACGCTCGGTCTCGCTCTCGTTCACCACACGGACCTCGCTCGGCGTGCGCCAGTATGCGACGACCGGCGTCACGTCGAACCGGGACGGCGGCACGAACAGTTTCGGAAGCACGGCGAAGGGTTGCACGCCCGTGCGGTCGAGTCCGGTCTCCTCGCAGGCTTCGCGAAGTGCGGTGTCGATCGGCCCGGTGTCGCCGGGGTCCACCTCACCGCCGGGGAAAGCGACCTGACCGCGATGCTGGCGCATGGTGGACGCGCGCTGGGTCAGCAGAACCTCCGCGTCCGCGGGCAGTCCGCCGGGCGCGTCCGGGTCCGCGTCGGCCGAGCCGCCGAACAGCACGAGCACCGCGGCCTGCCGCGGCGTCGAGGTCACGGTCATGGCCCTGCGCAACGCACGGTCCATCGTCAAGGTGTCGGCGGTGTCGACGGCCGGGTCGGCCGACCTGCTCAGCCACTTCGGAATATCTTGTGGCACAGGGATGGTCATCTCGCGCCTCCCCGCACGACGCCGCCGACCCGAATGAACGCCCGCACCAACACCTCCACAACCGATCTGTCCGCCCGCAGTGTCATGCGGCCACTCCGAGCTCGCCTGCGACGGTGTTCGCGATGTCATCGACCCCGTCGAAGGCACGCACCACAACCTCGGCAACCGAGCCGTCGGCCCGCAGCAGCACCGAAACCGGCAGTACCGCGGGGGCTCCGACGGCCGTGCGTACCCGCGCGGCCGCATCGAGCACGCCGGGCAGTTTCACGGTCAGTCCAGTCAGCCTGGACAGCGCTTTGGCCTCGTCGGGGTCGCTGTGCACGGTCAGCACGGTAATCGCGTTCCCGGCGCGCTGCGCGAATTGCTGCAAATACGGCAACTCTTGGGCACACGGTGCACACCAGTAGGCCCAGAGGTTCAGCAGGGCGGGCTTGCCCGCCAGGGCGGCGGCCAGGGCGACCGGCCTGCCGTCTGCCAGGCATTCCAGGGTGATGCCTGCCAACGGGCTGTTTCCGGCGGGGCCTCCCGCGGGTTGCGGGCAGGCGGGCAGACCTGCCGCGGCGCGCAGCTCGTCCGACACGCCGAACGCGGCGCCGGTCGGCTGTTCGCGACCCGGTTTCGCGTCGTTGTCGTCATTCCCGCGCGGCCACACCGCGACCGCGAGCGCTACCACCACGATCAGACCCGCAAGTGCCCAACGCCATCCGTACCCTATCCCTCTACCGACGGAGGGCTCCGAGCTCACCGGCCCACCAGCTCGAGCAGATGCTCCCGCTCCGGCCCCTTCACAAGCTTGGCCGCGATCTCCGGATCGGTCGGCCCGGTCCCGAACGACGGGCAGTCCTTGGCCAGGACGCACACACCGCACGCCGGTTTGCGGGCATGACAGACGCGGCGCCCGTGAAAGATCACCCGGTGCGACAGCATCGTCCATTCCTTGCGCTCGATCAGCGCGCCGACGATGTGCTCGACCTTCACCGGATCTTCTTCGGCGGTCCACTGCCAGCGCCGCACCAAGCGGCCGAAATGTGTGTCGACCGTGATGCCGGGCACCCCGAACGCGTTACCGAGAATGACGTTGGCAGTCTTGCGTCCGATCCCGGGCAAAAGAACGAGTTCTACCAAGGTGTGAGGCAATTCACCATCATGCTGCTCGAGCAGTGCCTGCCCGAGGCCGATCAGAGCGGTGGTCTTGTTGCGGTAGAACCCGGTGGGCCGGATGTATTCCTCCAGCTCCGCGCGGTTTGCCCCGGCGTAGGCACGAGCGTCCGGGTACCGCGCGAACACCGCCGGGGTGGTGCGATTCACGCGCTCATCGGTGCACTGCGCGGAAAGTATTGTCGCCACCGCCAATTCGAGCGGAGTGGTGAAATCCAGCTCACAGTGCGCGTCTGGGAAAGCGACCGCGAGTTCCCGGTTCATCCGGCGCGCTCTCCGGACCAGCCCGAGCCGGGTTTCCGCCTGTCGCGCCCTGGTTTTCCGTTTCGGAGCCGCGGCAGCGACCGGCTGCGCATCGGAGGCGTCGGAGGCAGGCGAAAGCCCGTTCCCGGCGGCGATGGAGGGGGAAACTCGCACGCGTCCACCATACGTAACCGGCGGACAACGTTGCCCTTCCAGTTGGGTTGCCGTGTTCCATCTGAGACCTGGACCGTGTTTACTGCTCGACATGCAAGGACTCGCTGTGGCGCTCTTCCCAGTGGTGTTGATGCTGTTCGCACTGGGCATGGAGCGGGTCGAGAATCGGCTCAGCAAGCTTCTCGAACCCGACGAAGAGGTTCAGCAGTACCTGGACAACGCAAGCAACGCCGAGGTGAAGGAGCTGACGAAGCTCGGTCTGCCAGCGGCCGTGGCCCGGATGCGCAGGCGCCGCTCTCGCGGCGAGGAGCTGGATGTGGCCCGGGCAAGCTGACACGGTGCAAGCGACGGTCCCGGCGGCGGCAGCTTGCGTAACCACGAAGGGACCCACGAACGCCGCCGATCGGACACTGGTACGGTTCTCCGCTGCGTCGCGCAATTCACCCGTTACGTGGTGTCTGTCACTACGCTGTCATCATGCCGCGTAGACTGCGCTGTTGGCCGAGTCGCTTCGGTCCAGTACAGAGCCATTTCCCATAAGGAGCACATTCGTGGACGAGGCCCTCGCCAGAGCAGGCATCTTCCAGGGCGTCGAGCCCACTGCGGTGGCCGCCCTCGCCAAACAGCTGCAGCCCGTGGATTTCCCGCGCGGCCATGTCATCTTCAACGAGGGTGAGCCTGGCGACCGGCTGTATATCATCACGTCCGGCAAGGTGAAGATCGGTCGTCGCTCGCCCGATGGCCGGGAGAACCTGCTGACCATCATGGGCCCGTCCGATATGTTCGGTGAGCTGTCGATCTTCGACCCCGGCCCGCGCACCTCCACCGCTACCACGGTGACCGAGGTTCGCGCCGTGACGATGGACCGCGACGCCCTCAAGGCATGGATCGACCAGCGCCCCGAGATCGCCGAGCAGCTGCTCCGCGTGCTCGCCCGCCGCTTGCGCCGCACCAACAACAACCTGGCCGACCTGATCTTCACCGACGTTCCCGGCCGGGTCGCCAAGGCGCTGCTGCAGCTCGCGCAGCGGTTCGGCACTCAGGAGGCGGGCGCACTGCGGGTCACCCACGACCTGACCCAGGAGGAGATCGCCCAGCTGGTCGGTGCCTCCCGCGAGACCGTGAACAAGGCGCTCGCCGACTTCGCGCATCGCGGCTGGCTGCGGCTGGAGGGCAAGAGCGTGCTCATCTCCGACTCCGAGCGGCTCGCTCGCCGCGCGCGGTAACACTCGTACCGACAACGCACAGCACGCCGGATTCAGCGCTCCACTGAACCCGGCGTGCTGTTGTCGTCTACCTGGTCAGCCGTACACCCGAAGGTATTCCAGCTGTGCCTGCACCGAACTGCGCGCGGCCGGCCACAACCGCTTGTCCACGTCGGCGTACACGCGCCGCACCACCGCCATCGCACCGGCGTCCGGCCCAAGCACGCGCAATGCCGCACGCACCTGGTCGAGCCGCTCGTGCCGATGGGCGATGTAGTACCGCGCGATCGACTCCAGGTCGGGATGGTCCGGGCCATGCGCGGGCAGCAGCGCCTTGCCCTTGCCCGCCTCGACCAGCTTGTCCAGCGACGACAGGTAGTCGGCCAGGGTGCCGTCGCTGGAGTCCAGCACGGTGGTGCCCGCGCCGAGGATAGTGTCGCCGGTCAGCACCGCATCGTCGAGAACGAAGCTCACCGAGTCGCCGGTGTGGCCCGGCGTGTGCAGCACGGTGATCCGCAAACCCGCCGCCTCGATCACCTCGCCATCCACCAGCGTCGCGTCCGAGTCCCGCAGAAAGCCGGAATCCTTTGCCCGTACCGGTGTTCCGGTCAGCTCGACCAGCCGATCGATGCCGCCGGTATGGTCATGGTGGCGGTGGGTGATCAGGGTAAGGGCGATCTCGCCCCCGGCGGCCTCGGCGATCGCCTTACCGTGCGACTTGTCCTTGGGCCCCGGGTCGACCACCACACAGTCCGATCGTCCCGGAGCGCGCAGTATCCAGGTGTTGGTCCCCTCCAGCGTCATCGGCCCTGGATTGTCGGCGAGCAGCACCGCCGCCGTCGGGGTGACTCGACGCAACTGACCATACGCAGGGTGCTCAAGTGCCATGCCACATTGTCCTCGAGTGAAACGGATAGATCTACACAAGCATTCGTTCGCGCCGACTCGTGCCTATAGCGCCCCCCTGCGAACATCGACAGAACCCGGGATCGGAACGGAGTGAAACCTGCCATCCTCCATTCCCACCCCGCGCAGCGCGAGTCTTACGAGCGCGTTCGCGGCCGGGCTCGCATCCGAGCGGCCAACACGTCCCGCGACGAAGCCGCCACCGGCCACCCCAACACACGACACCGACCAGCCACAAACACCCAGGATCACAGCCCCCACCCAACACGACCCCATCGGCTCAACCCCCGCTTCCGAGCGAAGCGAGACCAAGCATTCCCCGTTCGCGGCCCGACTCGCGTCCGAGCGGCCAACACGTCCCGCGACGAAGCCGCCACCGGCCACCCCAACACACGACACCGACCAGCCACAAACACCCAGGATCACAGCCCCCACCCAACACGACCCCATCGGCTCAACCCCCGCTTCCGAGCGAAGCGAGACCAAGCATTCCCCGTTCGCGGCCCGGCTCGCATCCGAGCGGCCAACACGTCCCGCGACGAAGCCGCCACCGGCCACCCCAACACACGACACCGACCAGCCACAAACACCCAGGATCACAGCCCCCACCCAACACGACCCCATCGGCTCAACCCCCGCTTCCGAGCGAAGCGAGACCAAGCATTCCCCGTTCGCGCCCGCGCGGCAAATATCACAGCACCTCGGCGATCAATTCGACTTCGACCGGAGTGTTCCTGGGAAGTTCGGCGACACCGACGGCGGAGCGCGCGTGCTTGCCCGCATCGCCGAACACCTGGCCCAGGAGCTCCGACGCGCCGTTGACAACCACCGGCTGCTCACCGAATCCCGGTGCGGAGGCCACGAATCCGACCACCTTGACAATCCGCACCACCGCGTCCAGCCCGACCAGATCATGCACCGCGGCCAGCGCGTTCAGCGCGCACAGCCGCGCCGCCTCCTTGGCCGCCTCGATCGAGACCTCGGCGCCGACCTTGCCGACCGCGGATAGCTCACCGTCCACGAACGGCAACTGGCCGGAGGTGTAGACGAGCGACCCGGTGCGGATCGCAGGAATGTAGGCGGCGACCGGGGCCACAACCGGAGGTAGGGTCAGTCCGAGCTCGGCGAGATTCTTCTCCCACTGGGTCATTGCGTCATCCCTCTCTACTTGGGCCGCTTGAGGTAGGCGACGTGCTGTTCGCCGGTCGGGCCGGGCAGGACGGTGACCAGCTCCCAGCCGTCGGCACCCCACTGGTCGAGAATCTGCTTGGTCGCGTGCGTCAGCAGCGGCACGGTCGCGTACTCCCACAAGGTCGCATCACTCATGTGCGAGAGCGTACTGTGCTTAATTTGCAGCGCCTGCGGCGCTGCGTGCTCTGTGTCGGATTGCAGCGCCTGCGGCGCTGCGTGTTCGCGGCTCCTTGATGGCTCGCATCCGACCGGCCGCGACTGGCGACTTCGTCGCATGCGTCGCGGCCGGTCGGATGCGAGCCGAGCCGCGAACGGGCAATGCTCGGTCTCACTTCGCTCGGAAGGGCGGGGTCGGCCGAGGTTGACGGTCTCTTCCGCATCGACCTGATGGGTCGTACGCTGATCGGCTTGGCGATCTATGTGCCGCTGGCCTGGGGCGTCTCCTACGTGCCCATCCGGAGCCCGTCGTTACGTCGCCCATCTGGCGGTCGCCCATCCGGCAGCGGTCATCAGATCACCCATCCGGCAGCAGTCGGTAGTCCCGCCGATCTTCGCTGCGGCTCGTACTCGCCGAAGCCTGCGTCCGGCATCACCTCCGCCTGCTGCGGTCCTCTGGCAGCGGATGTCCGGGCAATTCGAGTTGTCCGAGTTGGCAGGTGGTGCGTCACCAAACGTTGCGGCAGTCCTCTGTCGGCCGATCTCTGGCGGCGGCCTTGTAGGTGGACAAGGCCGACGTTCCGTACGTCACACCTGGGTCGGCCCTATGGCACCAATCGCCGCTGCGGCCCGTACATCACCAGCGGGCGACGGTATGTCCTCAATCCAGCGACGGTTCCCGCATCACCAGCTCTGACATGTCCTTATGTCGTGCCGCCCCGGGGCCGCTGCCCCAGCGGCATTGTCTGGTACAGCAGCACGTCCTGGACCTGAGACTAGCCGGATCCCTCGGACGTGAACTCAGAACGGGTTATAGGCTCGCGAGCGTGGGAGTACCAACAGTAGTGCCACTTTCGGCGGAGCCGGGGCTGGACACAGGGTGGCCGAAGCGCGCGGAAGAGGCCCGCTTGCACTACGTCTCCGGCAAAGGGGGCACGGGCAAGTCGACGGTGGCCGCGGCGTTGGCACTCGCGCTCGCCGCGGGGGGCCGCCGGGTGTTGTTGGTGGAGGTGGAAAGCAGGCAGTCGATCGCGCAGCTGTTCGATCTGCCGCCGCTGCCGCCGACCGAGACCAGGATCGCCACCGCCGATGGTGGTGGCGAGGTGGCCGCGCTGGCATTGGATATCGAGCACGCCTTCCTCGAATACCTCGACATGTTCTACAACCTGGGCTTCGCGGGCCGGGCGATGCGCAGGATGGGCGCCATCGATTTCGTCACAACGATCGCGCCCGGTCTTCGCGACGTCATCCTGACCGGCAAGATCAAAGAATGCGCGGTCCGCGTGGACAAGTCCGGCAAGCGGGTCTACGACGAAATCGTGGTCGACGCGCCGCCGACCGGCCGGATCGCAAGCTTCCTCGACGTCACCCAGGCCATGGTCGAGGTGGCCAAGGGCGGGCCGATCGCCTCGCAGGCCGAGGGCGTTTCGAAGCTGCTGCACTCGGATCAGACCATGATTCACCTGGTCACACTGCTGGAGGCGCTGCCGGTGCAGGAAACCGCCGACGCCGTGGCTGAGCTGACGGCCGCCGACCTGCGCATCGGCACGGTGGTCGTGAATCGCGCGACCGAGGGCCAGCTGCCGCCCGACCTGCGCGCACGGGCCGCGCAGGGTGATCTCGACTCCGACGCCATCCGCGCCGGCCTGGGCTCCGCAGGAATCACATTGTCGGACAATGATTTCCAGGGCTTGATCACCGAAGCCGTGGAACACTCGGCCACTTTGCAGGCACAGGACGACAGCGCGGCGGAACTGGCCAAGGTCGACGTGAACCGGCTCTACCTGCCCGCTCTCGCGGACGGGATGGACCTGGGCGGAATCTACGAACTAGCCGAGCATCTCAGCGCGCAGGGAGTCCGATGAGCACGCCGATCCCGTCCGTGGCGGCCCCGCTGGACATGTCGAAGATCCTCGCCGACCCGTCGGCGCGCGTGGTGGTCTGCTGTGGCTCCGGCGGCGTCGGGAAGACGACCACCGCCGCCGCGATCGCGTTGCGCGCGGCCGAGCAGGGGCGCAAGGTCGTGGTGCTCACCATCGACCCGGCTCGCCGACTGGCCCAGTCGCTCGGCGTCGCCGAGCTGGACAACAGCCCGCAGCGGGTAGCACTTGGCCCGGAAGCCAAGGGCGAGCTACACGCGATGATGCTCAACATGCGTCGCACGTTCGACGACATGGTGCTCGAGCACACCAGCCCGGAGAAGGCGGAGCAGATCTTCGCCAACCCCTTCTATCAGACCGTCGCGTCGTCCTTCGGGGGCACGCAGGAGTACATGGCCATGGAGAAGCTGGGCCAGCTGGCCCACCAGCGCGAGTGGGACCTGATCGTGGTGGACACCCCGCCCTCGCGTAACGCCCTCGACTTCCTGGACGCGCCGAAGCGGCTGAACAACTTCCTCAACGGCCGCATGATCCGGGTGATCATGGCGCCGGGCCGCGGCGTCACCCGGCTGGTGACCGGTGCGATGAGCCTGGCCGTGCGCGCGGTGTCCACCATCGTCGGCGGGCAGATGCTCAAGGACGCGTCGAACTTCCTACAGTCGCTGGATTCTCTGTTCGGTGGCTTCCAGGACCGCGCCGACCGCACCTACGCGATGCTGTCGAAGCCCGGCACACACTTCCTGGTGGTCGCGGCGCCGGAACCGGACGCTCTGCGCGAAGCCTCGTTCTTCGTCGATCGGCTCTCCACCGAGCGCATGCCGCTGGCCGGGCTGGTGCTGAACCGGACACATCCGGCGCTCAGCTCGCTGTCGGCCGATCACGCGCTGACTGCCGCCGACCAGCTCGAGGAGTCCGATCCACTCACCGCGGCGGTGCTGCGCGTCCATGCGCGCCGGGTTGCCACCGACAAGCGGGAACAGCACCTGCTATCCCGCTTCACCGGCGCGCATCCCCGCGTACCGATCGTCACGGTGACCACGCTTCCGTTCGAGGTGTCCGATCTCGACGCACTGCGCGCCGTCGGCGATCAGCTCACCCGCACCGTCCAGGTAACCGTCTGATACTCAGGCGTATCCGCTATCGGTTCAACCGTCTTCAAACGAAACTGAGCCCGCTGCCGCGGGCTCCGTTTCATTGTTCTGCTAGGACTACCTGCCAGGACTACATCGCCACCTGATGCTGGCGCTGGGCCTGGAAGAAATCGGCCCAGGATGTCACCTCCGGATGCTGCTTCAGCAGCGCGCGGCGCTGTCGTTCGGTCATGCCGCCCCACACGCCGAACTCGACACGATTGTCGAGAGCGTCGGCACCACACTGCATGAGCACCGGGCAGTGCCTGCAGATCGTCGCCGCTTTGCGCTGCGCCGCACCGCGGACGAACAGCTGATCGGGATCTACTTCTTTGCATCGGGCCTGGGCTACCCAGGCGATTCTTGCTTCGGCCTGCTCCACGTCCAATCGAGCGATGGGGGTTGTCATGTGCATTTGGTGTGCCCCTTTGCAGTCCGAACACCGGGTCAACGGCGCTCCAGAATCGCGTGTCACCACCGCAGCAACCCAAACCCCGCTGCGCAGTGCACCACATTCCACATTTGAGTGTTAGCTCTATCACACTGGGTTCTCAATCTAGGTAAAGGTATAGCGCTTGCGCAAGACCGTCCCGAGATTTTTTGGTACGTCCGTCCCTGCAAAGTCGGGCTCATACAGGACGGTCAGGCAGATTCCGGATATGCCGTTCCCCGACACGCCAGAGCCGAATCCGCGACACGCCCATGCTGGTTCACGGATCACCAGTTCCGGCCATCGGACAAATGCCGCCAAGAAGGCGCGCGGGGCACCCCGTAGTCTTGGGGTCGTGCCGATCACACATACGCTCGCGAGGCTGGCCGGCAGCTGCGCGCTGGCCGCCGTGCTCGTCGCCGGGTTGTTGTTCCCGCTCGCGGGCGGTTTCGGATTCGTATCCAACCGCGCCGCCGACGCCGTCGACAACGTCTCCGCGGAATTGGTGGAAGGAACGGTGCCCGCAGTCTCGACCATGGTCGACGCGGCGGGCAATCCGATCGCCTGGCTGTACGAGCAGCGCCGGTTCGAGGTCCCCAGCGACAAGATCTCCAACGACATGAAGCTGGCGATCGTGTCCATCGAGGACCGACGTTTCGCCGAACACGAGGGCGTGGACTGGCAGGGCACGCTACGCGCGTTCCTTACCAACACCAGCAGCGGCGAGGTCCAGCAGGGCGCGTCGACGCTGGATCAGCAATATGTGAAGAACTTCCAGCTGCTCGTGGTCGCCAAGACCGACGCCGAGCGCCGCGCCGCCATCGAGACCACCCCGGCCCGCAAGATCCGTGAGATCCGGATGGCGCTCACGCTGGACCGGGAGCTGACCAAAGACGAGATCCTTACCCGGTACCTCAACCTCGTCCCGTTCGGTAATTCCTCCTACGGCATCCAGGACGCCGCGCAGACCTACTTCGGCGTCGACGCGTCCGAGCTGAACATCTGGCAGGCCGCGATGCTGGCGGGCATGGTGCAGAGTTCCTCGAAGCTCAACCCCTACACCAATGCCGACGGCGTGCTGGCCCGGCGCAACACGGTGCTGGACACCCTGATCCAGAACATCCCGAGCCGCGCCAACGAGTTCCGCGAGGCCAAGACCAAGCCGCTGGGGGTGCTTCCGGAGCCCAAAGGCCTGCCACGGGGCTGCATCGCGGCCAACGACCGCGGCTTCTTCTGCGACTACGCGCTGCAGTACCTCGCGAACGCGGGTATCAGCCGCGACCAGATCGATAAGGGTGGCTATCGCATCAAGACCACCCTCGACCCAGCCGTACAGGACTCGGTGAAGCGGTCGGTGGCCGAGGCGGCCAACCCGAACCTCGATGACATCGCACAGGTCATGTCCGTGGTCGCGCCGGGGCCGGACTCCCACCCGGTGCTCGCGATGGCAAGCAGTCGCACCTACGGCCTGAACCGGGACGCGAGCGAGACCGTGCAGCCCCAGCCGTACTCGCTGGTCGGTGACGGCGCCGGCTCGATCTTCAAGCTCTTCACGACCGCCGCGGCCATGGAGAAGGGCCTCGGCATCGACGCCGAACTCGACGTGCCCGGCCGGTTCGAGGCCAAGGGTATGGGTAACGGTGGTGCGCGCGGCTGCCCGCCTGCCACTTATTGCGTCGAGAACGCGGGCAAGTACAAGTCGCCGATGTCGGTGACGGAGGCGCTGGCCACCTCACCGAACACCGCCTTCGTCAAGCTTATCCAGGCGGTCGGAGTCACCCCGACCGTCGACATGGCCATCCGCCTCGGTATGCGCACTTACACCGAGGCGGGCACGTCCGGCCACGGCAACCAAAGCCTGGCCGACATGGTCAAGGACCAGAATCTCGGCTCCTTCACCCTCGGCCCGGTCGCGATCAACCCGCTCGAGCTGTCCAATGTCGCCGCGACACTAGGCTCCGGCGGCCGGTGGTGCCCGCCGAACCCGATCAAGGATGTCGTGGACCGCCAGGGCAGGCAGGTGCCGCTGACCCAGCAGGCGTGCGAGCAGGTCGTCGAGCCAGGTCTGGCGAACACCCTGGCCAACGCGATGAGCAAGGACGACATCAGCGGCACCGCCGCGGGTGCGGCTCGATCGGCGGGCTGGAACTTCCCGCTCTCCGGCAAGACGGGCACCACCGAGAGCCACCGTTCGTCGGCCTTCCTCGGATTCACCAACTCGCTGGCCGCCGCGGCCTACATCTACGGCGACAGCCCGACGCCCGGCGAGATCTGCTCGTTCCCGCTGCACAGTTGCGGCGACGGCAACCTGTTCGGCGGTAACGAACCGGCGCGCACCTGGTTCAACGCGATCAAGCCGGTGGTACCCCTGTTCCCGACGCCCGGGCTGCCACCGCTGGACGACAAGTACGTGCGCGGCTCGAACAACGCCCAGGTGCCAGACGTCGCAGGCAAGACCCAGGGCGAGGCCACCTCCGCGCTGGTCGCCGCCGGCTTTCAGGTGACGTCGGTGACCGGCGCCGGGTCGCAGCCGAAGGGCACCGTGATGGGGACCGCGCCGAACGGCTCGGCGATCCCCGGTTCGGTGATCACGCTCTACATCAGTGACGGCACCGTGCGGGAAGCCCCGCCGCCCGGGCCACCACCGGGGCCGCCACCGGGGCCGCCCGGCCTGCCGATACCGCGGCTGCCACCGATCCCGATTCCGATCCCGATCCCGCGCTGAGTGACCGAAAAGGGGCCGCGAACCATCCGGTTCGCGGCCCCTTTCGCAGTTCACGCGACGCTACAGTCGTGCCTTCACCGCGGCCGAGATCCGCGAACCGTCGGCCTTTCCCGCCGCGAGCCCGGTGGCGATCTTCATGACCTGGCCCATCTGGCGTATGCCGGGCCGCTCACCGATTTCCTCGGCCACCTGCGCGATCGCGGTGTCGGCGAGGTCGGCGACCTCAGCGTCGGTCAGTTGGGTCGGCAGGTATTCGTCGATGATGTGCGCTTCGGCATGCTCGTTCGCCGCCAGTTCGCCGCGCCCAGCCTGGGTGTAGACCTCGGCGGACTCGTTGCGCTTCTTCGACTCCTTCTGCAGCACGGCGACGACCTCGGCGTCGGAGAGCTCGCGTGCTTCCGAGCCTGCGACCTCCGCGGTCTGGATCGCCGTGAGCAGCATCCGCAACGTGGAAAGGCGCAGCGTATCCTTGGCTTTCATCGCGACGGTCAGGTCCGTCCGCAGCTGCGATTTGAGTTCCGACATGCAGCTCACGGTAGCCGGTCCGTCGCGGCGGGCCCACCACATTTGCACCGCTGTCGGATTTCTCGGCGTCCGAACCCGCGCTTGTGCGGAAACACACCCGGCGCTCCCGCGCGGGGTCACCTATGCTGGGCAAATGCCCGTGATCTCGACCTCTGCTGTACGCACGACCGCGCTGGGAGCCGCCGGTGCCGCGGTGGCCGGAATCGGCTACGCCTCGCTGGTCGAACGCAACGCCTTCGTTCTGCGGGAGGCGACCATGCCCGTGTTGGCGCCGGGGTCGTCATCGCTGCGGGTGCTGCACATCAGTGATCTGCACATGATGCCAGGCCAGAAGCTCAAGCAGCAGTGGCTGCGCGAGCTGGACCGCTTGGAGCCAGATCTGGTGGTCAACACCGGCGACAACCTCTCGCACCAGAAGTCGGTGCCCGCGGTTGTCCAGGCCCTCGGCGGATTGCTTTCCCGCCCGGGTCTTTTCATCTTCGGCAGCAACGACTACTTCGCGCCGGTGGCGAAGAACCCGCTGAAGTACTTCAAGAAGGACCACCGCCGCACCTTCGGCGCTCCGCTGCCGTGGAAGGACCTGCGCGCGGCCTTCACCGAGCGCGGCTGGCTCGATCTGACGCACGTCCGCCGTGACCTCGAGGTGGCGGGCATCCGGATCGCCACCGCCGGTGTGGACGATCCGCACCTGCAGCGCGACCGCTACGACACCATCACGGGTGCTCCGAACCCATTGGCCGAATTGCGGATCGGTCTCACCCACTCACCCGAGCCGCGGGTACTGGACCGCTTCGCCGAGGACGGCTACGACCTGGTGCTGGCTGGGCACACGCACGGCGGCCAACTGTGCCTGCCCGGATACGGCGCACTCGTCACCAACTGCGGCATCGACCGCTCCCGGGTGAAGGGCCCCTCCAAATGGGGTGGGCGCACCCAGTTGCATGTCTCCGCGGGCATCGGCACCTCGCCGTGGGCGCCGTACCGATTCTGCTGCCGCCCAGAGGCAACCCTGTTGACGCTGGTCGCCGCGCCACCGAGGCGTCCGGGAGCCGACGCGGGCCAGGGCGTGTCGGCGTCGGAGGCCGTCGCCCGCTAAGGTCCCCTGCCGAGACGAGTGTCAGGTAGGGAAAACGGTGAGTGAATTCGACGACCGGCGCGACGACCCGGCGGTTCCGGGACGGCCGGGTGCGCAGCAGCCTCGGCAACAGCCGTCCGGAGCAGCATATTTCGATCCCGATGCGACGCGTGACGGTTCCGATCCCACGGGGCGGCCGACCTCCGGGGCGCATCCGGCGGCGCCCGGGCAGTCCGAAACGCCGCAGGGACACCAGTTTTCGGGCGCTGAGTGGTCGGGCAGTCCGAGCACCGAGGGACACTCGACTCCTTCCACACACCGGTGGCCCGGCGCGACCGAGCACCCCGCGGCGAGCGAACCCGCCCGCCCCGCCACACCATGGCGGCGTAGCTCGAATGAGCAAGCGGGCGAACGTGATTCGGATCAGCTCACACCGCAAGGGCGTCCGAACACGGGAGGGCGTGAACAGGCGGAACCGCGGTACGACCAGTACGCTCCGACTTCGCAGTGGCAGCCGGGAGTCGGTGCGCCCGAACCGCCACACGAAGGGAACGCTCCGTCCTATCCGTGGCAGCCGAGCCCGGCAGGACAGGCAGGACAGACACCTGACGCGCAACAACTCGGCCACCTGAACCAACCCGCGTCCGGACCGACGGCTCAGCCCGACCCCACCCAGCCGGGAATGGGCGGTCAGGCCGCGCCCACACTCCAGTGGCAACCCCACTCCGCGGAGCCTGCCGCGCCTTCGTGGCCGCACAATGCCGGTTCGGCCGCACAAGCCGACCCGACGCTCCTGGCCCAGACGCCCGCCGGACAGTGGACATCGAGCCCGCAGCCCTCGTCCGGCCAGGCCGACCCGACCCTGCTGGCGCAGCCACTCGCCGAACACCGGCAGCCCGGGCAGGACACGACCGGCCGAACCGACGAGACGATGCAGGCCCACCACCTCGGCGGACACGTGGCGCCCGGACAGTACGCGCCGGGGCAGCGCGACTTCGGCTCGCCCGAGACGGGCCACGGGCACACCGGTCCGACCATGCTCGGGCAACCGCTGGGTCCGCTCGACCAGCCCGCGTCCTCCGGTGGCTGGCAGCAGAGCGCTGGAACCCCGGGGCGAGGTGGGCCGGACGACAGCACACCGACCTTGCTCGGATATCCGAGCGCCGACGGGTTCGGGCAGCCGGATCCGAACTTGCAATGGCGACCAGCCCACAGCGGGCCGGAGCAGTACGGCGAGGTGATCCCGCTCGAGCGCTACCGGCCCGGCTACGGCGCCGCGCAGTACGCTCCGCACGCCGGGTTTTCGGGTTATGGACCGAACCGCGGTGGCCGGGGCAAGACTGTGCTGCTGGTCGGGCTGGTCGTGCTGCTGGTGGCCGGTGTCGCGGTGACGGCGGTGGCGCTGGCCAAGCGCGGATCGGATTCCGCGCAGGAGAGCTCACCATCGATGGTGAGCGCACTCACCACGACCGGGGGCGCGCACACCTCCGCGCAGACGACAACGCCTGCGCCGACAACAACCGCGAGCGGCGCAGGCAACGAGGCCTCGCTCATCCCGGGCTACCAGGTGGTCGTCGCACCGGACCGCGGTGCGGCCTACGACGTGCCCGCCGACTGGACCGTCGCTTCGCAGGGCACCATCGGCGGCTTCGGCGAGCCGCCCAACGCGGTCGCGGGCAAGGGTTACGCCAGCGAGGGCAAGGGCTACTGCCCTGGCTCGACCCGAACCGTCGCCTTCCTCACCGGCTCGAATGACGCCGATTCGGCAAGCGCGGCAACCGAACTCGGTACGAGGACAGCCAAACTCGCCTACAAGGAATCCTCCGACAGCACCCCGGGCGCGCCCGTGCCGTTGGCGTCGCTGGACGGATCACAGCACGGCATGTTCGTGGAGACCAACGGCACCGTCAGCCAGGCCAAGCCCGGCTGCGCCACGGCGTACTCCGTCTACACCGTCGCGTTCCCCAGCGACAGCGGAAACTTCGTCATGGTGATCGTCGCCGACACCGGCGTCCCCAACGCCCTCGGCACCGAGACCGCCAAGCGCATCTTCACCAGCATCCGGCCCCACGAAGGCTGACTGACCTGCCGGTTTAACGTCTCACCCCACCCTGTTGTAAGCTACTCCAGGTTCGATTCACGGGGTGTGGCGCAGCTTGGTAGCGCGCTTCGTTCGGGACGAAGAGGTCGCAGGTTCAAATCCTGTCACCCCGACTCGTGGTTGAGACGACAAGAAGGCCCCTGACCATTCAACTGGTCAGGGGCCTTCTTTGTTGCATGGTGAGGTCGGTATCAGAACTATCCGAATGCCCTGGGGCCACGATCTACAGCCGACGCCGTTATCGGTCGCGAGCCGAGTTCGCCCGGTGAGTTCAAGTCCAGCCGACCCCTCGCGGCATGATCAGGGTCACACCGGTCCCGACGGCAGTCGGGACCGGTCCCGGCTCGGAGGCACGGGGTCGGCGCGATCAGCGATCCGAATTCGACTGGCCGACAGGGCAGTTGAGATGCGTCCAACCAGAGTGCATAGGCTTGGGCGATGCTTGCGCTCTACAGTGCGGTGATCGCCATCGTCACCGGCGCGACCTCGGCGTGGATCGGCTACTACTTCAACGTTCGCAAAGATCGTCTGCAATGGAGCCGTCATCATGCGACACGATGGGACAGCGCACGGCACGAGGCCTACGTTGCGTTCGCGGGTGCCATCAAGCATGAGGTTCGGCTGCACGTGAAGATGGCTGCCGCGATGCACCCCGAGCTATGGCCTGGCCATGAGACGCTGTCCATGTCCGAAGGCTGGCCACTCTTGGCCACTGCGGAAGACGCACGCGCTGACCTGCTCGAGTCGATCCTGCTGCTCGCTGACGGTCCGACGGTCGAGGCAGCGCGGAACTGGCAGCAGAAGGTCTGGGAACTGCGCGTGCTGCACACCGATACCGCGGTGTCCGCCGAGGCCATCCGCCAGGCTCTGATCCGGGCGTCGGATGCCAGGGACCGCTTCTACGCATGCGCGCGACCCGACCTGGGCATTCTGACCGCGCTTCCGGCGCCACAGCTACTGCCATCGCCTGCCATTTCCGATGTGCCTGACGCGAATACGATCAGCGGTTAGTGTTCGATGCGGCGCGGAACAAGCCGGTCCGGCGCACGACGCGCCCGATCAGGTACGCGGGCTGTCGGCGACATCGTCCGCCGCGCAACGAATACCATCCTGAGACATTGTTTCCGCAATCGGCGAAAGGTCGGCACATGAGCAAGCCCGTCGATGGGGTCCGCGCAGACAAACCGCTGTCCGGGAAGACAGCACTTGTCACAGGGGCCTACACCGGGATCGGACGAGCGATCGCGAAAACACTTGCTGCGCAAGGGGCGCAAGTTGTGGTCCATCATCCGCATTTCCCGGAGGCGGCGGCTGACGTGATCAAGGAGATCACGGCCGCTGACGGTACCGCTCTCGGGCTCGCGGCCGATCTCGGCGACCACGCGGAATACGAGGAGCTGGTACAGGTGCTGCTCGAGGACTGCGGCCGGTGGGACCTGCTGGTCAACACCGCGACGGTGCCCGATGCCGAACCGTTCGTGAAGATCAGCGGGGAGACGTTCGACCTCGGCTTCGCGGTGACGGTGAAGGGGGTGTTCCACGGTATACAGCTGGCCTCGGCGCACCTGGCCGACGACGGCCGGATCATCACCGTCTGCGATTCCGCCAGCCCGCGCGGCGCGCTCTACGACGCGACCCGCGGCGCCGTCGAGCAGCTCGGTCAGGCCGTGGCACCGGACTTCGCGCCGCGGCGGATCACCGTCAACACGGTCAGCCACGGTGCCGGCGAGACCGGAAACGCGGAGCTCGATGCGGTCATCGCAACAATGAGCCAGCCCGCGGAGGTGGTCGCCTACCTGGCAAGCGCGGCGGCGAGCGCGGTGACCGCGCAGGCCATCCGAATCGATGGCGCCGCCCGGGCCGCCGAGGCGCCGCGGTAGATCCGGACGGAGCGGCCTCGGTGCTGGTCGGGCGATAGTCGCATATCCGCAGGGCACGAAACCCAGCGTGCGGTAGACGGATCCACCGGCGGCCGGCGCGTAGCGAGGTGCGATGATCCGCGTCCCTCGCACAAGCCGACCGCCGATGACATGCCCTTTTCCGACACCCGAATTACGGGATCGCGGCGGAGATGATGCCGCCGTACGCGCTGAATCCCCGCCCCTTCGCGTTGCAGGTGAAACTCCCGTGGAAACCGATTCGGCACGACGATCCCGCGTGCTCGATGACCGGCCCCCACATGTCTTGGCCAGTCTTCAGGTCGTAGATGCTGGGATTGCCGGCGGCCAGCGTGTACGACGTGCCTCCGGCGAAGGTGGGGTGCGCAGGCAGCCACGGTTGATCGATCACGATCTCGCTGATCGGAATCGACAACGGAAGGTAGGTGGTGCCCACGGTGTAGTTCAGGCGAAGGGGAGATCCCAGATCACACCCGACGCTCCCGTCACCGAAGATCGCGCAGTTCGCGCTGCCTGCCGAGAAATAGACCGCGCCTTCGTCGGCTCCGGCGTTGCCGGCCAGGATGCTCGGCGCCACTGCTGCGGCGGCCAGGACCCCGGCGAGCTTCGTACTGCGCTTCATGCCATCTCCTCGGTGAAATCGCTGATGTAGACAACCGACCTGACAACTCTGTCGAACCAACGGCGGATTCTGTTTCGATCCGTCCCGCATCGAACACAAGCGGAGTCAGCGTGTTCGACCGGCACAAGCCCCGTAAATCGTGGCGCGCCGCCGTAGTACCCGCCCGCATTTGGCATTCGTATCCACATCCCAGTCGGATGGCCACAGAAAGGACCGGCGCTGTGCGCAGACGCTTACTCGGCCATAACACGCGGACATCCCACCGAAACGCAAGGTCAATAGCGTATACAGACATGTCGACACGGCTGGCCACACTGGAGAACGCGGCGGGCAAACCCCTGCGCGACGTGGTGTACGCGGCGCTGCGCCGCGAACTGATGAACGGGGACATCAAGTTCGGCGAGCGGCTGACCGAGCCGAAACTGTCGGCGCGCTTCGGCATTTCACGTACGCCGATCCGGGAAGCCCTGACGGTTCTGTGCTCGGACGGACTGCTCCAGCGCGAAGAGTACGGTTTCAGCCCGGTGCGGCCGAGTATCCCGCTGATCCGCGACCTCTACGAGCTGCGAATAACGCTCGAGCTGGGCGGTTTACAGCGCGCGATGACCAATCCGGCCGTTGTGCACGATCAGGAACTGCTGGAGGCCGAACACGCCGCATGGCTGGAGTTACGCGCCGCTCCGCCCGAACAGGAACCGGGGTTCGTGGTGCGCGACGAGGAGTTCCACGTCACGCTGCTCACCGCGGCGGGCAACGCCGAGATGGTGCGGGCGCTGAAGGCGGTGAACTCACGGATCCGCCATGTGCGGATGTACGACTTCATGGTCAACAACCGGATCGAGACCACCATCGCCGAGCATCTCGGCATCCTCGACGCCGTACTGGCGGACGATCTTTCCCTCGCCTACCGGCTGCTGCATACGCACATCGGTGAATCGCTGGATGTCGTGCTCGAACGGGTCACGCGCGCGATCGCGGCGATGTCCCTGGCCACCGAATAGTTCGCAATCGGCCCGGCCGGTTGATCGTGAAGCCGATGTCGGCGAGCTCGTCGGTGATGCGCTGTGCGGGCCACTTGTTGACGCCTCGTGCCCTTCGGGGGTGCTGTGTCGGCGCTGCTGGATGAACGACGCGGCGAGTACGCGGGTTGGCTGCCGGATGTTAGCGATCAACGCGCCCGACGCGTCAATCCCTCATCGCTAGCGTCACGAACGTCCGACCCCGCAACAACTAGAGGTTCACCCGGTGCCACCAACGTGGGGTCCTCGTGAGCCACCTTGGTGACAGAGCCCCTGACCCACGGGGAAGAGTGCGGAGCTGCGAGCTGTTCCGGGAGTCGGCGGAATCAAGGACAGAAACTGGCCTGAGGGCGGACTTCGCCGCGACCATGCGCCACTCGTCGTTTGGACATTTGTGCTAGACAGTCGTGCCAACCTGTGTTAGACATATGTCTAAGACGTTTGGATGAAGTGTGAGTCGGAGGAATCAGCTATGAGCGTTCAGCCTCGTGTTCTTGTCGCAGGCGGCGGAATCGGCGGTAATGCCGTTGCGCTGCAACTACTTCGGGCCAATATTCCGGTCACGGTCGTGGAGCGGGCAGCGGCACCACGCCCCGGCGGACAAGCCGTCGACCTGCGCGGTCCGAGCCGCGAAGTGGCCGAGCGGATGGGGCTGATGCCGGGGATCCGTGACTATCAGCTGGATGAGCGCGGCATGCGGTATGTCGATGCCGAGGGTCGCGAGATCCTGCGGATGTCCGCCGAGACCTTCCAAGGCAAGGGCACGGTCGCCGAAATCGAGATCACCCGTGGCGATCTCAACCAGGTGCTGCTCGATCTGGTCGCCGCCGAGGGCGGCGTCGACTACCGCTACGGGGAATGGATCACCGAGATCCGGCAGGACGACGCGGGAGCGGACGTGACGTTCGCCTCCGGCGCCGCCGAGCGGTTCGACATCGTGATCGGCGCGGACGGTCTGCACTCCGCTACCCGCCGCATGGCGTTCGGTCCCGAGGAACGATTCGCCACCTATCTGGGCGGATACATGTCCTTCTTCACCCTGGCGCGACCGAAAGACCTGGAGCCGCACTGGTTCACGATGCACTCACTGGTCGGCGCCACCGGGCTCGGCCTGCGCCCGGACGCCGACCCGGCCACCTGCAAGGCGCTGGTCGTGCTGCGATGCCCAGCGGATCCCGCACTGCGCCGGGACATCACGGCTCAGCAGAACTTGATCCGCGAGCGGTTGGCCGGCGGCGGCTGGGAGTCGGCACGCATCATCGCCGCAATGGCCGACGCACCGGACTTCTACTTCGACGAGCTGGCCCGGATCGACATGCCGACCTGGGTCGGGGGCCAGGTGACACTGCTCGGCGACGCGGGCTACTGCGGCTCGCCGCTCACCGGCCAAGGCACCGCCATGGCACTGGTCGGCGCGTACGTCCTCGCCGGTGAGATCGCCACGCACGCAGGGGAGCCGAAGCACGCTCTGGCCCGCTACGAAGAGGTGCTGCGCCCCTTCGTCAAGACGGCGCAGGAGCTGCCGCCGGGCGGTCTGAAGGCCATGACCCCCCGGTCCCGCTTCGGCATCCGCGCGGGCCAGACCGTCAGCAAGCTGATGACCTCGAAGCCGATGCGTCCGGTCATGATGAAAATGCTCGCCAAGACCGAGTCCTACGACCTGCCCGACTACTCATCGCTGAACGTCGGCCGCTAGGCCATCGACCGGGCCGTCCCCGCAAGGCCCGGTCAACGTTCGACCGTCGAACGGTGCGCTCAATTGTGCGGCACGCTGCATCGTTCGGTGATCGGTCGACGTCGGCAGCTGTCACGGCGGACGCATAGTTCGCGGTCCCGTACTCGCCGCGAATCCAACAGATATGGCATAGGCCTGAGGGGGTCGCGCTCGGCTTGGCCGCCGATGCGATTAGTCGGCGTGCTGGAATCCAGCCCGGCGACGACCCCGAACGCACTCGGAGCAGCGAGTCAGCGGTTCGGATATGGCGGCTGGCCGTACGGTAGGGCCGGGAGGCCGGGGGGTGGAGCGGTGGGATATCCGTAAGGCTGGTGGCCGTACTGCGGGGACCAGGGTTGACCAAATGGCGGTGCGGGCTGGTGGCCGTACGGCGGAGTTGGTTGACGACGTGCCGCGATCCACCGGCCGGTCGGACTGATGGCGGCGAGAACAAGGGTCGCCAGCGTCAGCACGCCAACGGCTATCGGCAGCAAGCCGAAAAGGCCTACCATCGCGAGCCCGACTGCCATGTTGATCAAACTCAGCGCACTGCCGACGATCACCAGAACTCGGCCGACCGTCAATCGACACAGCAGCAGGACGCCGCCCAGAATGAGCAGGAACGCCACGAATCCGGCCACGGCCACGCTGACCAGCGCAAGACCTGCCAGAGTGTCGAAGGTCTCCGATCCGGCCGTCCCCATCGACACGAGACCGAATATCTCCCAACCGCCGCCCAGCAGCGCAAGAAGTGCCGCCGCGATTCCGGTGCCACCACCTGCCGAAGCTTGGGACGGCGGATGGCCGTGACCAGGCAGGTGAGGATGCGGGGGCGGATAGCCGCCCGGGGCGGCACCCGGCCCGGCGTGCTGGTAGTTCATATCGGCAGTCATTCCTCCTCGGTCGCTGCGGACCATACCGTGCCCATGGCCGGCTGCCCCAGGCAGAGAAGCCTCGCCAATTCCGCGAGGCAGCCGAGAAATGACCATTCCAAAACTGTCTAGAACGTGTTGCATAACGGCCGAGCTGATCACTCCCCACACCAGCCCGGTCCCCACCGCATCAGGACCGTCGCTGCACCCATTGGTTACCGTCGGCAGCGGCAACACCCTCTCGTTGCCGGTCAGCTCCAGGAAGAGCCAGCGCGAGTGACACGCTTCGCGTCCCATGCTGTGCCGGGCCGGCCACCCCTCGTGGACCGGCCCGGCAAGCACCCCCGTGACGCAACCTGTCACCCCCCGAGACAGGCCACGCCGGGTTCCCGCCGTCGGTGACGGCTTGTTGTCTTTCCCGTTTCCGGTCTTGACACAAAGAACAATGCAGGCGCGGGCTTGGCGCGCACTTAAGAACACCTTGCAAGATCAAATCCGCAGGTAGAGGGATCGTTTTTGGCAGGAACCCATCGAGTCGCACCATGCGGCCCCGGTTCGCGGGATGATGGAGACAAGAGCGCCGAGAAGATCGGAAGCGACGATGGAAACCGTGGTGGTCTGGATACTGGCCAGCCTGCTCTACTGGTGGGGCCTGCTGTAGGTGATCCGAAACCTGGCCGACTCCGACCAGGTCTATGCAATCGGTCGTAGGTTTGCTCCAGTCGAACGCACACCTCGCCGATCGGAGAGTCGTCATGGCTCAGTCGCCCACAGCACAGGCGGACACTCGCCCCGGTTCCGCTTACACCGAATTACGCTGGGCCACCGTTGTCTTTGCCGTCGCCCATAGCGGAAGTGCAAGGCCTTCCGCGCCGCCGTTGGCGAAGGTCAGCCGAACCGGTAGGCGATCACCACGTGGAAGTGCGGGCGCGGTTGGCGGTGTCGATCCTGTTTTGCATTTGTCGCATCAGTTCGTCGGCCGGACCCGGGGCGAAACTGAAGTCGTCCCGATTGTGGTTGAACAGGAGATAGCGCCCGTCGCCTGGGTAGTCCATCCAGATGAAGGGGCGGCCGTCATCGGTGGGCCGGATATCGTAGGCGGCGCCCGGATAGACGGTGATTTCCCCGGTGCCGCTGCGCGGGCGCCGGACGAATTGTTGCAGTTCCTCGATGGGTGACAGCTTGGTCGGGTGGCGCGCGTACACCGGCTGGTTCAGGTCGGACCGCCGCGCTGAGAACGAATAATGGCTTCCACCTTGACAATTCGGCAACATCGCCGCGATCTCTGCGACAAGTTCGCCCGCGCCGCACTGGGTGATGATCACGTCGCGGCCGTGTTCTCGGTCGGGGCCGGGCAGTTGCTGAGCCACCGTGGCGAACCGACCCGCCAGACTCGCGTGGACGCGCACCACTTGCGTCAGCCCAGGACCGTGAAAACCGTGGACCTCGATCCGCACCTGCGGTTCCAGCAGTGTGGTCAGCGCCCGATGGAACCGTTCGTCGAACAAGGGTTGCAATTGCTGCGCCGCGCGTGCACGCAGCCGTTCGTAATCGTCGCGGCGCTCTATGAACTCCGGCTGGTAGCTCAAGGGGTATGGCAGGCGGTCGCGCCCCATCGCCGACATCGCGAGAGTGAACGCGAAACCATCCAGCCGCCAGGGGGTTTCCCTCATACCTGCGCCTCGCGGGCGCTCGGTTCCAGCATGCGCGACGCGCACTGCGGCATGATTCGCTTGCTCATCCGCCGATGACCCCGCCCGGCGGTAGCACACCCGGCTGCACGCCGAGAAGCTCAGTAGTGCGGTCCTGGACCAGGTAGTCCGGGGTCTTGTGCTCTTGCTCGTCGTCGCCCTTTCCGCGGGCGCCGGCGGGCACACCCATGCCGGGCATGCCGGGGCGACCGGCCTGCGGGTTGCCCGCCCTCGACCCGGGCGCACCTGGACCGGGCTGACCGGACGGCTTGCCACCGGGGACGCTTTTACCCGGACTCGGGGTGCTGTTCGGCATACCGGAAACGACCGGAGTACCGGGCGTACCAGGGCTCGGCGCTCCGGGGCGGCCGAGCGGGTCCTCCAGGTAGTTCTTCGGCGGGTTCGCGGTGGGAGACGCATTCTGCGGCGTGGTGCTCGCTGGAGTGGTGTCGGCTCGAGTGTTGTTCTGCGGGCCCGTGTTCTGAGAGTTGGTGTTCTGCGGATCGCTGTTGTTCGGGTCGCCCAATTGCTCGCCGTTGGGGCTGGACGCGTTCGGCGTGTTACCGGGCGGAACGGCACCGGGGTTGGGACCATTGGCGCCCAGGCCGGGCGCCGGCGTGGGTTGATCGCCAGGCTGGTCGACCGGATTGAACGGCTCCGGTAGCAGCGGGGTGCGCCCGTCGACCTTCAGCACACCGGGCTGATAGACCGTGGTCATTACCTCCTGCGCGTGCGCGGCCGCTTCGTTGGCGCGATGCTTGGACAGCTTCAACACGCCATTGCCAGGAATATGCCCCATGAACTCGCCGAAGCCGTCCACATTCTCCGGTGGTGGCACGGACCGCTTGGCCTGATCGAGATAGCCCTGCATGAGGTCGATCCCGTTCGAAACCATTTGGAAGCTCACCGTGAGCTTCTTGAATTCCTCCGAATAGCTGCGGGTGGCCTCCATGGCAGCGTTCGCGGCGCGACCGGCCCATAACGTCGAAATGTCCTGGTCGATGCCCCTCCGGAACGCATCGACCGCGTTCGCGGCCTGTTCGGTCAAGCGCCGCCAGCCGTCGGCACCGGCATTGATATCGGACTGCTCGACACCCATGACCCCACCATGACCATTGAGCGCTTCCCAAATCTGTTGATGCGACCAGGTTTCGAACGCTTCGGGGGAAAGGATCTTGTTCGGCGCGGGTTGATGGTACTGCGGGTCGAGCCGACCCCACTCGTTGTCGATGATCTGCCGATCGGCATTCCAATAGTCCTCGGCATCTTTGCGGCGATTCGAATCCCGGTCGTTGTTCTGATTCGACTGGGTGTGCGCGTCGATGATCGCGACGGGTACGGGGCCGGCGACCGCAGTGACAACAGCCTTGGCGACGTCCAGTGGGTTGACCATCAGCGCACTTCCTCGGTCAGGTTGCCCATCTGGCTTCCTGCGGCTTCGTCGGTAGCTTTCAGCTTGCCGATCGCGACAGCGTAGGTGTCACGCATCAAGGTGACGATCTCGATGTGTTGCTGCACTCGGGTGACGGCTGAGTCGTTCGGATCATGTGAATCACCGCCAGCGGCTTTCCCTTCGAACTTGGCTTGCAGGGTTTGCGCCGATGGGAGGCCGCCGTAGCCGGACAGACGGTCGAGACGCTGGGCCATGGTCTTCATGGATCTGAGTTCTCCGAGAAATGTTTCGCAGCGTGCGCGTAATGCCTCGCCGATTCCTTCTTCCATGCGAAACTCGCCGGATTCAGCCTGCTGCTTCAGCTGTTGCCAACGCCGTATCTCGCCCTGCATGTTGTCCGCCATTACGTCCTCCCTCACGCAGATCTGACGATTGCTGCCGAATTGCGTCGCCTACTTCGGCAGGATGGGCTCAAGAGCCTGGGCGTGCTTTACGGCCAACTCGCACAGGTCGGGTTTTCTGGCCTCGCTCTCCCAACCAACGGCAATCTCGAACATGCCCTGCTCCGCCGGGAAACTCGCATAGCAGCTGTCGCCCTGAGTGTCGGACTTGTCTCGGCTGACAACTCCATTGCGGGCGCCGATAGTGATCTCCCGGAGGATGGCTATCTTGTTGTTCGCCCGGGTCTCGGCGAGGGTATGACTCGAGGACATAACATCGACTTTGTACTTGTGCTCAGGTGGGTACCAGCCGCAGATGCGCCACGCTGAGGGCCCTTGGGGTGGATCAGTTGTGACGCTCTTGGCGAGCGGGTCCAGTCCGATTGCGCGCAACGCCTCGTCGCTGAGTTGGCTACACGGGTTGAAGACTTGGACGTCACCCCTGGATTCGGTCGCACCGGTCGTAGGCGCGGCCCCATCCACGTTCGACCCGCAACCAGTGGCTAGTGCCAGTACAGCGACACCGCCGAGTGCGGTGCGTAGGACGTCGGCGGTGCGCATACTTCTCCTGGCGTCGGCGTCAGTAATTCCCCGTCGCTACTATATGACGCGCCAGATCCCGCCCCGGTTCCATCCGATTTCATTGGCGTTGTGGTTGGGCAGGGGCGCGGACCGCGTCGAGGCCGAGCTGGCGCCGATCACTGGTAGGCGCACCTGGTGGCAGAACCGCAGAATCGGCGTGGCCGAAGGGTGCTCGCGATATCGGTTCGGATCGGTACGAGTATGGTCTCGCGTTCAGGGTTCGAGGAATAGGCGCTCGCATGGCAGGCGCGGTAGTTCGGCTGTGTCGCCGGGTAGTACGGTGACGGCGTCGGCGTGGTGACGTGTCTGGTGATCTTGGATGAACAGCAAGGCGGCGGTCAGACAAGCGGCGAAGTCGAATCGTGCGCCGTGTAGGAAGACGCTCAGGTGCACGTCCGGTTCTTCAGGGCGCGGGGAAGTGTTGGCGCCCTTCACTGGTCGCGGACCCATTCGAGCGCCTCGGTATAGATGAGTTCGTTCGGTTTGCTCGGGTCGGTGCGGTCGTCGACTACGCGGACACCGATCCATGGGCAGGGGCCGCCGTCAGTTCGCTCGTGGTCGGCGAGTTTGCCGTCGACCAACCGCACCCATACCGCGCAAAACCGGGAGGGGCAAGCAACCTCGACCAACGCGTTGGTGTGGGGGTCGAACTTCCCGAATCCGCAGTGCGACCACAGGATCCACGGCCCCCGCTCGCAGTCATCCACGGGTCACCGCCTGCCACCGTCCCGGATCGATGCACGCGCGGATCGCGTCTATCACGGCAAGTCCCGATGGCCGGTATATGCATCGTGGTGGCTCCACCCAACACCGGAACTCCGCGCATTGGTCGCCAGGGGACGGCAACGCGATGGTGCCGCCCTCGCGGACGACCGAGATGTTCAGGCGAAATAGTTCTGCGAAAAGCCTGTCCTCGTCGGGCAGGTCGGGCCGTACCAGATAGGTCCATCGGCGGGAACGGGGATGTGACAGGATCGGACCGAGATCTGTGTTCCTGGAATGGATTTCAATCTTCACCGCTTGCCCCAGATGGGCGGGCATCATCAGCGCCCACACGTGGGTGGCGGGCATGATGATGCGGCCCAGGTGTGGTGGTTCGATGACGGCGGGCAGGTCGCACACGCGTCGGTAGAAGTGGCACCGGGTCATGGGTGTGTCACCAAAGGGTATGTGCTCCATCGGGTTAGACCTCTGATCACGTCGGCGGGCTCGAGGATGCACGTCCGGCCCCTAGACGTATCCGCAAGGACCAGGGACGCGAGCTGAGAAGGGAATCGGGCGAGCTCCCTACCGGACGCAGATCAAGGACACTCCACTTTCGGCCGGATCGGAAGTTGGAATCGGGAACCCGAAAAATTGGTCCAAATCCGCAGCGAAGCGACCGAACCGCGTGCGAGAGTTTTCCCGATCCGGAATCACGCACCCGTCCGAAGGGGGAACGCAATGCCAGAGGGAGACAGCACTCTTCCGCGCCGCCAGTTGGGTCGATACTTGCGAGAGGCGCGCGAGGGGGCCGGTATGACGTTAGAGGAGGCGGCTGCTCTGATGGAGTGGGGCAAGAGCAGCCTGCAACGGATCGAGAAAGGCCAGAACCAAAAGATTCGGCTCCGCGATCTCGATGGACTGATCGAGATCTACGGCATCAACGAGGACCGCGCTGCTGGGCTGAAAGGGCTGGCGCAGCAGGCAGCGGAGAAATCCTGGTGGCACGAGTTCGGCGACGTAATCCCCTCGAACTTCAGCGTATACATGGGTTTGGAGTCCGCAGCTCGCAAGCTGATCACATACCAGCCCGATCTCACGCCTGGCCTGCTTCAGACCGAGGATTACGCGCGTGTACTCGTCCGCAGCGCCTTCCCAGATGAGTCCGACACGGAGATCGACAATCGAGTCCAACCGCGAATACGGCGGCAACTGCTGATCACCCGCAGCATCAAGCCAGCGACGATGCGCATCATCCTCCATGAAAACGTGTTGCGCCGAGTGATCGGTGGTCCTAACGTCATGGCAGCACAGCTGCGGTATTTGGCTGACGCGAGCACCCGTTCGAACGTCTCCCTCCGGGTACTACCGTTTTATGCCGGGATGCCGACAGGCGACCAGATCGGACCAGTCGTGATCCTGGACTTCGGGCTGGACAGCCAAGGCAAGCCGGTGGAGCCGACAGTGGTGTACGCCGAAGGGTTCGCCGGGGACATGTACTCCGAAAAGGTGGGTATCGTTCAGCGGTATACAGAGGCGTACGAACGCATCGAACGAGCCTCGCTGGACGAGGTGAACAGCAGGAACCTGCTGAGGCAAGCAGCAAGGGAGTACGAGCGTGAACGTTGACCTATCCGGTGCCCAGTGGTTCAAGAGCACCCGCAGCGGGGGCGCGAAAGAGTGTGTTGAAGTCGCCTTCCTCGATGAAGACATGGTCGGAGTTCGCGACTCGAAGAACCCGACAGGCCCAGCGCTGGTCTTCACCCCCGACGAATGGGCAGCCTTCACCACTGGCGTTGTCGATGGCGAGTTCGACCAGAAGTAAAAGAGATAGCGGAAGGCCCTGCCCTTATCAAGCTTTCGAGGTGCAGGGCCTTTGCGTTGGTTGAATCAGCAGACGGCATGCACTGTCCTGTTCGGAGTTGGTTTGCGGTGTTCGGGGATAGGTTGCGGAGTTCGGACGTACCTTGCCGGTTCTCAGGACGTGGGCCATGTCGGGGAGAATGCGGTGGTGACGCTGTCTCGACTCAACCGGTTCAACCAGCGACATCCGTGGAGCCACAACGACCACTACGGCCCGTGGGTCGTCGGCCAGGTGGCAGCGTCGGGGGCTCGTCATGTCCTTGATGTCGGATGCGGCACAGGCAATCTCATCGCCCGGCTCCGCCGCCGAGCCATTACCGTCACCGCGCTCGAACCCGACTCCGCGACCGTCCGCGTGGCGGCGCAGCGCTTCGCCGACGACCCTGCGGTGACCATAGCGCAAGCCGACTTCGCCGGGCGCGACCCTCAGCGGCGCTGGGATGCTGTAACCCTCGTCGCCGTCCTGCATCACCTCCCCTTGATGCCGACCTTGCGCGAGCTGCGCCACTGTCTCGCCCCGGGCGGGCGACTGGTGGTCGTCGGCTGCTACCGCGGGGCCGGACCCATCGACCTGCTCACCGGCTTGACTGCCATGCTCGTCAACCCTGTCATGGGACTGGTCAAGCACCCAGCCCGCGCTGATGTGCCGCCCCAGCACATGACGGCACCCACCGCCGATCCAGAGGAGACACTGGCAGATATCCGGGCCGCTGCCGCGCTGGCACTGCCGGGCGCCCGAATCCGGCGTCGCCTGTTCTGGCGATACACCCTGGTCTACGACGCACCCTCCGGACGTGGCGCCGATTCCGCAAACTAGGGCCGAACAATCCGCATGTCCTTCGTCCGCACCTGCCTTGCGGGCCGCAGGTCAGCCGCCCCTCGCTCCGCAAGGTTCGCGAAACAGTTCGAAGAACCCAGCTGGGTCGGCCTGGTCTTCACCGCCGGTGAGTGGAATGCATTCACCGGTGTTGCGTTGCGAGGTCTCAAAAGTCTTGGCGGAATCTCAGAACGTTTGGCGAGGACGTGGCGGTTCGACAGCCCCGTAATACCGATGAGCGAGCAGTTTCCGATGCTCGATAACCCGCAGGCTGATCCGAGCCTGGTACTCCGGTCTGATGTGCTGCAATACTGCAATCCGATGTGTTTGCCGAGGTTCAGTCCCTATTGTCGGATCATGGGTATACGAGCCTTCGTTCTCCCGATCTGCACAGCCGCGATGGTCCTGTCTGCCTGCACGACGAGCTCGGTCGAGCCCGCCCCCGTACCTTCAGTTGCCCCCGCCCGCGTGGACAGGGTGCAAGGCGACCTCGACGCGGTGGTCCGCGCGGGTGCTGTCGGGGCCATTGCCACGCTCACCGAAAACGGCGCCACCACCGTCGTGACCTCCGGCCTCGCCGATATCGCCGCAGGGACCTCGATCCCTACCGATCCTCCCCAGCATGTCCGGGTCGGTAGCATCACCAAGGCTTTCACCGCCGCGATTGTGCTGCAGCTGGTGGCGGAACACCGGATCGACCTCGACCAGTCGATCGACACGTATCTGCCCGGTCTGCTCACCGGTGACGGGGTGGACGGGCACGCCATCACCGTCCGCCAGATCCTTGGCCATCGAAGCGGACTGCCCGAACTGACCGAATCCCCGGAGACGAACGAGTACGAGGCGGCACAGGAAGGCCGCACCTACACCCCAGCACAGGAGATCGCAGTCGCCTTGCGGCATCCCGCGCAGTTCGCCCCCGGCACCCAATTCAAATACACCAACACCAACTACATCGTCACCGGCATGCTGATCGAGGCGGTGACCGGACATCGCTACACCGATGAGCTGCGCGACCGCATTCTCACTCCGCTGGCCCTGTCGGACACCTACCTGCCGGCCACCGGCGAAACCGGTCTGCGCGACCCGCATCCGACCGGCTACGCCACCGTCGACGGCACGATTACCGACGAGACGCGGGTGGAGCCGTCGCTGCCGTGGGCGGCTGGCGGGCTGGTCAGCACCGGCGCCGACCTGAACCGGTTCTTCCTCGCGCTGCTGGCCGGTCAGGTGGTGCCGCAGACCCAACTGCAGCAGATGCTCGAAGGGATCGACATGGGCCACGGTGACGGCATGTCCTACGGGCTCGGCATTGCGTACACCCAACTATCTTGCGGCGCACGATATGTCGGCCATCTCGGTAGTGTCCACGGCTTCTCCGCCATCTCCGGTGGCACCACGGCCGGGCTCGCGGTCACCTTCTCCTACACCGGTACACCCTCCACCGTGGATGTCCGCAACTTGCTCACGCACGCACTATGTGGGTGAACAACCCAGTCTGCCTCTCCCTCACCCAGCCAGTAGCATCACGATGCATGCTGTGCCGAGCAAACGACTCCTCGGCACCGGACACGACACCACTCATCGGGCCCGCCGGCTCGACTGTCGGGCAACGCATCGAGTCCCGCGGTTCGTGACGGCGCTGAGGAGGTCCGGCCGTTTCCGGATGCTACGGCAGAATCAGGTCCGGGCTGTAGATACGAGCAATCCCTTGGCCGTCTTTGGTGATTTCGGTGAAGCTGCGATAGCGATGCCCAGGCTTGGCCAGTGCCTCGTCCACAGTCAACGGCGGGGAGGGATACCTCCCGTTCATGCAACGAAATGGGCCACTGATCGCGACCTCTTCGTTCGCCCCGGTCTCATACGCGTTGTAATCCACAACCTTCACAACCATGGTGCAATCAGTTTCGAGCGTGATGGCCCCATCTTTGATGGTGAGGCCGCCAAATGCCCTGGGTACCCCATTCTCGGCGTAAATACATGACTCTACTTCCGCGGAGCCATCACTCGACAGAAATGAGCCCGAGCAGCTGTAAGGGCTATCCGGAGCTGCGAGAGCGGCGGGTGCGATCAAGAGCAGTGGTGCTGCACTGGCCAAAACGCAAGACAGGACACGTGATAACGAACCGATGGGCATATGAGACCTTTCGATACAGATTTATCAGATTCCCGATGAATGACCTTGTACCAGCCTACGTGTGCCACCGGCAGGCCACATGACCCTAGCAGTCGAGGCACCTTGCCGTGCTCGGCTATGCACCATCCCACCAGTCTCCACACCCTCCCTCCGCGACAGAGGCGTACCCCTGCGCGACAACGAATTTCGGCCCAGCTCCACGCACAATGCTTGACGCGCAACGTGTTCGTTCGGTGCAGCCACCGCCGCAGCTCGAGTCACGACCGACACCGAAGCGCATGGCCTTCTGTGTTGGTTGAATCAGCGCAAGATGTCGACGACCACCTTGGCGGTGTCGGCAAGAAGGGCGTTGTCCGCCTCCGCGTTCGGCGCGGACTTGCGGGTTTGGATGGCGATCACGATCGGCGCGTGCCCGCCGTCCGGCCAGGTGATGGCGACGTCATTGGCGGTTCCGTAGTCGCCGGTGCCGGTTTTGTCACCGGTGGTCCAGCCGGCGGGCAGCGCAGCACGAATTCGCTTGTCTCCCGTGGTGTTCGCTTTCAGCCAGGCGATGAGCCGGTCGCGCTCCGGCGCGCCGAGCGTATCGCCGAGCACCAGCGCGCGGTAGTCGGCCCCGAGCGCGGCGGGGGTGGTCGTGTCCCGCTCGTCACCGGGAATGGCGGTGTTGAGCTCGGTCTCCCAGCGGTCCAACCTGCTCACCTGGTCGCCAAGCGTGCGCAGGAAGACCGTAAGTTTTTGGGGGCCACCGAGTTCGCGGAGCAGAAGGTTGCCCGCGGTGTTGTCGCTGCGGGTGATCGCGGCCTCGGCGATTTCGGAGACCGTCATGCCGTCTGCCACCCGGGTGCTGGTGACTGGTGAGTTGGCGACGAGGTCCGCCTCGGTGAAACGGATAACCTGGTCGAAGTATCCGGTGTCGAGTGGGTGCGCCTTCAGCAGAGCGGCAGCCGCAAGCGTCTTGAAGGTGGATAGCAAGGGGAATCGTTCGTCGGTACGGTTGCCGAGCGTCCTGCCGGTGCCGGTATCGACAGCGAACAGTCCCACCTGTGCGTCGTACTGCTTCTCCAAGTCGACCACCCGCGCCGCGGCGGCATCCACCGCCTGCACACCGGTGGTCGAAGTCGCGCGAGCCGCATCGGAATCAGTGCCACACGCCGCGAGCGACGGCACCACGAGAGCGACTGCCACAGCCATTCGGTAATCACGCCACAGGTGAGTCATCCCATCACTCTGCCAGGCCGTCGCACCCAGTCCAGTCGTAGATCGTGATGATCACGGCGTGGTGGCGGATCGGCGCTGGGACTGGCTTGCGCGGGAGCGGTATCGGTGTTGATCCTGGTGTTCGGGCCGGTCTCCGGCGCACATTTCAATCCGGTCGTGTCCGTGGTGGACTGGTTGGCTGGGCGCCGCCACGGCACCGGCCTGTCCGGCGGCGCCGTCGGCGGGTATATCGGCGCGCAGACCGTCGGCGCGGTCGCCGGGGCCATCTTGGCCAACGCTATGTTCGACCAGGCCGCGATCCAGCTCGCGACGCACCATCGGATCACCGGTGGGCACCTGCTCGGTGCGAGCGTAGCCACCGCGGGACTGATCACCGTCGTCTTCTGCTTGGCCCGCACCGGTCGCGCCGCGTTGTCGGCGGCCGCGGTCGCGGCGTGGATCGGCGCGGCCTACTGGTTCACCAGCTCGACCTCCTTCGCCAACCCCGCCGTCACCATCGGGCGCATGTTCTCCGACACCTTCGCCGGAATCTCCCCCGCCTCGGTGCCCGGGTTCGTCGCCGCCCAGATCGCCGGAGCCGGGCTCGGTCTGGGCCTGGTCGCGCTGCTCTACCCCACTGCCGCGGTAGCGGTCGCCGACGACATCGTCGTGCCCCACACCACCGACAATCCCGCCCGATGACCCGAAAGGTGCCCGCGCTCATGGCTTCCGCACCGAGTGTGCTGTTCGTCTGCCTTCACAACGCCGGACGCTCCCAAATGGCCGCAGCGTTCCTCACCCACCTCGCCGGCGACCGCATCCAGGTCCGCTCCGCCGGATCCACACCCGCCGACCAGATCAACCCGGTCGCCGTCGACGCCATGGCCGAGGTCGGTATCGACATGTCCACCGAACTGCCCAAAGTACTCACCGCCGAGGCCGTGCAAACCTCCGACGTCGTGATCACCATGGGCTGCGGCGACGCCTGCCCCTACTTCCCCGGCACCGACTACCGCGACTGGAAAACTCGACGACCCCGCCGGACAAGGAATCGATGCGGTGCGACCGATCCGTGACGAAATCCGCACACTCGTCGAAAACCTCGTCGCCGAATTCCTGCCCACCGGCTAGGAACCGGGCGACCCCACCCGGACGCGGTGTCTCGTCAACGTTCGCGAGACACCACGGGCGACAGGACGTCTGCGCGGGTGGAGGCTGTTCCGCAACCCGGCGATGGCCATGGTCGCCGTGCCGAGCACGGCGATACCGCAGAGCTGCGCCGAAGTTGTCATGGCTGCGGTGGCGGGCTGTTGTGAGCAGTGGGGGCCGATCCCCACCTGCAGCATCCCGGCTCCATCCCCTCAGCGCACTGGAGCTGGGGGCCAGGGGTCGGGTTTGATGTTGGCGGGCTTGCGCGCGGGGTTGTCGTCCCAGTCGAAGTGGGTGCCGACCCATGCCGTCGGGTTGTCGAAGCGGATTTCGCCGGCCGCGAAACGGGTGGTGGCGAAGGAGATGTCACCGAAGAAGTCGGCTTCGGAGAAGTCGACGGTGCGACCGCCGAATATGGTGGCGGCAAAGGTCACCGTGCCATGGAATTCGGCACGCGTGAAATCCGATCCGCGGGTTCCGGTTGCGCGCCAGCGTTGCTGCGCGCCGATTCGAGCGCGGTCGAATTCGGTCGTGGTGGCGTAGAGTTTGGCGTCGCTGAAGGTTATTCGCGGGCTGATGAACTCGGTGCCGTGGAACGAGGTGTGCTCACCGTCGAAGATCGCATTCTCGAAGGTGGTGAGCGCGGCACGGAATGTGGCCCCGCGGAACGATGTTCGGGCACCGACCAATCGAGCGCCGAGGAAGGTGGTGCGACCTCCCGAGTAGCGGGTGTCGGTGAATGAGCTGTGTGGGCAGTCGACGGTCATCCCGTCGAATGTTGTGCGGTCGCCGCGGAACTCCGCACGGTCGAAGTCGACGAAGCGGCTGGTGAACGTGGCATCCCGGAAAGTGACGTGCTCGCCGGTGAAGCGAGCGTTTTCGAAGGTGGTGTGCCCATCGCCGACGAACCGCGCCCTGTGGAACGTCGTGCGCCGACCACCGAATTCGACGTTCTTGAAGTAGGCGTTGACGAACAGCGCTCCGGTGAAATCGAAATCGCAGTCCGACCAGGACACCTCGGCGGGACGGCGCAAGCGTGCCGTGATCACCTCCAGAATCGTCCGGCGCACCTCATGATCGTTCTGGCGGAATTGGTAGACCCGCTCGACCTTGGTTCCGAACTCTTCCGACGATTCGGCCCGCGACACAAGATGATTCGTCCCGGCATCGGGATCATAGGGCAGCCGAATGTAGCCGCACAGCACATCGACGCACTGCTGTCGGTGACCTGGTGCCGAGAACTCGTCAGCCACCCCGGCCATCGCGTATACACCGGCGATCCGCACAGCCACGTCGGTATCACCCAACTGCCGCGCCGCCGCCCCGAACAGGTCGGCGAACCTGCCGCGTTCCAGATCGCGCTGCCGACGATAGGCCACCACCAGTCCGACCGCGCCGCCGACGCCCGCCGCCACCGACAGCGCAATCTTGGCGAGTTCCACCTGATTCGGCGTCTCGGTCTTCGCCCCCAGCACGGACCACAGCAGCCACCAGGTCAGCGCCGCGATCCCGAGCCCGCACACCACGATTGTCAGCACCGACAGCAACAGCGCCGCGCGGTGTAGCCGGTCGCCCAACCACCCCCATCGCATGAGGTGCATGGTAGCTCGGACGATCCGTCCGAGCCCACCGGACAACCCACGGCCGCCGCGCTGCCCCAATCTATTTCACCCGTCGCATGACACCGACCGAGTGGCACGGCACACCGGGCACGCCCGCGATTCGCCGCCCTTTTGCCGATCGGCGAGCAGCCGAAAAGCGTGGTGCGAGTCGCAGGGATGCGCGAATGCTTGCGAAGGCGACTGGTCAAAGAACACCATCGCAGCCAACTCGCCACGGATCGGGCGGACCAGGCGGCGCCGTGTCACATGCGGATGCGTCGTCATTGAGGTGCCGGATTCCGTGTGTCGATCGCGACGCCCAGCGCACCGGGAAGCCGGGGGATCCAGCGTGGCACGGCGCGCCGATACTCCTCGTAGGGCCGGCCGAACCTGGTCACCAGCTTCGGCTCCTCATCGAGTCGGATATAGATGTTCTGGGCGAGCACGAACAGCAGAAACCAGCCCAGAATCCACCACGACCCGAGGACGGCCGCCGCACCGGCGAGAATCGCGAAAATGCCACTGATCATGGGGTTTCGGACGTATCGGTACGGGCCGCCGATGACCAGATCCTTGGGCGGGTCCCAGGGAGCGAGTGTGCCGCGAGCCCGAGAGAACAGTCCGATCGTCACGGTCACAGTGACGATTCCGACCAGTGCAAGGCCGATCCCGACGACTACCAAGATCACATCGAACGGGCTCGGCAGGTTCCAGCCAGGTCGAACTCCGCCGAGGATCGACATCACCGTCGGTATGACGATGACGACCGTCCCCGGTAGGGCCAGGATTACCCGAGTCTGGCGCCTAACGGACATAATGCAACCTCCAATACATCGAACATGACTTTGCCGCGCTCCCTCGCTGGTCAGTGGGTTGGGCGTGTCCGCTCGACGTGCCCGGTGATGCAGCGAAGCAGGCCGGCGTGAGCTGGTGATCCCCGACAGTCATGCGGGCGGCGGATGTGGTCGCTGGTGCGGTTTCTTCAAAGTTTCGCTAGGCCGCTCGCCGTACGCCATTCGGTAGGTCCCCGCGAAATCGCCGAAGTGCGTGAAGCCCCACCTGAGCGCGATCGCGGACACGGTCGCCTGATGTGGGTCGGCCTGTTCCAACTCGGTCCTGGCGTGTTCCAGCCGCACCCGCCGCAGGTAGGCCATGGGAGTCGTATCGAGGTGCCTGCGGAATCCTTCCTGCAAGGCCCGTACACCGACGCCTGCCTCGGCGGCCAGCTGCGTGACGGTCACATGCTCCGCCGCGTGTGCATGGATGAAAGCCACGGCCTGCTTGACCGTTGTCGAGCCCGCTGGCGTGGCGCTGCCGTTGTGCAGCTGCTCTGAGTAAGAGTGACGCGTGCTGAGGAGAAACCCCGTGGTCATCAGGTCTTGCAGATGGGGCACTGCCAGGGGGTGCGTGGCGACCTGCTGGCCCTGGTCGATTTCGCGGACCGCGAGCCTTACCTGATCCAACCAGGCCCGCATCGCGGGGGTCGTGAGGTCTTGACCCAACTCGAACCGCAGCCTGGTTTTCATCTCCTGACCGATCATCCGTTGCAGCGTCGACTCCATGCCCGACGCGTCGAACCACACCAACAGCATCGGACTGTCAGCGGGCCAATCCAGCATGAACTGCTCATGCGGCTGGGCCATCGTTGCCGTCCACCGCGTCGCGGTCTCCCGCTCCCTGCCGCTGAATGTGTCAATAGCTCCGGCCAACGGGATGTGGACCAAGTAAAAATTGTCGGTGTGGCGCGGGGTAACCAGCACCTGCGCGCCAGCCCCGTAGTCGAGCGCGGCGAGCGCGACCGGCCCTAGCGACACTGCGTTCTTGCGGGCCTCGAACCTGCCTGCCGCACCGATGATCTTCGCATCATGGGGAGCGCGGAGGACCCTGCCGATGACTTCACGGGCCTCGTCCACATCACGGGTCCGCAGCACGCTGTGGTTGGCCAGCGGTAGCGCGTTCTGTTCACGTCGCCCTCCCCATTCGAAAAGGATGCAACGTGTAGCCGCTCGCACGCCACGCAACTGCGCCATTCCGATAGCGCGGTCCGCGCCTATCCGATAACAACAGCCCGTGGCGTCGAACAGATCAGCCACCGCGACACGCCATCGGACCAGCGCACCATGTCGTCCCCCTTGGCCACCACCGGCGGAACCGCCCACCACCACTGGCGCTCCCGGCCCAATCAACCACATCAATTCCGACCACGACTCGATGTCGAGCTATCACGAACTCGACGACCCCGACCCCATGCCAGCTGGCATCAGCTTCTTCCGGAGCACATGTGCCACCCTGTCGTGGGTTTTCCGACGACAGGGTGGTGCACATGGCCCGCACCCGGTGCTCCAACGCCGGGTCGTTCTTCTCGGCACCGGTAACGGTAAGCACGCCATCGACTTCGGCATTCAAACGATCAGACATGACGAATTTGCCCTCACAGACCGATCGACGCGCCGCATCGGGCAGAATCAGCGCTACAGATCCGGATACTGACGATGGGCCTGGCGGTAGTGATGACCTGCGACTGCCCGGGCGTCACCGAGATCCTCTGGCGATTCCTAGCCTCTTCGTTGTCCCCCGCGTGGGTGTAGAACACCGTAGCGCCGTCGGTGCCGTCCGAGGCCCAGACCCACAGCCACGTATTGCCGTTGTCCACCTGGGCTTGACGCTGCTCGAATTCATACACCGGCGGCGCGGCGGACGCGGTCGCAGACATACCGAAGGTGGCAGCGGCGCCGATCGCCAGACCAGCCAAGATTGCACCAGTGTTGATCATTTTCCCGCTTTCGGGTTTACGAACCGGTTTGGAGGTGATTGGTTCCGGTATCAGTGTTGTCATTACATTTCTAATTTTGCCAGGCCACGTTGCACCTGTTATCTTGCCGTTGATACTTGTCCCTTTCTTTCGAGTGCACCACCTATAGCGGTGCCGCTCAGTCCTAGGTCTCGCCTGCCGAAACGAAGGCAGGAAACGGTTTGATTGGCCAGCGGTAGGCACCTTCTGGTCACCGTCTCACTCCTTCATACAAGAAGGATGCAACGTGTAACCGCTCGCGCGCTACGCAGATGCGCCTTTCCGATAGCGCGTCCGCGCTTATCCGATAACAACCATGAACCGGACTCGGCATCGTGCAGATCAGCACAGGACAGACATCGATCTGCGCTTATCCGATACCGGCGTCTCGCCCATTCGATAGCCACCCCGGCGTCACACACCTAGCATTATCAACACCCCGTGAACACGTTTCCCCGGCCCGCACAGACACCAGCAGCGAACCTCCCCGGCGGGAGAAGCGTGAGAATGGGAATACCGGTCGAAATGAGAGCGTTCGTCGATATGGACAATACATTCAATCAAGATCCACAGGATTGGCGCAGACTGCGCGACGTCAATCATGATACGGCTCACACCTTCCTCGAGCGGGCAAAAAACGATCCCGACTATGAGGCCGACTTCTATGCGGAAAAGGGTTACGCGGCCTACGCATTTTTGGAGATTTTAGCCCGGCCGTACCGGCGTGCTCGTGAACTCGGTTGGACCTCGGTCGCGGATGGCCGTCGAAATGCGGGCGACAACTCACACACGACCGCAGATGCCATCGAGAACATCGATAGCGAGGGTGGCGCGTCGGTTCGGCGGACGGCGCCGGAGGCGTAAGGCCGTAGCGTCCGACGGGCATCTGGGTAGGGGGATTCGAAATGACTGTTGCCGACTCGCAATCAGTTCGGCATGGCGCGTGCGATAAGGGAAGTTCTGATGACTGACAATAAGAGCGGCATCCTCAAACCGGACGATACCCTCAAGGAGGGGGACTGGCTGTACTCGCCGAACGGTCAGTACAGGCTGGGGCTCCGGGACGGAAAGATGGTCACCGAGCACGTCCCGAGTGGAGATATTGTCTCGACAGTGGACGCAGGCGACGCCACCGAAATCGTATTCGAAACCGAAAGCTGGACGGGTCACGGCGAGTATCGGCTCGAGCTCCACAATAAGGATGACAACGAGATCTGGGCAGCGGATCCTGGCGACAAGGAAAACCGAGGGGGCGGCTACGACGATGACGATAAATATGATGACTGGGACGATGATAACAGTGACGACCAGCACGTTTCACAGTTCGCTCTTACAAACGACGGCCACATCGTTGGGGTCAAACACGATCTAGGCGACAATTGGTCCGGCAATATCAGCAAAGACGATAAAAACGTTCTCTGGTTCGACCGAGACGCAAGTTCCGAAAAAATCGCCTACGAAGATTACGCGAGAAGCATGTCTCGTGATCCAAAGAAAGGCAGCAAACTCAAAGACTTCCCGCTAAAGATCAAAGTCCCCCCCGGCAAGGCGTCGGACGAGCTGAAGACGTTCATCGATTTGGCGAACTCTCAGCTCAGCTATTTGATGTTCCAAATGGGTGCGGGCAAGAAGCCGGAGGCCTTGCAGTCTCCAGACGAGGGCGAGGACAATAATCCCTGGGATGACAACCTAGGCGATTTCGTCGATCCGCAAACAGCGGCAGAGCTCGAACTCAGGAACTCCGAATCCAGCGCAAAGGGCGCAGCCGTAGAGGCATACCAATCAGCCGGAGATTTTCTCAGCGATCTGGCAGGTCGGTGGCACGACATGGACGAGGAATTCAAACTAGCGGACGAGAAACTCGAGCTAGAAAATTACCGTACATACAAGAGTATGTACGACACGATTCAACAAGCCCATGAAGATGTCTGGGCCACACTTAAAGATGGCGTCGACGTCGATGAAAAACAGCCGGCTTACACCGAGTTCGGTATCCAAAATGTTGCCGAGGAAACGCAGGTTTACCACATCGTCAAACTAGCTGTCCAGGACTGCGTAGACAAAGTCGTCGACTACGCCAACCGGTCCGAGGAATACGCGAAACGGTTCGGGGACTTCCCGGGGTACCCCACCGAAAAGGAAGGCCAGGGCGGGGACGGCAAAGACAGCGACGACAGCAAAGACAGCGACAGCGGCGGCGACGGCAAAGACAGCGACAGCGGTGCAACGCCACCAACACCAACACCAACGCCAACGCCAACGCCAACGCCAACGCCAACGCCAACGCCAACGCCAACGAGTGACCCTTACGTTGCACCGACCAATTCCACACAATCAGTCGGTGCCCAGAACGAGGATCTCTCGTCGAACTTCGACGACCTTCTTTCGGGCTCCGCGGAAGAGCCCTCGGATATTCTGGGGGGCAACGGTAGTGGTGATACATCGTCGAGCGCGGACCTTGGTTCTCTTGTGCAGGCGGAGCTGCAGCCTGGTTCCGGAAACGGGTCGGGGATCGGCGCGATCCCGCCCGCCAATACTGCCGCGGCCCCACCTCATGGCGGTAGCGCCCCCGATCTGACGCCGCTGCTGATGGCGTCCACTCTGGGGCAGATGGGGAATCAAATGCGTCCCCAACCCAGCGACGACAAAGGCTCCGATCACATGGATTCGTCCGGGGACCGGAGCCGCGACCAGCACCGCGCCGCGACCGCGCCCACCTATCCCGCCGCTCAGGCGCCTACTGCTCCCGCGGTGACGGCGCCGACCTACGCGGGTGCCCCGCCGGCGGTAACGTCGCCGGGTGCGATGGTGGATTACGCATTGCCGGACACGTCGACCGTGCAGGTATCGTCGACCGTCGCGGAGGCTTTGCAACGGCAGCAGCAAAATGTCGCCATCGATGCGGCAGCCGCGTATTCGGGAACCCCGGGTGAGTCGACACCGAACCATCCGTGGTCGACGATAAACGATGTCGCCCAGCTGAAGACGGGCGATGTCGCGCAGTGGGAGAACCACAGCGCGCTGATCGTCAACAACCAGAACGGTCTACAAATCCTGGACAACGGTCAACTCGTTCCATTGGATCCCAACAATCCCCCTCTGATCGAGAAGTACCGGAATTTCGCGGGCTACTTCCACCCAACCGGTATGGATGTCGGCACCAATACCAACCCTGGATCCGCGGCACCACCGCCGCCGACCGTGAGCCGAGCACAGCCCGCCGGTCCATCACCCATTACGCCACCGAAGATCTAAGGTTTGGGGCCAGCCACGATTTATCGTCCCCGCCACGCTTCTAGTGTCGTGGTCCTGAAATCTTCGCCATATATTTGGCGAGAGAGTCGAGGATTTCCTCGGCGGTCTTGTGCCAGGTGAATGGTTTCCGGTCATTGTTCCAGTTGGCGATCCAGGTGCGGACGTCCTTCGCTAGTGCCGGCCGAGACGGCGCGCCGACCTGATCGCCGCAAGCATGAGACCACCTGCTTCGAAGAACAAGTTCGCCCGAATCGCCCCGCCTGTTGCCCACTGCCGCAGGGCCCGGGGCGCTAGCCTCATCAGCATGTGGCGTTTCGGTGGACTCCTAGTGGGGATCGCGACGTTTTCGCTGGTGGCGGGCAACGTGTTCACCGCGACCGCGCACGCCGCGACCGACGACCAGGTGCGGTGCGCGGTCACCTCGGGACGCGACCCGGAACGGGCCGCGCCGGAGCAGGTCGGGTTGGACGCCGCGAGGCTTCAGGATGCGCTGACGTTCGCGAGCGAGCGAAACCGTTTCAATGTGCAGGTGTTCCGGCACAACTGCCTGATCGGCGAGGGGCCGACGAACGATCAGACCGGCGACGTCGCGTGGAACATCTGGAGCGCGACCAAGAGCGTTGTCTCCGTTATCGCCGGAATCGCCTGGGACCAAGGAAAACTCGATCTTCAGGCGCCGATCGATCGCTATCTGCCCGCAGGACTCGGCGACGCGGAACACCGCTCCATCACCGTGGAGAACCTGCTCACCGAGACGTCGGGCATGCGGGTCGGGGTGCTGACGGAAGGCATCACCGGCGTGATTCCGATCGACCCGAACAGTGCGGTGCAGGCACTGGGCGTGTTGCTGGACAATCCGCCTGGCACCGTCTTCACATACAGCCAGCGCAATGTCGACCTGCTCTCGTACGTGATCGAGCTGGCCGTCGGGGAACCATTGCAACAGTTCGCACAACGTGAGCTATTCGAGCCGCTGGGCATTCCTCGCAGCGACTACTACTGGGCCCGCGACCGCGCCGGACACACCTACGGCTACGCGCATCTGATGATCCCGCCGAACGATTTCGCCAAGCTCGGTCTTCTGGTGAGCAACAACGGGCAGTGGGGCGCGCAGCAGATCGTATCCACCGACTACCTGCGAAAGGCCCGCGAGCCCTCGCCCACGAACCCGTGCTACGGGTACCTGTTCTGGCTCGGGCCTGGCTGTATCGAGATTGCCGACTTCCTGCCCACCGACATATATGCGATGTCGGGACTCGGCCTGCAGGACGTATTCATCATTCCGAGCCTCGATCTCACCGTGGTGTGGACGGGCGTCTTTGGAAACGTCAGCGGCCACGGCGTCAGCGGGGTCGTACAGAACACCCAGGAACTGCCCTACGAGTTCTTCCGCAGACTGTTCGCCGCGTTCTACGACCGACCGGTGCCGGATCCAGGCCCCTACATCGAACCGCCGGTCCGGCTGGACCCTCGCCGCTTCGTCGACGTGAACATCCTGCTCGCGGTGTTCGGCATCGGTCCGTCCGCCTACCCGAGCTGCAACGTCTTCGCCTGCCTGAGCTACCCGCTGGCGCCGCCGTTCGCCGACACCGCACCAGGCTGCGCCATCCTCGCCTGCCTCGGACCCGAACCGTGGACCCCCGGCATCCGCTGAGTCACGTCACCACATGCGGCCGGACGCAGACCATGACGGTTTCGCCTGGCCCGGCCCTGCGCGTCAGGGAGCCCGTTCCTACTGATCTGGTTCGTTATCGGCGCAGGCCGACAGCACGACCGAGCCCGGACGCGTGCCTTCCGGCCCGCTCAGCGGGCGGCGAGACCTGCGAACCGCGCGGTGTTCATGTAATCGCGGAACAGCACCACCTTGCCGTCTCTGACCCGAATCACGTTGACCGATGTGCGAACGCGGGCTCGCTCGGCGCCGGGGTGCGTCATGTCGACCTCGTTCTCCACCAGAAAGACCCCGGGGTCGGTGGTCTCGTAGACCTGGGGTTCAAAGCTGCTCGCTTGTTCTTCTGTGTTTGTCTATGTTTCTCGGCTATCGTCTGTATGTTCGATTCGGTGCGGGCCTGGGGGATCGCGGGGTGTGGGTGAGTCACAAGCAGGGGGTGCGTTTCGAGCTCGCTCCCGATCCGGAGCATGCGGTGTTGATGGGTCGGCATGCGGGGTTGTCGCGGGTGGTGGAGAACTTCTGTTTGGAGACGGTGGTCAAGAAGTGGGCGCAGCGCAAGGCCGAGGAGTCCTACGGTTTCACCGGTGAGCAGTTGACCAGGATGCCGTGGACCGCGCCCGCGCTGGAGAAGGAATGGCGCGCGACGCATCGGTCCCGGTTCCCGTGGTTCACCGAGAATATGCTGTCGTCGCGGGTGCCCAAGGAGGCGTGTCGGGTGCGGGCGGCCGGGTTCGCCAACTACCTGCAATCCAAGACCGGCAAACGCAAGGGTCCGCGAGTCGGGTTCCCGACCTGGCGTAAACGCAAGGACAGCAGCCGATTTCGCTACGATGCCGACCGCGCCAAACCCCTCAGCCCCCGCAGTGTGTGGCTGCCCGGGATCGGACAGGTGGCCACCCGGGAGGACATGTCCTGGCTCACGCACAGAGTGACCGACGGGCGTGCCCGGATTCTCGGGGCCACGGTGCGTGAACAGACCGGGCGGTGGTGGATCTCGTTCCAGATCGAGGTCGACCGCGACAAGCTCAACACCCGCCGCCGGGTGCCCGGCGGCGCCCCGAAATCCGGGATCGATCTGGGGTTGAAGACCTTCGCGGTGATTGCCGACGACGACGGAGGCCGCGAGGAGATCCACGCGCCCAAACCCCTGGCCCGAGCGCAGCGGGCGTTACGCCGCGCGAACCGGAAACTCGCACGCTGCCGACCGAAGTCGAACAACTGGAACAAGACCCGGGTACGGGTGGCGCGGCGGCATCTGCGGGTCGCCGACCAGCGGAAGGATTTTCTGCACAAAACCACTACGAGGTTGGCGAGAACCAAGACGGCCATCGCGGTGGAGACATTGAATGTCAAAGGTATGGCCGCCAACCGGAGACTGGCGCGCGCGATTTGCGATGCCGGGTTCGCCGAGTTCGTGCGTCTACTGGAGTACAAGGCCCGCTGGTACGGGTCCAGGGTGTGGAAGGCCGACCGCTGGTTCGCCTCGTCGAAGACCTGCGGTGCCTGCCGGCGAGTCGAACACGGCTTAACCCTGGCCGACCGGACCTGGGAATGTCGCGGCTGCGGTGTGGTGCATGACCGTGACCACAACGCGGCCGGGAACCTGCTGGCCGCGATGCTCGCCGACACCGAACCCGAACATGTGGTCCTCGCCGGGAAGTTCCCCGGAGAGGTGAAACGCCTCGCCGAGACCGCGTAAGACCACGGCCTTTTCCGGGCCGGGCAGCAGTCGACGACGCAGGAAGAGCCTCAGCGCCGACAAGCGCTGAAACTCACGCAACGGATGGATGCCGTGCACTGCCGGACAGCCCCGACCACCGCTGCGCCAGGTGCTCGCGAATCGCGTCACGCCCGTCCAGCCGAGCTGGGATGCCCGGAACTACGAAGGGGATCTCGAACACCCCGTCGGGCGCGAACAGCTCGACGAACGCATCCGCATCACGATGCCGGAGCCGACCGAACAACTTCTCGACCAGCTCACGCGAACTTTCCACCGACTCTGTCGCCACCATTCGTACGGCAATCGGCACGCTGCTGACTCGCGCCCAGCAAGCGGGCGCCGTCCGCACCGACATCGAAACCGACGACCTGATGCGAATCCTCAAAGGCGCTTTCCTCGCCACCCACAGCACCAGCGCCACCCCTGCCCAGCGCAACCGCACATTCGCGGTCGTCTTCGACGGGCTGCGCGCCCGCTGAACACAGCGTCTCCGGCCGTCGGCGATCCAGGTCTACGCACAAGCCGACGACATGAGTGCGCCCCGATACCCATTTCTCAGCGGTCGCTGAGCAATACCTCGGCGATCTGAATGGTGTTGAGGGCGGCGCCCTTTCGCAGGTTGTCACCCGAGATGAACAGGGCGAGTCCGCGGCCGTCAGGGACGCCGGGGTCCTGGCGGATACGGCCGACGAGGGAGTCGTCGATGCCCGCGGCGGCCAGCGGGGTGGGCACGTCGACCAGCTTCACGCCGGGGGCCTTCGCCAGGATCTCCTTGGCGCGCGCGACCGAAAGCGGCTCGGCGAACTCGGCATTCACCGACAGCGAGTGGCCGGTGAAGACAGGGACGCGCACGCAGGTGCCGCTCACCGCGAGATCCGGGATGCCGAGAATCTTGCGGCTCTCGTTGCGCAGCTTCTGGTCCTCGTCCGTCTCGCCGGAGCCGTCGTCGACCAGCGCCCCGGCCAACGGAAGCACGTTGAACGCGATCGGCGCGACGTACTTGTTCGGTGCGGGAAAGTCGACGGCGCGGCCGTCGTGGGTCAGCTTCTCGGCATCGTCGATCACCGCACGTGCCTGGCCGGCCAGCTCGTCGACTCCGGCAAGGCCGCTGCCGGACACCGCTTGATAGCTGGACACGATCAGGCGACGCAGGCCCGCGATGTCGTGCAGCGGCTTGAGCACCGGCATGGCGGCCATGGTGGTGCAGTTGGGGTTGGCGATGATGCCCTTGATCAGGTTGCGGGCCTGCTCAGGGTTGACCTCGCTGACCACCAGCGGGACCTCGGGGTCCTTGCGCCAAGCCGAGGAGTTGTCGATCACCGTGACGCCGGCCGCGGCGAAGCGCGGGGCCTGCACCCGGGACATGGTCGCCCCTGCGGAGAACAGCGCGATGTCCAGCCCGGATGGATCGGCGGTCTCGGTGTCCTCGACGACGAGCTCGCGGCCGCGCCAGGGCAGCGTCTTGCCCGCCGAACGCGAGGAGGCGAAGAACCGCACCTCGTCGGCCGGGAAGTTGCGCTCCTCCAGCAGTTTCCGCATGACGGCGCCGACCTGTCCGGTCGCGCCGACGACGCCTACTCGAATTCCCATGGCTTACCGTCCTGTTCCCGCGTGGACCACGGCCACCTCGTCGCCGCCCAGATCGAAGGCCTTGTGCAGCACCTTGACCGCCTCGTCCAGTTCGGTGTCCTTGACCAGAACGGAGATCCGGATCTCCGACGTGGAGATGAGGTCGATGTTCACACCCGCCTTGGCGAGCGCCTCACAGAAGGTGGCCGTGACGCCGGGGTGGCTCTTCATACCGGCGCCGACCAGGGAAACCTTGCCGATGTGGTCGTCGTAGAGCACCTGGTAGAAGCCGATCTCGTCCTGGCGCTCGGTCAGCATCTCGACCGCGCGGGCACCCTCGCTCTTCGGCAGCGTGAAGGTGATGTCGGTCTTGCCGGTCTCGACCTTCGAGATGTTCTGCAGGACCATGTCGATGTTGATCTCGGCGTCGGCGACGGCGCGGAACACCTTGGCGGCGAAGCCCGGTTCGTCCGGCAGCCCGACGACGGTCACCTTGGCCTCGCTGCGGTCGTGCGCGACGCCGGTGAGGAGTGCTTGCTCCAAGGGGATGTCCTCCATCGATCCGTAAACGTAGGTGCCCTGCTTGTCGGTGTAGGACGAGCGCACATGCACGGGCACGTTGTAGCGGCGGGCGTATTCGACGCAGCGCAGCATCAGCACTTTGGCGCCGCAGGCCGCGAGTTCCAGCATCTCTTCGTAGGAGACCTGCTCGAGCCGCTGTGCGTCGGGCACGATCCTCGGGTCGGCGGTGAAGACGCCGTCCACATCGGTGTAGATCTCGCAGACGTCCGCGTGCAGCGCCGCGGCCAGCGCGACCGCGGTGGTGTCCGAGCCGCCGCGGCCAAGCGTGGTGACGTCCCTGCTGTCCTGACTCACCCCTTGGAAGCCCGCGACCAGCACGACGAGGCCCTCGTCGAGCGCGTCACGGACGCGGCCCGGGGTCACGTCGATGATCTTGGCGTTGCCGTGCGCGCCCGTGGTGATCACGCCCGCCTGCGAGCCGGTGAACGAGCGGGCCTCGGCGCCGAGGGAGTGGATCGCCATGGCGACCAGCGCATTGGAGATCCGCTCACCGGAGGTGAGCAGCATGTCCATCTCGCGGGCGGGCGGCGATGGCGCAACCTGCTGCGCGAGATCGAGCAGCTCGTCAGTGGTGTCGCCCATGGCCGAGCAGACGACCACCACCTCGTGGCCCTGCTTTCTCGTCTCCACGATCCGTTCAGCGACGCGCCGGATGCGCTCGGCGGTCGCCACCGAGGATCCTCCGTACTTCTGAACAACGAGAGCCACGACAGGGTCCTCCCCGATCGACGATCAGCAGGTAACAGTCACCCAGACTACCGGCCGGGGCCCAGCGGTTTTATTACTACCTGCCCGGCCTGTGCAAAAGACCACAGTCGTATCGGATCCCGACGACGCCGCCCACGCCACCGAAAATGAGGGACGATGTGCAGATGATGAGCATGCTGCTCGACGTGCGAACGGGCCACAGCGAGGTGGTGCGGGACATCACTCCGCAGTGCGCGACATTCGTCCGCGAGGCCGGTGGCGACGGGCTGTTGCACATCTTCGTGCCGCATGCCACTGCCGGGATCGCGGTACTGGAGTTGGGCGCGCACAGCGACGACGACCTGCTTGCCGCGCTGCGGGATCTGTTGCCCGCCGACGACCGGTGGCGGCACGCCCACGGCTCACGCGGGCACGGCCGCTCGCATGTGATGCCCGCGGTGATCGCGCCCTACGCGACGATTCCGGTGCTCGACGGCACGCTTGCGCTGGGCACCTGGCAGTCCATCGCGCTGGTCGATCTCAATATCGACAATCCGGACCGACAGGTGCGGCTGTCGTTCCTCGCCGACGCGGGCTGACGCACCCCGTCGTCGGGGTGCCGGACGGCGCCCTGGCCGACATGCGCGGAACCATTCCCACATGTCGTCCGCGATCGGTAAGAAGTCGATCTCACCGTTCGGGCCAGCGATATAACCGTCGAGCGAGAGGCCGACGTAGTAGACGAGTTTTCGCATGGGATACCTCTTTCGATGGACGTCGTGTGGCAGAGGGTCAGGCCCTGGTGAACCACGTGACCTGTGCGCCGTTGCCGAACTCCCTACGCTGGGCCGGGGTGAACAATGTCGGTCGGAACGCACCCGAGAAGGCGGGGACGCCCCCACCTGCTACGACCGGGTAGCTCTTGATGATCATCTCGTCGAGTTCGCCGAGCAGTTCGGCGGCGAGCTTGCCTCCACCCGCGAGCCAGATATCGCCGCCGGCTTCCCGCTTGAGCCGTTGTACGAGCTCGACCGGGTTCCGCTCGATAAGTTCGACAGCCGGGTCGTCGATCCGGCCCAGCGTCCTCGACACCACGTACTGCTTCATGTGGGCGTACGGACTGGTCACGTCGATCGACAGCGCGGGCTCGTACGTCCCGCGGCCCATCACCACGGTGTCACACCGTTTATTCGGCTCGTCCACCGCCATTCCGGCATCCGAACGCACATGGGTGGGGACGAATTCCGGATATTCGGACTTGCCCCAAGCCACCATCTCGGCGTCGAACGGATAGAAGTCCCACTCCCCTGCCGGGCCCGCGATATAGCCGTCGAGGGACATACCGACGTAGTAGACAAGCTTTCGCATACCAGTACCGCCTAAACCGTTGTACTCTGACTGTAGTGATTTGAAGATAGTACTACGAATGGAGTGGTGTCAAGTGCGGACCAATCCGGAGCGGCGGCAGGCGCTCGTCGACGCGGCGATCGAAGTCCTCGCGCGCGACGGCGCGCGGGGCCTGACCTTTCGCGCGGTGGACAAGGAGGCGGCCGTGCCCGCGGGCACGGCGTCGAACTACTTCGCCAACCGCGACGACCTGCTGACCCAGGCGGGCGGCCGGTTCTACGAGCGGTTGCAGCCGAGCGCGGCCACCATGGCCAAGCTGACCGGAGGACCGAAGAACCGCGCGAACATCACCGAACTGATAAAGGAGACGGCCGGGCGCATCGAGGCGTTCCGCACCGGCTATCTGGCACTGCTCGAACTACGCCTGGAAGCGACGCGACGTCCGGAACTACGCGCGGTGCTGACCGAGCGGGTGCGCAAGGACATCGAGTTCAATGTGCGCAACCACTTGGAGGCGGGCCTGCCTGGCGACGAGAAGTCGGTGCTGCTGCTCTACCTAGCGCTGAACTGGCTGATCGTCGACCGGCTCACCCTGCCGGAAGTGTTCACCGAGGAACAGAGTCAGGATCTGATCGAGGCCGCCGTCGAGCGCCTGATCAGCACGGATGCCTGAGGCGCGCCACGCCGCCTGCCCCGGGGTGGTTGTGACTCGCCGCACTCCGTTCGATAATGGGGCGATGATGGCGAATGTCGGAGACCGACTCTGCGTGCACGGCCACGTTGTGGGAGAAGGGGACCGCCAGGGCGAGATCATCGAGGTCCGCGGGCCGGACGGGACGCCACCCTACGTGGTGCGCTTCACCGACGGCCACGAATCGCTGGTGTATCCCGGACCCGACGCGATCGTCGAGCACGACGTAGCGAACTGAGCTAGGCGCGTCGCCTGCCGAGGCGCACCACCGCGAAGGCAACGATCCCGGCGATCAGCACATTGCCGACCGTCGCGATGATCGCGTTGACGTCCACGGCCGGGTGCCAGGTGAGCTGTCCGTCACGCAGAGCAAACGCGCCGACGGGCTTGGCACCCATGCCGAAGGCCAGGCCTTCGCCCTCGCCTTGACCGTCGGCGCCGTTGCCGGTGCCACCACCCCCGCCACCGCCGCCACCGACCGAGGCGGCGGGAATTACCAGGGCCCCGTCGGATTCGTACGGCTCCCCGAAAACCCGGCGCACGGTGATCGCGTCTCGCGCTTGCCCCAGTAGTTCGGCATATTTCATGACAACCTCCCGCCCCGACGGACGGCCTCACACCGTCCGTGCACCGATTCGTTTCCGATAGTAGGCGGATGGTCCCAGCGTCGGATCCGCTTCGGTTGAACCTTCCAGGTCGATAGCGCATAACAAAAGGTGAGCGCGCGCCTCGCGTGAAATCGAGCATCGAGCGGCGAATCGAACCGACGTCGAATCGACCGGGGTGCGACGATGTGCACCATGATCGGTTCCAAACGGGTTCGGTTCCAGCCGGTGGCCGAAGGCGCCTCGGTAACCCAGCTCGAGCTGTTTTTCGACCTGGTGCTCGTCTTCGCGTTCACCATGGTCACCGACCTGGCCGCGGAGGAGACCAGCGCGAAGAACATGCTGCGTGCGCTGCTCGTGCTTGCCCTGATGTGGTGGCTGTGGATCGCCTATTCCTGGCTCGGCAACACGGTCCGCGCGGACGAGGGCATCGCACGGGTCGCGATGTTCGCCGCGATGGGCGGCGGGTTCATCGCCGCGCTCACCATTCCCGAGGCATTCCGCGACCTGCCCGGCGGCTGGTTCGGTCCGTTGGTTTTCGCGATCGCCTACCTGATCGTGCGACTGGTACACGTCGGTATGTACTGGCTGGCCAGTTCCGAGGACTCGCAACTGCGCAACCAGGTGCTGCGCTGGGCGCTCGGCTCGATCACCATCGGCACCACGCTGCTGGTCATCGCGGCGATGACATCGGGTGTCGTGCAGATCGTCTTGTGGATCGCCGCCATCGCGGGTGACTATCTGTGGACGCTGTTCGCCGGCACCGACTGGCGGTTGAACTCGGCCACCCATTTCGCCGAGCGATACGGGTTGATCGTCATTGTCGCGCTCGGTGAATCGATCGTTTCGATCGGCATCGGAGTGGCCGGGCTGCCGATCTCCTGGCCGATCGCGGTCGGCTCGATGCTGGGTCTCGCTATTTCCGGGCTGCTGTGGTGGGCGTATTTCGACGTGGCCGCCCTGTCGGTGGAACACGAACTCGTGCGCGCCGAGGGTGCGCGACAGATCAAGATCGCGCGGGGTTCCTATACCTTTTGGCATTTCCCGATGATCGTCGGGATCATCGGGTTGTCACTCGGACTGAAGAAAGTGCTCTACTACGTCGGCGACTCGTCGCACCACACCCTGACGGACGCGCTGTATGGAATTCCGCTGTACGCGCTCTACGGCGGTGTGGTGGTGTATCTGATCGCGTTGGTCGGTTTCAAGCACTACGCGACGGGCACCGTCACAGTGTCCCGAGTGGTCACCGTCGTGGTGCTGCTCGCACTCCTCCCGCTGGCCTGTGCGCTGCCCGCACTGGCATCACTTGCGCTGCTCTGCGTGGTGCTGATCGCGCTGATCGCTTGGGAGACCGTCCGATTCGCGCAGCCGAGGGACGAGATCAGGCACGCGACACACGACTGAGCTGGTGCCGGACGCCGTTCTCGGCGGGCGTCGGACCATACGCGGATGGCGGCACCCGAACTCCGTCGCGGACCGCGTCACGGATCTGATCGATGTTCTCGCGCAACATATCCGAGACGAGTTCGTCGGTGCGCGGATCCTCCAGAACCTGGAACACGATGCGGAACGTCGTGTCGGCGATCAGCCGGATGATCTCGTCGTGGAACGGGATGTAGCGCACCCGGCCTGCCTGCGGGTCCTTCTTGATCAGGTCGACGATCATCTCGTCCAGCTCGGCACGGTTCTCCGCCAGCGCGGCCGCGATATTGCGGGTGTAGTGGCCGGTGCGCAGGACCTGCACCACCTCGTCCATCACCGCGATCGTCATCGGACGGCGGATGGTGTCCACGATGGTCACCACGAACCGGTTCACCACCGCGGCGGTCACCCGGTCGCCGAAGACGCGGTCGGCCACCCGGCCGAGCCGGACGACGATCACCACGATCCGCAACAGGCGGAAACCGCGGAAGAACGGGCTGGTCACCGGGATCATGCCGAGGACCTCGTACCAGTAGATGAACGGGAAGGTCCACGGCCAGCCCGCGCGCCGCCAGCGCCACAGGAACTCCGCGGCGAACACCGCGCACACCGACCAGTCGACAATCACGATCGTGTGATAAGTGTGGCCGGAGACCGGGAAGAAGGTGATCCAGGCGACCAACACCACGGAAACCACGGCCAGCGTCAGCATCAGGAAATCGGTCCACAGCGTAGGCGGCTTACGTGGAAAGTCCTGTGGCTCCGACACTTCCCGGAGACCGTAGCTGTCTATGCGCGAGCTGGTGGTGGGAGCGGACACTGAGGATCCCTTCGACGCCGAACGGTGTCGCCGACAGTAGTACGCCGACAACCCGCTCGGCACTGCTGGCAATTCGGGCCGGTAGGTGTGGTTGCGCCGCCGCTCCGGACTCAGCGGCCCGCGCGGATGATCGCCTCGATATTGCGCTCGGCCAATGCGGTGATGGTGAGCGACGGGTTGACCGTTCCGGTGCTGCCGGGCACCGCGGCGCCATCCATCACATACAGGCCGGGATGGCCGTGCACGCGCCCGTAGTTGTCGGTGGCCCTTCCGAGCACTGCTCCCCCGAGCGGGTGCGCGGTGAACAGCGCGTTCGCGTCGTAACCGAGCGCGCTGTACTCGAGGAGCGCGCCGGCTCGTTCGGCGATCCGGTGGTCGACCGCCTTCGCCGCGGCCACGATGTCGTCCCGGTTCTTCGCGGACCAGCTGAGCCCTACGCCGTTCGTGGCCCTGTCGTAGCCGAACCTGGTGCGGGTCGGGTCGAGAACCATGCCGAGCGAGGCCAGCGCGCCGGTCTCGAACGGGATGCCGGGGATGTACCAGCTCTCCAGGGTCAGCGGCGCGCCTGATTCGTCGAAGATGCGACTCGCACTCGGCACGCCTTGGCCATGGCCGGCCAGCGCACTCGCGCCACGGGCGAGCACCACGTCGCCGTTGGTGCCCCACCCGTCGCCGATGTGTTCGTTGAGATGCGGCAGCGCACCGATGGCCTGAGCGCGGACCAGCAGCTCCGAGGTGCCGACCGAGCCCGCGCCGAGAAAGAGCCGATCGCAGGTGAGCGTGCGTATTGCGAGCACGTCGCCGCTGGGCGCCAGTTTCCGCACGGTGACCGAATAGCGGCCGCCGGCCTCCTGCGCGATGGCGTCGACCCGATGGCCTGGGTAAACCAGGCTGCGCCCGGTGTCCTGCGCATACTTCAGGTAGTTCTGGTTCAGGTCGAACTTGGCGCCGTTGGAGTTACCCAGATTGCTCCGCGCCGCCGTGGCCGAGGCCCTGCTGGCTCCGGCGAGCTCGGCGCGCAGGATGTCCCAGGTGAAGATCGAGTCGTTCGCCTGCGGCTCGTAGCCTGCCCTGCGGACCTGGTCGTCCCAGGCCCGGGAATGCGCGAACGGCGAGGAATTGTAAATGTCCGCGGGCATCGGGCTCAGCCGCAACATGTCCCGCACCCGCGGGTAGTACACGCGGTCCATTTCGCCGTAGTCGACGGTGCCGCCGAAGACGTGGTCGAAGAAGCGACGTTCCGGGGCGACCATGGCTCCGGTGAAGATCACCGAGCCGCCCCCGACGGCAGCCGCCCGCCACACATCGATACCCGGGTACTCGGTGCAATCCAGCACGCCGCCGAAGTCGGCGCACCCGATCGGCATCTTGGTGACGCCGGTGAAGTGCGTGCGATGCCAGAAACCGCGGCCGTCGGGCAGGTCGTCGCCGGTGAAGATCTCCCGCCACGGATCGTTGGGCCAGCGCGAACCGCGTTCCAGCACGGTGTTGGCGATCCCGGCCTGGGCAAGGCGCAGCGCCGTCACCGCGGCACCGAAGCCGGAGCCGATCACGATCGCGGGCGAGTGCTCGGGCGGGTCGGGAAGCGGCGCGAATATCTCCGGCACCCAGGTGCGAAACAGCCCCTCCCACATGGGATCAGCGGATGCGACGCTCGTGCCGAAGGACGATCCAGCAACACCGAGCAGCGCGGCGCTGCCCGCCGCCTTGAAGAAGGCGCGTCTACGCAACCCAGGTACCTCCGTCATCAGGTTCTAGCGGTGCGCAGATTACCGGCATTCCCGTTCGGTGAACAATTATTCGCGCGGAACCTAGGCGCCGAACGGCGGCTCGTCGGCCCGGCAGGTCGCGCCGGGGGCGGGAAGTTGCCGGTGAACTTCCCACCGGTGGTGGGCCCTCGAATCTGGTGAACTCCGTCAAAGGCGTGTTTCCCGAAGGCTTCAGCAGGAATTCCCAGACGTGGTGCGTCACTACTGGCGCACTCAGCGGTTGTGGTCGGGCTCCTACTTCGCCGGATCGGCTGACAGCGGCCCGATTTCGGTATTGCGGCACTATCCAGCTGCAGGACCAGCCCGTCTAGGACGACAACAACCGGACCACCGCGATGACGCCGACCACGACGATGACCGCGCGCAGCACGGTCGGCGGCATCCGCCTGCCCATCCGCGCACCGAGCTGACCACCGATGATCGAACCGAGCGCGATCAGCACAGCCGCCCGCCAGTTCACGTCCGCCACCACGATGAAGATCAGGGCGGAAACCCCGTTCACGATCAGCGCGAGCGCGTTCTTCACTCCATTGAGGCGCTGGATGTCCTCGTGCACGAAGACGCCGAGCAACCCGATCAGCAGCACGCCCTGGGCGGCGCCGAAGTACCCGCCGTAGACACCCGTCGCGTAAATCGCGGCGAAGAGGATCGGACCGCCGTGTGCCGGGGCCGGAGTGCCGTCGTTCTCCCGCTGTCGCTTGACCCAGCGCGCCAGCCGCGGCTGCACCACAACCAGCACAAGTGCCGCGATGATCAGAATCGGCACGATAGCCTTGAACGCATCCGCGGGCAGCACGAGCAGCAGCACAGCCCCGGTGATGCCGCCGAGCAAGGACGCGGTACCCAGCCGCAGCAGCCTGGCCTGCTGGCCGACGAGTTCGCGACGGTAGCCGTGCACACCGCTGAGCGAGCCGGGGACCAGGCCTATGGTGTTCGAGACGTTCGCGGTGACCGGCGGCACGCCGAACGCGAGCAGAACGGGAAAGGTGATCAAGGTGCCTGAGCCGACGATCGTGTTGATACCGCCCGCCGCGATGCCCGCACCGAAGACGGCCAGTTGCTCCAGCCAGGTCATAGCAAAATCCTCCGACGTCCCACTATCGGACCGAACGCTAGCGGTGTTGTCGGATGCCCCGACGACCGGACCGCCCTTCCCGGCGGTATGGCGGCACGGTAAACTCGCCGACATCATGCAGCGGGCACTTCTTCTCGGCCGCCGCGACGGGGTCTGATCGGACCGGCTCCCGTCGCGGGGTATTGCCGCGCCGGTCGACCCAACAGTCCTTTGGGATACACCACACCCTCGGAGAAAATCGCCCATGTCCCCTGCTGACGCCTTCGTATCGAGCACCCGCACCATCACCGTGCCGAGCAAACCCACCCCCACCGACCAGCCTGCTTGGAACAAGCAGAAGAACTCCTCGATGCCGACCTTCCGCTATCGGCCGTTCGCCGAGGAGGTCGAGCTGGTCACGCTGCCCGACCGCACCTGGCCGAACAAGGTCATCGACCGGGCGCCGGGCTGGTGCGCCGTCGACCTGCGCGACGGCAATCAGGCGCTGATCGACCCGATGAGCCCGGCCCGCAAACGCCGCATGTTCGACCTGCTGGTGCGGATGGGCTACAAGGAGATCGAGGTCGGCTTCCCTTCGGCGAGCCAGACCGACTTCGACTTCGTCCGCGAGATCATCGAGGACGGCGCGATCCCCGACGACGTGACCATCCAGGTGCTCACTCAGTGTCGGCCCGAGCTGATCCAACGCACCTTCGAGGCCTGCGCGGGCGCGCAGAACGTGATCGTGCACTTCTACAACTCCACCTCGATCCTGCAGCGGAAAGTGGTGTTCCGCGCCGACCGGGCGGCTATCAGGAAGATCGCCACGGATGCCGCGGCGCTGTGCCTGGAGATCGAGCGGCGCTACCCGGACACCAATTGGCGCTACGAGTACAGCCCGGAGTCCTACACCGGCACCGAGCTGGAGTATGCCCTGGAGGTCTGCGACGCGGTCTCCGAGATCATCGCGCCGACGCCGGACAAGCCACTGATCATCAACCTGCCCGCCACCGTCGAGATGGCCACCCCGAACGTCTACGCCGACTCGATCGAGTGGATGAGCCGCAACCTGGCCCGCCGCGACTCCATCGTGCTGTCGCTGCACCCGCACAACGACCGCGGCACCGCGGTCGCCGCCGCCGAGCTGGGTTACCAGGCGGGCGCCGATCGGATCGAGGGCTGCCTGTTCGGCAACGGTGAGCGCACCGGCAACGTCTGCCTGGTCACCTTGGGGATGAACCTGTTCTCCCGCGGCGTGGACCCGCAGATCAACTTCTCCGACATCGACGAGGTCCGACGCACCGTCGAGTACTGCAACCAGCTGCCCGTGCACGAACGCCACCCGTACGGCGGCGACCTGGTCTACACCGCCTTCTCCGGCAGTCACCAGGACGCCATCAACAAGGGCTTGGACGCGATGAAGACCGGGGCAGACGCCGCCGGGTCGGACGTGGACGACATCATCTGGGAGGTGCCCTACCTGCCGATCGACCCGAAGGACGTGGGCCGCACCTACGAGGCCGTCATCCGGGTCAACTCGCAGTCCGGCAAGGGCGGCGTCGCCTACATCATGAAGACCGACCACGGATTGGCTCTGCCGCGGCGGCTGCAGATCGAGTTCTCCCAGGCGATCCAGCAGATCACCGACGGCGAGGGCGGCGAGGTCACACCGAAGGAGATGTGGGACGTCTTCCACGAGGAGTACTTGAGTCCGATCCGCCCGCTGGAGCGGATGCGCCAGAAGGTCACCGCGTCGGAGACCGACGGCGGAGTCGACTCGATCGTGGCGGTGGTCAAGGTCGACGGCGTCGAGCAGGAGGTCACCGGCGCCGGCAACGGACCGCTCGCGTCGTTCGTCGACGCGATCGCCGCCGTCGGCTTCCACGTTCAGGTGCTGGACTACTCCGAGCACGCCATGTCCGCGGGCGACGACGCCCAGGCCGCCGCCTACGTGGAATGCGCGATCGGCGACAAGGTGGTGTGGGGCGTCGGCATCGCCACCTCGATCACGACCGCGTCGCTGCGCGCGGTGGTGTCCGCGGTCAATCGCGCCCACTGATTCCGGGGACGGCGTGAGAGCCGGGTGCCGCGGCAGGTCGACTGCCCGGCGCCCGACTCTCGATCTTGCTGGCGGAGGGCACATGTGGGCCGTGTGTCGCTCGGCCCGTCCGCCGCGGATACCGCGACACGAGGCATCGAACCCCGTGCTAGCGTGGATCCGCACTCAAGCGCCGAGCTCTCTGCTCGAATTCCCGAGCAGATGGGGGAACCGTGACACCAGACGACCAGAACCCGACCTCTCCGCCCTGGCTGCAGAGTCATTCCGTGGACACGGCCGACGTCACCGGGGCGGAGTCATCGGCCGCCGACCCGTCGACCGAGCAAACCGGCGGCGCGGAAGCGAAGGAAACCGACGTGGCGGATGCGCCCGACCAGCCGGACGCCGATCAGGGACCGCCCGAGCCGCAGGGTTCGATCGACCAGACCACGGCCTACCCGCAGACCGCAGGTCCCGCACAGGGCTACGGCCCATTGCTCGGACCCGAATCGTATGACCCGTACGCCCAGCCGAACTCCGGACCGTACGCGCAGCCGACGTTTCCAGCGGAGCCGTACGCGGCCGGCGCGTTCCAGCCGTCATCCGGCCCGAGCGGTAGCCAGCCCAGTCCCCCGCCGACGGAGCCGCAGGGGCCGAACTCCGGTTACAACGAGTACTTCCAGCAGGAGATCGGCAATGACGGCTTGGTGCGGCGAGCGCCCCAGGACGCCCCACCTCCGGAAGCCGGTGCGCCACAGTCCGATCAGCCGAGCGGCCCGATCTACAGCTGGGCGCCGCCTCCTCCGCCGGTGACGCATCAGCCGCCGCCCTCGCATCAGCCGCCGCCCTCGCTTCAACCGCCACCCTCGTATCAGCCGCCGCCTCCGATCGGACAGCCTCCGGGGCTGAGTTGGCAAGGCGGGCAAGGCGGACCGAATCCGCACCAGTCCGCGCAGCCGTTCCAGCCGCAGCATGTGCCGCAGCCCGGCCAGCCGGGACACTCGGTGAATGATCTGAACCTGCTCAAACGGGCCCGCAGGTCGCCGCGCAGCGGGTGGCGCCGTGCGGTACACAAGGCCTCCGGCGGCATGATCAACCCGGGTGAGTCGGCGGCCGACCTCGTCTACCGCGACCTCGTAGAGCGGGTGAACCAGCCGGTCCGCGGTGACTACCGGATCGCGATCCTCTCGCTGAAGGGCGGCGTCGGCAAGACCACCACCACAGTCGGCCTCGGCTCTACATTCGCGTCGCTGCGCGGTGACCGGGTCATCGCGATCGACGCCAACCCCGACCTGGGCACGCTCGCGCACCGGGTGCCGCGGCAGACCCGCTCCACCGTGCGCAACCTGCTCGAGGACGACCACATCACCAGGTACTCGGACGTGCGGGCGCACACCTCGCAGGCACCGAGCCGACTGGAAGTGCTTGCCAGCGAACAGGATCCGGCGGTCTCCGAGGCGTTCAGCGAGGCGGACTACCGCAAGGCGATCGGCGTACTGCAGTCGTTCTACAACATCATCCTGACCGACTGCGGCACCGGCCTGATGCACTCGGCGATGGCGGGCGTGCTGGACATGGCCAGCTCGCTCGTGCTGGTCACCTCGCCCGCGATCGACGGCGCGCGTAGCGCATCGGCCACGCTGGACTGGCTCGACCACCACGGGTACCGCAACTTGGTCGAGCGCACCGTAGTGGTGGTGAACGCCTCACGGCGCGGCGCGTCCACCGTTGACCTCGACCAGCTGCGCAAGCTGTTCCTCGACCGCACCCGCGCGGTACAGGTGGTGCCGTTCGACGACCACCTCGCCGAGGGCGCGGAGATCGACCTCGAGCTGGTGAGCAAGCCGACGCAGCGGGCGCTGCTGGAGCTGGCTGCGATGGTGGCCGACGACTTCGAGTACATCGGCTCGCAGCCGCAGCATCCCTACCGGTACCAGGGGCCGCCCGGGATGTGATCCCGGTTCGACCGGTCCGACGCCCCGCAAGCGGACCCAGTCGCAGGTCGCGAGTTCCGCTGCACAGCAGCGTGTCGTCGACGTCGGCTGGCCAGGCGGCTGCCTCGCCTTCACCCCGCCTGACGCAGGCTGATGGCGGACACAGTCCGGCTGCGTCTGATCTGCGGCTGCCTTCGCTCGGCCCGGGCGGCAGGCAGCCGGCGGACACAGTCCGGCTGGGTCCATCAAGCATCCGCCGTCACGATCGCAGCGGCCGACTCGAAGGCCGCGAGCACGGCGGCAATGGCCGGACGGTTGTCGGCACGCGGCCTGGTCGCCAGTTCGTACCTGCGGGCGGCGCGGACATCCGAGAGGCGCAGCACCGACAGATCCGGATCTCCCACCGCGTAGCGCGGCATCAGCGCCACACCGTAGCCCGTGGCCACCAGGGCTTCGATGACGCGGAAATCGTTGAGTCGCTGTGCAATTCGCGGTTGAACTCCGGTTATGGTGGCGATCGAGCGGAGCACGTCGTCGACCGGGAAACCGCCACGTACGCTCAGCCACGTCTCGTCGGCCAGTTCCTCCGGCGTGACGGCCGTGCGACCGGCAAGCCGATGCGTGGGCGCCGCGACGACATCGATCGGTTCGCGCATGAGCACCCGGGTCGCGACGCGCGGGTCGGCGATCGGCGCGGCGCGTTCGTCGCGATGGGTCAGCACCACGTCGTAGTCGGCGAGTAGCCGCGCCACATCGGACGGGGGCACATCCTCGTCCCGTGCGACTACGTCGACACCGCTGTCCGCCAGGCCGGGCAGCACGTGCGGCAGCAGCAACGCGCCGCCCGAGGGGAACACCGCGACGCGCACCCGGCCACGCGGCGAGCCGCGATAGTGCGCCATTTCGGCGACCGCGCGATCCATAGCCGCGAACACCTCGTCGGCGCGCATCACCAGCGCGCGGCCCGCATCGGTGAGCCGGACCCGCCTTCCGTCGGGTTCGAGCAGGGCGACGCCCGCCTCCCTGGCCAGTACCTTGAGCTGCTGCGACACCGCCGACGGAGTCATCGACAGCGCGGCGGCGACAGCCGCGACGGTTCCACGATCGGCAAGCTCACGCAGCACGCGCAGTCGCTCCAGTGCCATCGGCGGCCCGGGCGTGGCCGGCTCGGCTGACAAAACCATTAAGTAATGCTACATCGATGATCCATATTTATTCGATTGTTCTGATGATTCATCGGACCCACGATAGCGGATGTGACCAATCGCGACCGCCTGCTCGGCCTCACCGTCGTCCTGCTCTGGGGGCTCAATTTCCTCGCCATCCGAGTAGGGCTCGACCACTTCCCGCCATTCTTCTTCGCCGCACTGCGCTTCGCTGTACTCGCGGTCCCCGCGCTGCTGTTCATCCCGCGCCCGCGCGTCCCGGTGCGCTGGATCCTGTTGTACGGCACCGGTTTCGGCATCCTGCAGTTCGCGTTCCTGTTCACCGCGATGCGGGTGGGGATGCCGACCGGGCTCGCCTCGCTTGTACTGCAATCCTCCGCGCCGTTCACCGTGCTGCTCGGCGCGCTATTCCTGCGTGAGCGGATCCGGCCGGCGCAGACCGCAGGCATCGCCGTCGCGGTCGCGGGCATGGCGGTGATCGGCTGGGACCGGCTGGAACACGCCACCCTGCTGCCGGTGCTGCTGACCCTGGCGGGCGGGCTCGGCTGGGCATTCGGCAATATCGGCGCGCGCCTGGCAGGCACCGAATCTCCCAGCGTCAACCCGCTGCACCTGATGCTGTGGACCACCGCCGTTCCGCCGTTGCCCATGTTCGCCCTTTCCGCGTTCGCCGAAGGGCCGACCACCGGCCTGCGCGCAGTGGCCGACTCGTTCTCGCTCGCGGGCCTGCCTGCCCTGGTGGCGTTGAGCTATATCGCCATCCTGGCCACGGTCGTCGGCACCGGGCTGTGGACCTACCTGATGGGCCGCTACCCGGCCGGGATGGTCGCGCCCTTCTCCCTGCTCGTTCCGGTCATCGGGATCGCCGCCGCCTGGGTCTTCCTCGGCGAGACCCCGACCCTGCTGTCGCTGGTCGGCGGCGGCGTCGTCATCGCGGGCGCCTTCGCCGCCACCTCGAACAAGCCGCGCACGGCCGAGGCGCACGCCGCGGTGGGCACCGCCCCGCCGACGACGAAAACACTCGTCGCTTCGGGCCGACCGGCAGCGGGCTGAGTAGGCGCACTCGTACCGCGCAGGCGCCCTCGGAATCCCGATGCTGTGGTCCACGTCACCTATTCCGCATGTCCACCTATCGGTTTGCGGGGTCGATGTGGACCGAAGGGCCTGCCGCCTTACAGTATTGCTCGGCGTGAGAATTTGGTCCAGAGGCTAGGCAGCAGATCAGCGTGGCAGAAAATCGATGGACCGTATCGCGGAGGGCACTGCTTCGTGGAACGGTTGCAGCGGGGGTAGCAACAACGGGGGCGCTGACGGCAAGCGGGCTGAGACCGACGCAGGCCACGGCGAGTCCAGGCGGCAGGCAGGTCGCGGTACTCGGTGGCGGTGTCGCCGGACTGACCGCGGCACACGAGCTGGTCGAGCGCGGATTCCAGGTCACGATCTACGACAGACGCGCGTGGGGCGGCAAAGCGCGCAGCGTTCCGGTGCCCGGCACCGGGTCGGGAGGAAGACCGGACCTACCCGGCGAGCACGGTTTTCGCTTCTTCCCCGGCTTCTATCAACACGTGCCGGACACCATGCGCCGAATCCCGTTCCAGGACAACCCGAACGGCGTCTGGAACAATCTTGTCCCGGCACCCGAGGCGCGGTTCGCCCGGCGCGACGGCGATGACTTCCGCGTCCCGATCGGTCCGCACGCCCGCGCCGGGTTCAGCCCGGAAAGCTTCCGCGAAACACTCGGCGCGGCATTGGCCACCGCGCTGAAAATGCCTGCCAACGAGGGGCTCTACTTCGCCGACCGGCTGCTGGTCTTCAACACCAGCTGTGATGCCCGCCGCCACGGCCAGTGGGAGCACACGTCCTGGCGCGACTTCGTCGGCGGCCACGCGCGCTCGCACGAGTTCCGCGCATTGCTCTCGCGCACCCTCACCAGCATCATGGTCGCCGCGAAGGAGGACGTGGCGAGCGTCCGCACCATCGGCACCATGGGTGAGCAGTTCCTCGGCAATCCGTTCGAGATAGGCAACGACGGCGCGCTGGACCGGGTGCTGAACGGCCCGACCAATGCGGTCTGGATCGATCCATGGGTCGCGCGGATCCGCGATCTCGGCGGGCGATTCGCACTCGGCGCCGAGGTCCGCGGGCTGGAGGTGCGTGACCGCAGGATCACCGCGGCACATATCGTGGACGAGACAGGCGTCCATCGCACCGTCGACGCCGACTACTTCGTCGTCGCGCTGTCCGCCGAGCAGGCTCGCACGCTGTGGTCACCGCAAGTACTGGCTGTGTGGCCGGAATTGGCCGCGATGGATGGTCTTTTCACCGACTGGATGAACGGCATCCAGTTCTATCTGCGCCGACCGGCCGACATCTCCCGCGGCCATACCGCCTACATCGACGCGCCGTGGTCGCTCACTTCGATCGCCCAGAACCAGATGTGGAGCCGGAAACTCACCGAGTTCGGCGACGGCACCGTGCAGGACTGCCTGTCGGTGGACATCTCCGACTGGAACTCCCCCGGCATGCTGTTCGGCAAGACGGCCAAGGAGTGCACGCACGAGGAGGTCGCCCGTGAGGCCTGGGCCCAGATGACGGCCCATCTCGACGATCGCGGCGAGGTGCTACGCGACACCGACCTGCACTCCTGGTTCCTCGACCCGGGCATCACGTGGCAGGAGGGGCAGCGGCGCAACGCCAACGCCGACCCCCTGCTGATCAACACGGCCGGTTCGTGGGAGCACCGGCCGGAACCGCACGGCACGCTGGAAAACCTGTTCCTGGCAGGCGATTACGTGCGCACGAACGTCGATCTGGCCACCATGGAGGGCGCCAACGAATCCGCACGCGCCGCGGTGAACGCGCTGCTCGACGCGGCAGGCTCGAACGCGGAACGCTGTCGGATGTTCACGCTCTACCGCGCGCCCGAACTGGAAGCGCTGCGCAGAATCGACGCCGACCGGTACGCGGCGGGACAGCCGAACCTGTTCGACCTGCCGATCTGATTCCGCCGACGACCTCTGGCCGCACCACACCTGCTTGGTCGAAGAGGCGTAGACGAACATCACCGAGACGGTCGACGAGTTGGAGCGCTACTACGCGCCGGAGGATTACGAAGCCGCGCTCTCCCGCGACTGAGCCGGCGTGGGCCAGACCACTGGACCGCGACGCGCCCGGATCTCGGGGCGAACATAGACTCGCGACGTGGCAGATATATCGGTGCGCGGCCGGCTCGCGCTGACGGCAGCGGCCGCGGCGTCGTGGGCGTCGCAGAAGGCGGGTCGCGGCAAGGGTTCGATGATCGGCGGCCTGATCGCGTTGAAGATCGACCCGACGGTGCTGGACCAGCTCGGACGTCAGCGTCGCACGGTGCTCGTGACCGGCACGAACGGCAAGTCCACCACCACCAGGATGACCACCGCGGCGCTAAGCACGCTCGGCGAGGTCGCGACCCAGGCCGACGGCGCCAATATGGACGCGGGCATCGTCGCCGCGCTCAACGCGCACCGGCGCGCGCCGCTGGCCGCGATCGAGGTGGACGAACTGCACCTGCCGCACGTCACCGACTCGCTGAACCCCTCGGCGGTGGTGCTGCTGAATCTCAGCCGCGACCAGCTCGACCGGGTCGGCGAGATCAACATGATCGAGCGCAGGCTGCGCGCGGGCCTGGCGAAGCACCCCGCCACCGTGGTGATCGCGAACTGCGACGACGTTCTGATCACCTCTATCGCCTATGACCATCCCAACGTGGTATGGGTCGCCGCGGGCAGCGGATGGGCGATGGACGCGACCAGCTGTCCGCGCAGCGGTGAGCCGATCATCTGGGAGGGCGCGCACTGGCGCAGCACCGGAACGGATTTCGAACGGCCGGAACCGGATTGGTGGCTCGACGGTGACGATCTGGTCGGCCCGGCGGGCCTGCGGTTCCCGTTGCACCTGGCCCTGCCCGGCCGGGCCAACCGCGGCAACGCGGCGCAGGCGGTGGCAGCGGCGGTCGCGCTCGGCGCCGATGCGGGGCAGGCCGTGGCGGCCGCGGGCACGGTGCGCGAGATCGCGGGCCGCTACCGGACGGTGCAGGTCGGCGAGCACGACGCCCGTCTGCTGCTGGCGAAGAACCCGGCGGGCTGGCAGGAGGCGCTGTCGATGATCGAGCCGACCTCGGCGGGCCTGGTGATCGCGGTGAACGGCCAGGTACCCGACGGCGAGGATCTGTCCTGGCTGTGGGACGTGCGGTTCGAACACTTCGAAGGCGTTCAGGTGGTGGCAGCGGGCGAGCGGGCCACCGACCTCGCGGTCCGACTCACCTACGCGGGCGTCGAGCACACCACGGTGCCAGATCCGTTGCATGCCATCACCTCCTGTCCCGCGGGCCATGTCGAGGTGCTGGCGAACTACACCGCGTTCCGTGATCTCAACCGTGACCTCGAGGAGCGGACGGCATGAGCCAGTCGACAATTCGCATCGGTCTGGTGCTGCCGGACGTAATGGGTACCTACGGCGACGGCGGCAACGCGCTCGTCCTGCGCCAGCGCCTGCGCATGCGCGGCTACGACGCCGAGATCGTCGAAATCACACTGCCCGAACCGGTTCCGGAGTCGCTGGACATCTACACCCTCGGCGGCGCGGAGGATTCCGCGCAGCGTCTGGCCACCCGGCACCTGCGCCGCTACCCCGGCTTGCAGCAGGCGGCCGCGAAAGGTGCTCCGGTGCTGGCGATCTGCGCGGCCATCCAGGTGCTCGGCCAGTGGTACGAGACCTCGGGGGGTGAGCGGGTGGACGGCGTCGGACTGATCGACGTCACCACCTCGCCGCAGCACAATCGCGCCATCGGCGAGGTGACCACGACTCCGCTGCTGCCCGGGCTCGCCACTTCGCTCACCGGCTTCGAAAACCACCGTGGCGGAACCAAGCTCGGCGGCGATGCGACCGCTCTCGCCCGGGTCACCCGTGGCGTCGGCAACGGGGTCGGTGATGGGCTGGAGGGCGTCGTGCAGGGATCGGTGATCGGCACCTACATGCACGGCCCCGCGCTGGCCCGCAACCCCGAACTGGCCGACCTGCTGCTGATGCGCGCGCTCGAGGTCACCGAGCTGGCGCCGCTGGAGCTTCCCGAAGTCGACCAGCTGCGCCGCGAACGCCTGCGCGCCTGAGCCGCGGCGTCCGGACCGGTAAGGCCGAATCAGTTCACCGTGCCTGCTACACCGCCACCGGAGAGACATCGACCGAAACCGTAATCGCGCTGTCTTTCGCGTGGGTATAGATAATCCCGCGCAGCGGAGGCACATCGGCGTAATCACGACCCCATGCGACGACGATGTACCGCTCGTCGCCGAACTGGTCGTTGGTGGGGTCGAAGTCGATCCAGCGGCCCGCACGGTCGCGCTCGTCGTCGCCGGGCACCCACACGGACGACCAGGCATGCGTGGCGTCGGCGCCGATCATGCGTTCCTTGCCCGGCGGCGGGTCGGTGGCCAGATAGCCCGAGACGTACCTGGCGGCGAGACCATGCGACCGCAGGCAGGCGACGCCGATCCGCGCGAAGTCCTGGCAGACGCCCGAGCGTGCCGCGAGCACGTCGGTCACCTTGGTGGACACCGTGGTAGCTCCGGACCGGTAGGTGAAATCGGTGTAGATGCGGCTGTTCAGCTCGGCCACCGCCGCTAGCAGCGGCCGACCGGGAGTGAGGGATTCGGCCGCGTACGCGACGACCTCCTGCGTGACCTCCGGCGGGTGCAGGTCAAGGGTGAATTCCACGGCGAGCGGTCCGTTCGCGCTGGTCGGGCGGGCCTGCTCCCACGGCTCGACGGCAGGTCCGGTCGGGTCGCGGTCGGGCGCGTCCACCTCGACGAGGGACTCGCCGATGATGACGAGGTTGCGATGTTCCGCGGTCACGTGGAAATAGGAGGTGGTGTTGCTGTACACGTCCGCACCGATCGACCGATCCGACGGCGCCGGGTCGATGTGGATGTCATGCGCGAGCAGCCGCTGGCCGGGGAAGTCACGCGGCGTCAGGTACGCACGCCCGTAGGAGCTGGTGACCTCGTCGGAATACGAGTACGCGGTGCGGTGCCGCACGAGGTAGCGCCGGGTGGGACTGTCGCGGCCGATCATCCGACAACCCGCGTACTACCCCACAGCGGCTGGATGCCAACCGGTAGCGACAGTTTCGTGGTCTCGAATGATTCGGCTACCTTGCGCAACCGAAAGTGCACCCCCTCCAGGAGTTCGGCCAGTTCGGTTCGCCTTCCGTCCTCGTCGGTGACCTCGAGGTCGTCGGGATCGAGGCGGCGCAGCATGCGTTGCGCGTCCGCGAGCAACCGCTGCGGGCGCGACGATGCCGATGTGCCGGGCAGCGCGTGGAAGTCGGCATCGAGCCGGTCCAGCTGGTAGGCCAGCGACCGCGGGTTGCCAGTGTCGAAAAGCAGCAGTCCGGCCACCGCCGAGATACGCACCGAATCCCGATGTCGCCGACGATAACTCACTGACGACTCGGTGGCGCGCAGCACCCATTCGGTGACCACCCGCTCGATCTCCTCCGAATACTTGCGGGTGAGCGCGGCCGACAGCACCGAGGTCAGGGCCAGCCCGCGCTCGATCCGCTTGCCGATGTCCATGACGTACCACCCGGTATCGCGCACCAGCGACTCCGCGCCGATTCCGGACAGCGCGAGCAGCGCGGCGAGGGTCAGCGAATGCACCTCCGACAGCTCGGCCTCCTGGTCCCCCGTCGCTCCGCGGTACTCGGCCAGTGCCCGATCGACGGCGCTGAGGATCATCCAGGTGTCCGCCGACAGCTGGTCGCGCACGGCGCGCGCCGCACTGCCGTACCGATCGATCGCGAAAGCCAGCGATCCGGGCGACTCCCGATCGATCGTCAGCGCCACAAGGTAGTCATGTCCCGCCCGCGAGGCTTCCTCGACCGCGGGCCGATCGGCCACGGCTTCGACCCTGGCCACGGCCGGCTCGGCTCCGGAGACTTTCGACGGTTTCGCCTCTTCGTCGGCATTCGATGCGCGGATACCCGGTTCCCGCTCGCGCGCATCCTCCTGCCGAGGCCCTGTCGGCTTCGCAACCGAACCGACATCGCCGGCATGACCTTCCGCAGTGGACTGCGCCCGACCCTGTGACGACGGTGCATCGGCAGCGCCAGAACCCGCTCGTTCCGACGAATGCGACTGGTTGGCTGCCGCAGCATTCGAGGCCGCATCGCCCGTAACAGCATCGGCGTCATGTCGCGCGGAATTCTGTTGCACTGCAAGAGTTTTCGACTCCGAGACGAACAGGACCTTGGTCGGCGCGACGGTGGCGGTGGTGTGAGCCACGGCGGCAAAGAGAATCGGCAGCGCGTCCGCGCCCTCCAGCCAGGGCCGGTAATGAAAATCCTGGTAGCAGCCGTGAGTGGCGATCAGGAGGCGGGCGGCGGCCTCGGCGCGTTCGCTGTAGCGGCCCATCCAGAACAGGTCGTTGAGGACGCGCGGGGAGCGAACCGCCTCCACGACCGGGACGCCGCGCCGTTCGCGTTCCTCGTGCGGTGGCTCGGTGCCGATCGCGGCGGCAGGCGTGGGCGCGGCCCGAACCCAGATGTCCTTGGCGGCGATCTGGAGCACCGCACGGTCGGGAATCGCGCGCCGGCGCAACTGGCCGAGACCGCCGGACATCGCCGTGTAGCCGGCACGGCGGGCCAGCGAGAACAACCGCATGGCGACCGGCGCCGCGGCGAGTCCACCGTAGCCCCGCACCGCGGGAGCGACGGAGAACTGCGCCGGTTCCTGGCCGACCCATTGCCACCCGCGCTCGTCGATCCTGGCCTTCAGTTCGTCGCGCTGATCCCGGGTCAGCCCCGGTCCGAAGACCGTGGTGCCGTCGACCGCCGAGCGGATGATCAGCTTGTCCATGTTCGCTATCAGATGGGTGCGCTCGCTGTCCTCACCGCCCCAGTACGACGCCGCGCTCTCCAGCAACAGATCCTCGCCGAGCAGCGCGCGCGACAGCCTTGGCAGGAAGCAGGCCAGCGCCGGATTCTCCAGCAGTCCGCTGCCGAGCGTGTTCACTACGGTCGCCGCCCCACGACGCAGCACCTCGACGAGTCCCGCCACGCCGAGCCGCGAATCCGACCGCAGGTCGAGCGGATCGGAGAACTCGGCGTCCACCCGCCGCAGTACCACGTCGACCCGCTCGAGCGTACCGAGCGATCGCATCCACAACGCACCGTCCCGCACCACCAGATCCACGCTCTCCACCAGCGGAAAACCCAACTTCGACGCCAGATAGGCCTGATCGAACGCGGTCTCGGAATGCGCACCGGGACTGAGCACCACTACCACCGGGTCGTCGTCGGTCTGTGCCGACTCGATCAGCATCGATCGCATGGCCCTTGCGAAGGGTGTCAGGGGGCGTGGATTGGAATGCTCGAACGCCTCCGGGACCGCCGTCGACACGACGTGGCGATCGGCCAATGCGTAACCGACGCCGGACGGCGCCTGCGCCCAGTCCGCGATCGCACGGAACTGCCCGTCGCTCCAACGGCTGACATCGCAGGCGTGCAGGAACAGCTGATGCCGTCCCGGCACCGTGATGCCGTGCGCGGCTCGCACGTAACCGGTGTTGCCGAACACCACCTCCGGTGGAAGCAGCCCCGAGACGAGTGTCCTGCGCGGGCCGTAGATATCGGTGAGCACCTCGTCGAGCACCCGGGAACGCTGCACCAGCCCGGCTTCCAACCGGGCCCAATCGTCCGCGGAGACCAGCAGCGGGATCGGATCGAGCCGCCACGGCGTCGGAGTGGAGTTCTCCACCGCCCCGACCTCGGTGTAGGTGATGCCGTCGTCCTCGATCAGTCTGCGCACCCTGTTGTCCAGCCTGCCGAGACCGCTGATGCCCAGTTCGACGAAATCGGCGGACAGCTCCGACCACATGGTCCGCACCTGGCCACCTGGATCGACCAGTTCGTCGTGGTAGCCGTCGGTGGGGAGACCGCATTCGTCGTAGGCGGCGGTGTCGTCGCCCTCCGTGCGGTAGCGCGCGAATTGCTCGACCACTTGCTCGCGCACACTCTGACGGGTTTCCTTCTCCCGCGGCGCATCCTCGCGCATTGTCACCGTGCCGACCTCACTTCCGCTGCCAGACGTATCTCTAGGTTGTTGACCAGGCGATACAAGCCCGGCGCGAATCGGGAATGCCAGGCACACCCGCGTCGGTGTACCGTGCCGCCATTTTCGCACGTAGCCAGAAAGGTCCATTCGGCACCGATTCGCCAAACATTTGCCTCGACACACGGGCGCAGGTCACACCACCTGTACAGCGAGGGTGGTATGACCGGATAACGAACCGATCTCATCCGGGAGGTGATATGCGAATATCAAGTTGCTTGTCCTGTGAATCCACCATCGACCACTGCCACGGCACTCTGATCGTGCACGTCAACCGGATCGCCGAATGCACCGACGAGGAGTGCATCGATCTGAACCACGCCCGGCACACCTTCGTCGTCGATTGCGGGGCCCTTGCGGGCAGCTGCCGGTGCATCAGTGCCGACGTGGCCAGCCGACCCAGCTGAGCAGTTCCGTACCCTGTGCCGAGTGAGTTATGACCACGTGTTGCTGCCGTCCGGTGTCGCGTCGTCGATCGCCGAGGTCGACGCCTACCTGAGCACCCAGCAGGGGGTCCCCGAGTCGGGAGTGGTCGCCCAGATCGCGGCCGAGCTGAACAGACGCGACGCGGAACTACCGGATGAGGACAGTTTCCTCAGCACTGTTCCGGTGGGCGGCGCCCCGACGGGGACAGTGCTGCACGTGCCATGCCCATACGACGCCATCGGTTTTGTTCGCCACCTCCTGTTCGAACTCGCGACGCCACATGGTTATGCCGTCTACGACCCGCAACTGGCCTGGCTGATGGATCCCGCGGGTCACGTGCCCGCCACCGTCACCCACGGGGGCGCGGGCGAGTTTCCCTATCTCACCAAAGCGCTCGTCGACCAGTGGGTTTCCGAACTCGAACTACCGAACCCGTACCTGGTCGTCGAACGCGGCGAGCAGTTCTACATCCAGACCTACCGGGAGAGGTCGGGCGCGTACACCCTCGAATACCGCGACGGGTCCCCCGACCGGCATTTCGGCACCACCGTCCCCGACCCGACCACCGTAGCCAGCCTCATCTGGGGCTGGGCCAACGACGACCGCACCTGCCTGCAAACCCTCCCCTGGTCCCGCCTCGACCTGTAACCCCTCGCACCGGGGAACCGGACCGGTGCGAGACCGCGGTCGCTCATCGGGTTCTGGACGGCCAGGCGGCCGACGAAGGCATGGCGGTGGGCTCGCGCGCCGGTTCCGGCGGGTTACAGCGCGCGACGCCCGGACAGCGCACGGCCGAGCGTCAGCTCGTCGGCGAACTCCAGGTCGCCGCCCATCGGCAGGCCGGAGGCCAGCCTGGTCACGCTCAGGCCGGGGAAATCGCGCAACATCCGGACCAAGTAGGTGGCGGTGGCCTCGCCCTCGGTGTTCGGGTCGGTCGCGATGATCACTTCGGAGACGTCGACGCCATCCTCCTGATTTCCGATGCGCGCCAACAGTTCCCGGATACGCAGCTGGTCGGGGCCGACGCCGCTGAGCGGATCGAGCGCGCCGCCGAGCACATGGTAGCGACCACGAAACTCCCGGGTGCGCTCGATCGCCTGCACGTCCTTGGGCTCCTCGACCACGCAGATCATGGTGCGGTCACGGCGCGGGTCGGCACAGATACGGCACAGCTCGCCGTCGGAGACCGTGCCGCACACCACGCAGAACTGCACGCCGTCGCGCACCTTCTGCAGTGCGGCCTGCAGCCGATCGATCTCCGGCGACTCCACTTGAAGGAGATGAAAGGCGATGCGCTGCGCGCTCTTCGGACCGACGCCGGGCAGTTTGCCCAACTCGTCGATCAGATCCTGCACCGGACCCTCGTACAACTGCCGCGTCCTCGCTCAGAAACCGGGCAGCGAACCGCCGCCAAGGCCGCCCGAGAGCGGCCCGAGCCGTTCGGAGGCGAGCTCCTGCGCGTTGGCCATCGCGTCGTTGATCGCGCCGATCACCAGATCCTGCAGGGTCTCCACGTCGTCGGGATCGACCGCCTTCGGGTCGATAGTCAGCGACACCACCTCACCCGTCGCCTTGATGGTGACCTGCACCAGGCCGCCGCCCGACGCGCCCTCCACCTCGGTCGCCGCGATATCGGCCTGCGCTTCCATCACCGCCTGCTGCATCTGCTGCGCCTGGGCGAGTAACTGCTGCATATCGAACTGACCACCGGGCTGCACGGGATGTTCCTCTCTGCGGAAGGGTTATCGGCCAGCCTAGTCCTGCCGCACCGGGTACCCAGCGCGGCATCGGCTGTGCCGGCCCACCGGTCGAAGGCCCGAACAGTCCTGGTTTCTTCGGGGCAACGCCTGGTAACAGGTTGGGTAGTTCGGGTTATGCCCGACCAAGATCGTCCCTACCATCGAAAGGTGGGTCGGGAGACCAGTTTGGCGATTGTGGAGAAAAAGCGATGAGCACATACCGAGCACGTCGGCTGAGCACCCTGGTGCTCATGCTGGGCGCGCCCACCATCTTCCTCGGCGTCAGCGGCCCCACGGCCTCCGCCGACTCGGATATCACCCAGGCCGTCATGGACTACGGCGACGGCTGCGTGCTCTACCCGGACGACAAGGCTATGACCATTGATTCGCTGCGCTTCCGATGCTCGGCCGACCAGCAGGTTTCCATCTTCCGCGATGCGCCCCTCGGCGCGGTCCCGGTGGGCGTAAAGGACGGCTGGGTAACCAGCCCGCCGGTCATGGAGGACATCGCGCCCAACCTGTGGCTCGGCAAGATCTTCTACACCGGCCCCGACGGTGGTTACCTGACCAACCGCGTCACGGGCGCGGGCATCGAGGCCTGGCAGGCCGACGTCTACAGCGCGCCCGCCCTGACCGACGGCCGACCGACCTGGGCGCTCGACTACGCTCCCTCGCCGACACCGCAGGTCTACGACGAGATCCGCGAGATCACACCCGGCGTCTGGTTCGGGTACTCGTGGTGGCGCGGCGCGTTCCAGACCACCCTGTTGTTGACCTTCATGCTCGCCTAGCAACCGCCGTTCTCGACCCTCCCGGTACGGGAGGGTGTTGGCTGGGGCCATGACAGCGACCGTCCCGATCGGGGAGTTCTCCAGGCTGAGTCAGCTCACAGTGAAGACGTTGCGGTACTACCACGAGATCGACTTGCTCACGCCGATCGACGTCGACGCGAGTTCGGGCTACCGGCGGTACTCGACGGCGCAGGTGGCGCAGGCGCAGCTGATCCGGCGGCTACGGGGATTGGACATGCCGCTCCCGGAGATCCGAGCGGTGCTCGCCGCGCCGGACGAGGGCGTCCGCGACGAAGCGCTGCGTGCGCATCTGGCGCGGATGGAGGCCGAACTCACCCGCACCCGCGTGGTGGTGGCGTCGTTGCGTGCGCTGCTGACGCCGGCGCCGCCGGTCGCCGTGACGTACCGCACGATCCCGGCGTTCCGGGCCGCCGCCGTCGGCGCGGTGGTGCCACAGGCACAGATCGGCGACTGGTGTGCCTCGACGTTCCCGATGCTGTATCAGGGGCTGGCCGCGGCGGATATCGCGCCCGTCGGTGTCGCGGGCGCGACGTATTCCACCGAGTTCTTCGAAGAGGACGAAGGCGAGGTCGTCGCATTCATTCCGATCGCCGACGCGAATATTGCCCTGCCACAAGGACTTTCGGTTGTCAACTTGCCCACTCGCCGTTTCGCCGTCGCCGTGCACGACGGGCCGTTCGTCGATTTCGACCGCACCTACGGGGCGCTGGGCAGTCATGTTGCCGAACACGACATCGCGCTGCCGGAGCCGATCAGGGAGCTCTATCCGCACGGCCCGGACCATTCCGACGATCCGACCACCTACCGGACCGAAGTCTGCTGGCCGATCGGCCTGCGGTGAACCACGAAACCCCCTGACGCAAGACAGCCCGGCGCCATCGCGGCGCCGGGCTGTCGGCGTACTCGGCGGATCAGGCCAGTTCGCGTTGCAGGTTCGCGAGCACCTCGGCCTGGATCTTCTTCAGACCCAGCGGCGCGAAGATCCCCTCGAAGATGCCCGCGACGCCGCCCGCGCCCTTCCAGGTGGTGCGCAACGTGACCTGCGCTCCGGGGCCGTCCGAGGTGACGGTCCAGGTATTCACCAGCGTCGAGTTCGAATCACTCTCGGTGACAATGGAATCCGACACCGAAACCACCGCGCGCACGTTGCGCGAACGCTTCTCGGTGGCCTGCAACGTCCACTCCGCGACGGTACCGGCACCCTTGCCGCCCTCGACAACCTTGTAGTCGCGGTAGTGCGCGGAGAGAATGCGCGGACGCACCGAGTCGTAGTCGGCGATGGCCTCGAGTACGCGCTGCGGCTCCGCCGCGACGACGATCGAACTACTGGCGCTGACCTGTCCCACAATGAGCTCCTTGTCCGGATGCGGTGTCTCGACCGGCCTCCATCCTGCCCTGTCCACGCCAAAGGAAAGCACGCAGGGCGCGCCGTGTGGCGAACTTCTCCAGACAATTCGGTATTCCATTTCGCAACATATGCGTGACATTTCTCCCGTGACCGTGCCCTCGCGGTAGCCCCGCCAAATCGTCCGTACTAGCGTCGAGGGGTGGCAGTGAGTCTGTTGGGGAAGGCCGGACACGCACCGGCCGCACGCGAATCAGGATTTGCCGCGTATCGAGCGGGCGTGGACCGCCTCTTGGCGAGTTACCGCGCCATACCCGAGCACGCCGACGTCCGACTGGCGAAAAAGACTTCAAATCTTTTTCGGGCCAGAACAAAGAACACCGCACCCGGACTTGATGTGTCGGGCCTGACCAAGGTCATCGCGGTGGACCCGATCGCGAAGACCGCCGACGTGGCGGGCATGACCACCTACGAGGAACTGGTGGCGGCCACGCTCCCGTACGGGCTGGCGCCGCTGGTCGTTCCGCAACTCAAGACGATCACACTAGGCGGTGCGGTCACCGGGCTAGGCATCGAGTCCACGTCGTTCCGCAGCGGCCTACCGCACGAGTCGGTGCTGGAAATGGACGTGCTGACCGGTGCGGGCGAGATCCTCACCGCCACACCGGACAACGAACACGCCCCTCTGTTCCGCGGTTTCCCGAACTCCTACGGCACGCTGGGCTACACCGTCCGGCTGAAGATCGAACTGGAGCAGGTGCCGCCCTACGTCGCCCTGCGGCACGTGCGCTTTCACGATCTGCGCGAGCTGGAGGCGACCCTCGCGGCGATCGTCACGGACCGGTCCTACGACGGCGAACAGGTCGATTACCTGGACGGCGTCGTGTTCACCGCCGACGAGAGCTACCTGACGCTCGGTCGTCGGACCGACGAGCCCGGCCCGGTCAGCGATTACACCGGAATGGAGATCTTCTACCGATCGATACGGCACGACGCCGCTGCGTCTTCCGGCCGCTCCGCAGGCATCGAGCGCGACCGGCTGACCATCCACGATTACCTGTGGCGCTGGGACACCGACTGGTTCTGGTGCTCGCGCGCCTTCGGCACGCAGCACCCGAAGATCCGCCGATTCTGGCCGAAGCGCTACCGGCGCAGCAGCTTCTACTGGAAGCTCGTGGCACTGGACCGCAAGTACGACATCGGCGACAGGCTGGAGGCCCGGAAGGGCAATCCACCGCGTGAGCGTGTGGTACAGGACATCGAAGTGCCGGTGGAGCGCACTGCCGACTTCGTCGAATGGTTCCTTCGCGAGATTCCGATCGAGCCGATCTGGCTGTGCCCGCTGCGGTTGCGCGACACCGGAAGGCCAACGGACGCCCACGCTGTGCTCGATGCGGCCGCTTCGCGGACGTGGCTCGATGCGGCCGCTTCGCGGACGTGGCCGCTATATCCCTTGGAGCCGAACCGGACCTACGTGAACGTCGGGTTCTGGTCGGCCGTCCCCACCGTCCCCGGGCAGCGAGAAGGAGCGGCCAACCGCGCGATCGAGCGCACGGTGACCGATTTCGACGGGCATAAGTCGCTGTACTCGGATTCCTTCTACGACGAGGATGAGTTCGCGGCGCTGTACGGCGGAAACACCTACACCGAACTGAAGAAACGCTACGACCCAGACCAACGTTTGCTGGATTTGTATTCGAAGGCGGTGCAACGCAAATGACGACATTCAAGGACCGTTCCGACGTCTTCGCGGACCTCGGAGCCAAGCTCAGCATTGCCGAGATCTTCGCGACCCTGATCGAGGGCACGATCCCGATCCGGCTGACGGCCTACGACGGCAGCGCGACCGGACCGGAGGATTCGAAGTTCGCGCTGGACATCAAGACGCCCCGCGGCATCAACTACCTGGCGACCGCTCCTGGCGATCTCGGCATGGCCCGCGCCTACATCTCGGGCGACATGACCGCAGGCGGCACGCATCCTGGCGACCCGTACGAGATCCTGAAGGCGTTGGACGAGCTGAAGTTCCGCCGCCCGTCCGCGTTGGCGCTCGTAGCCATCGCGCGCTCGCTCGGCTGGGAGCGGCTGAAACCGATAGCGCCGCCCCCGCAGGAGACCCTGCCACGCTGGCGCCGCATCGCCATGGAAGGCCTGCGTCACTCCAAGACCCGTGACGCCGAGGCCATCCACCACCACTACGACGTATCGAACGCCTTCTACGAGCACGTGCTCGGCCCGTCCATGACCTACACCTGCGCGGTCTACGGCGACGAGAGCCGGTCATTGGAGGAGGCGCAGGAGAACAAGTACCGCTTGGTCTTCGAGAAGCTGCGGCTGAAGGAAGGCGACCGACTGCTCGACATCGGCTGTGGCTGGGGCGGCATGGTGCGCTACGCGGCCAAACGCGGCGTCCGGGTCATCGGCGCGACGCTGTCGGCCGAGCAGGCGGACTGGGCGCGGCAGAAGATCGCCGAGGACGGCCTGTCCGACCTCGCCGAGGTGCGCCACTCCGACTACCGCGACGTGCCGGAGGGCAATTTCGACGCGGTGTCCTCGATCGGGCTCACCGAGCACATCGGCGTGCACAACTACCCGTTCTACTTCGACTACATCAAGAGCAAGCTGCGGGACGGCGGCCTATTCCTGAACCACTGCATCACCCGCCCGGACAACACCCGCACCACCAAGGCCGGTGACTTCATCGACCGCTACGTGTTCCCGGACGGTGAGCTGATCGGTTCCGGCCGGATCATCTCCGAGATCCAGAACACCGGGCTCGAGGTGCTGCACGAGGAGAACCTGCGCGAGCACTACGCGCTGACCCTGCACGAATGGTGCAAGAACCTGGTCGCCAACTGGGACGCCTGCGTCGCCGAGGTCGGCGAGGGCACCGCGAAGGTCTGGGGTTTGTACATGGCCGGTTGTCGACTCGGTTTCCAGCGCAACGTAGTTCAGCTGCACCAGGTGCTCGGCGTGAAGCTGCCCGAGGACGGCGACTGGACCGTGCCGTTGCGCCCGTGGTGGCAGTCGTAATTCAGTAGGCCCCGCTGCCCGCCCCGTTCAGGACCTCATCCAGGAACAGGGCGGGCAGTTCGGTGTCACCGACGTGGGTCGCCGCCGCGGGCAGATCGCCGCGCAGCACACGCAGGATGCCCACCACACCGGGCCCCGCGTCCAGCAGCGGCCTGGTCCATCCGAGGTCGGCGCAGGTCGCCACAGCGGGAAGCAGCAGGTTGGTGGCCTCGCCGACCCAGCCGGAGGCGGCCAAGCATTCGGCGAGGAGTAGCGCGGCATCCAATTGTGCGCGCGGCCGGTGTTTCTCGAGCATGTGGCCGCGCAGCGCGCGGGCCCTGCGCACTGCCCGGTCGTCGGAGCCTTCCCGGCGTTCGGCGAGCAGCGCGCGGATCGCGGCGATCTCCTCCGACTCGGCGGCGAGCACTGCCGCGCCGGTCATCCGGTGGATCGCCTGCAGCGGCGTCGACTCGGTGAGGTCCGTGTACTGCCGGTCCACGGCGTCCAGCGGCAGACCGAGCCGCAGCCGTTCGGCGCGAATGTGCGCGCCGAGCCGGACCAGCCGGTTGTCGGTGGCTATGCGGGCACCCTCGTCCAGCCGAATGGCCGCCGTGTACAGATCGCCACGCACCGCCTTGACCCTGGCGCCGACGACGAAGGTGGAGATCAGAAAGTCCACCGTGCCCACCCTGGTGACCAGCTCGTGGCTCTCGTCGAGCAGCCGATCGGCGGCGTCGAGATCACCGCGCCGGTAGTTCACTTCGCCGAGCAGAGCAGCGGCGACACGCGCCGCGTGCGAGTGCGGGCCCGAACGCGCCCGCGCGGTCTCCCACGCCTGCTGAAAGCACCGAGTGGCCGTCTGGATGTCGAGCTGCTCGTAGGCGGCATCGCCCTGACAACAGAGACCGAAGACCATGTTGAGCGGGTCTTTCGAGCGCGCGTGGTATTCCTCGGCCCATACCTGTATCTGCCGCGCGCCCTCGAAGTCGAACTCGCACAGCCGTACGAACGCGGACACGTTCGCCGCGGTCGATACCGTCCAGGCGGGCAGCTCCTCCGGTCGTTGCAGGCAGTCGGCGACCCGATCCAGCACGCCCTCGGTGTGGTCGCGGGCGATCTGGTCCGTCGCGGCGAGCACCATGGCCTGGCAGCGCTGCACATACACATCGGCGTCGGTGGACGAACCGCGAGCCAGGATGTTCGACAGCCTGCCGAGCGCGTTGCGCGCCGCGCCGGACTGCTGCAGGTTCACATTGGCCCTCGCCACCGCCATCAGCAGTTTGGAGCGCGAAGCCACCTGCTGCATCGGCAATTTCGACACGCTGCCGAGCAGCGTGGCGAGGCGGGATCCGTCGATCAGGTCCATGCCGCCGCTCTCGAGCAGGTCGAGCGCCATCTTCAGATCGGCCGCGGCCAGCGCGTGATCGACCGACTTGCGCAGCGACTGGTGCTCGGCGTACCAGAGGGAAGCCTTGCGGTGCAGTGACTTCAGCCTTCCCGGGTGGACGCGGTCCAGCCGGGTCCGCAGGTGCTCGGCGAACAGCGGCTGCATCCGGAACCACTCGGGGTCGTGCTCGATGCGCCGCAAGAACAACTCACGCTGTTCGGCCTGCTCCAACAGCTGTTCGGCGTCCGCCGCACCGGACAGCGCCGCGGCAAGCGAAGCGGATATCCGCTCGGTCACCGCGATCGACATCAGGAACTCGAGCATCTTCGGTTCCAGGGCGTCGAGCACGTTCTCGGCGAGGTACTCGCGAATGCCGTGGTCGCCCCCGGAGAGGGTGGCGATCAGTTGCGCTGGATCGGCGTTGCCGCGCAGCGACAGGCTCACCAGCTGGATGGCCGCCGGCCAGCCGTCGGTGGCCGTGTGGATCTCGGCCACCTGCTCGGCGGTGAGCGCGAACCCGTTGCGCTCCACCAGGATCTGCCGCGTCTCGTCCACGGTCAGGCGCAGCGCGGCCGAGCCGATCTCGACTAGCTCGTCGTGCACGCGCATCCGGCTCGTCGGCAGCCCGGACTGCTCCCGGCTGGTCACGACAAAGCGCAGATGATGGCAGCCGTTCTCCAGCATGGCGTTCATCGCGCGGTGCACGCCCGCGTCACCGACCCGATGCCAGTCGTCGACGATCACCACGATCGTCTTGCCACTCGCGTGGATCTCATCGATCAGTGTGGAGATCACGAACGCGGAGGCGTCGGCAGGGCACTCCTCCAGCACTTGGACCAGGCCGTTGCCGATGTCGGGGCGGACACGGCGGATCGATTCGACGAGGTGAGCGAGAAACCAGATCTCGTTGTCGTCGTCGTGGTCCACGCCGATCCAGGCGACCGCCACGTCCTGCTCGGCGAGCGCGGCCCGCCATTGCGCGGCCACCGTGCTCTTGCCGAATCCCGCGGGGGCGTGGATCATCGCGAGCCTGCGACTGCCTCCCGCACGCAGGATGTCGAGCAGGCGCGGTCGCGGCACCGGCTCGCGGGCGGGTGTCGGCGGACGGAATTTGGTTTCCGGTTTCGGGGGCATCGTGATCGCGGACGTGCCCGTGGCGCCGGAATGCTGCGATACCGCGGGCCGCAGCGTCAGTGGCCAGCTGCGTCGCGCCGTGACGCCAGGACGGGACCTGGTCACCGTTGCCGTTGGCTCGCCGACGGTGGTCGACTCGGATTCGGGCTTGGTGTCGAGCAGCGCCATCTCGTCGGGCAGCTGGTCGTGGTCACGCTGCACGGCCCGCAGCATTTCGCCGAACTCGTAGGCGGTGGACGGGCGGTCGCGCGGATTCGGGGACATGGCCTGCTCGATGACGGCAGCCACGTCCGAGGGAATGTCCTGGGCGCGCAGGTCGGGCACCGGCTGGGTGGTGATCCGCAGAAACTGCGCGACCACCCTCTCCCCCGCCTGCCTCTCGAAGGCCGCATGCCCGGTGAGCAGCGCGAACAATGTCGAGCCGAGGCCGTAGATGTCGGAGCGCACGGTCGGTTCGTCGCCCTTGAGCACCTCCGGCGCGGTGAACGCGGGCGAGCCGGTGATCAGACTGCTGGACGTGCGGAACCCGCCGGGAATGCGGGCGATGCCGAAATCCGTTAGCTGTGGCTCGCCGTAGCCGCTGAGCAGGACGTTGGCCGGTTTCACGTCCCGGTGCAGGATTTCGGCTCGATGCGCGCTCTCGATCGCACCCGACAGCTTCACCCCGGCCCGCAGGGAGTCGGCCCAGGTGAGCGGGCCCTGATCCCGGATGAGCTGTTCCAACGACCCGCGGTTGCAGTACGGCATCACGATCAGCGGCATTCCGGTGGCGGTGACGTCCACCTGGAGGATGTCGACTATGTTCGGATGACCGGACAGCCTGCCCATGGCTTGCTCCTCGCGGAGAAAGCGCTCCCTGCTCTCCTGGTCGATCTCCGAGGAGAGCACCTTCACCGCGACGACGCGGTCGAGCGCGGTCTGGATACAGCGATACACCACGCCGAACCCGCCGTGGCCGATCTCCACCGCACCGGACAGACCCATCGCTTCGAGCTCGTCGCCGATATCGATGGGCGCCTGACGCTGCGTATTCGCTTCGGCCGCAGTCGATCCGGTGCCCGCCCCGCCCGACTGCATCTCTGGATTCATGCGATCACCTCGAACTCACATCGAATCGGTGTCGCCGGCGACCAGCTTCGCGCCGACGTCGGACAGCCGGGCAACCTCTTGGTGTCCGATATGTCTGCGCATACTCCAACGTAGCGCGGCGCGAGATTTCGTGGGAGATGTTTCGAAACAGGACAGGTTCGTGTTGCCTGACCAGGATGTTCGAGCTGGTCAGCGCTCTGCGGAGGGCTCAGTTTCCGGCGCGACACGAAGCAGGCTATGCCCCGAACAGCGCGAGGTGCTTCTACGACTGCTTCACTCGCGCGACAGCCGCCTACCAGGCCACCGGCCGAAGACGCCGCACCGGCTAACCGACGGCGAGTGCGATGACCTGAGTGATCTGGTTGGCGAGGAAGTTGTTGTCGCTCACCAGCACGAGGGTGCGTTCGCCGGAGGGCAGGCGCGGACCCCAGGTCATGGCCTCGATGTTGTCGATCGCGGCGGGCCCGACGTCGGCGAGGTCGACGAGCAGCCGCTTGGCGACCGGACGTGCGGCGCCGATCGGCGCGTCGAGGACGTTGCTCGCCGCGCCCAGATCCGCCTCGTAGATACGGACCGCGTTGCCGACGCCCTTGACATAGGACCTTTCCAGCACAAGGAGTTTCGTCGGGTCCAGCGGGTCGGCGGCCAAGATGGACGAGATCCCATTCATGCCGAGGCCAGCTTCGGGACGCGACTCGGCGAACACCGGCTCCATCGGATACACGTATTGGGCAAGCGGCGGTCCGAAGCGCGCCTGGACGGTGATCCGGGCGGGCGCGCCACTGGTCGTGGTTGCCTCCGGTCCGTCCTGCAGCAGCGGTCCCTCCACCGACGTCAGGAACAGTGCACCCCCGGCGGCGAAGGTCGCGCCCTCCAGCGCCAGGTTCTGCCGCGGCCCCGCATTCGGCAGCATCCGTTCGTCGCCAGGGATCGGCAGGTCACCCGCGAACGTGCCGTCGGGCCGAGCGATCCGCACCGAGGGGTCCGCACGGACAGTGTCGGTCCGTTCGCCCTCCTGCGTCCAGTAGTAGTCGCCGGTCCACGGATCGACCCGGATCTCCTCCGGGTCCACCGACTTCGGGGCGTAGGGGGTCCCCGTCGACGTCAAGAGCGGACGCGTGCCGGTGAACGTCACCGGACCCACCCCCTTCTCGCCGACCTCGAAGCGCGCGGTGTAGTACCGGGCAGGGTTCCTGTCGGACTGGTCGTCGCTGATCAGCACATACTCGCCGGTGCGCTCCTGGTAGTCGATCCCGGACAGGCCCCCCACGGTGGTTCCCGCGAAGTTCAGGTCGTGCTCGATCACCTGCTCGCCGAGCAGCCGCACCAACGGGCCCGCCGCCGGATCGGCGGCAGCCTCCGGCACCGTCACAGCGGGGGCTGACACGAACGCGAGGGCACAACTGGCGACCAGGATGCGGCGGCTACGTCTCGGCACGGCTCCCAACGTATCCGCAAGGGCGCGCGCCACAGCGAACGGAACTGAAATCCGCCGATCACCCACCCGGAAACGGCGAAAGCCCGCCACCGCGAAAAGCGATGGCGGGCTTTGACGTCGGGTTCGAGCGATGACTACTTGCGCAGCGAGGCAGGGACCTCGAAGCGCGCGCCATAGGTCTTGGCGAGGTAGTCGGCGCGGGCCACGAAGGCCTCGTGCCCGCCTGGGTAGCCAACGATGTACTGGTGCACACCGCCGGTCCAGGCCGGGAAGCCGATGCCGAAGATCGAGCCGATGTTGGCGTCGGCGGTCGAGGTCAGCACACCCTCGTCGAAGCAGTTCTGGGTCTCGATCGCCTCCGCGAACAACATGCGGTCGACCAGATCCTGCAGCGGAACGCTGAAGTCCGCCGTGGTCTTGAAGTGCTCACGCAGCCCCGGCCACAGACCAGTGCGCTTGCCGTTCTCGTCGTACTCGTAGAAGCCCGCCTTCTCCAGACGGCCCGGCCGCCCCTCGGACACCATGTAGTCGATGACGTCCTGCGCCGGGTGACGCTTGGCGCCCATGGTGGTGTCGCCCGACTCGGCGGCCTCCTTGGTCTCCTTGGCGATCTTCTGCATGAGCTTCATGTTCAGCTCGTCCGACAGCTGCAGCGGCGCAGCCGGGTACCCCGCCTGCAGACCGGCCTGCTCGATGGTCGCGGGCTCGATGCCCTCGTCGAGCATGGCGATCGCCTCGTTGACGAAGGTGCCGATCACGCGCGAGGTGAAGAAGCCGCGGCTGTCGTTGACGACGATCGGCGTCTTGCGGATAGCGAGTGTGTAGTCGAACACCCTGGCCAGCGCCTCGTCCGAGGTCTTCTCACCCTTGATGATCTCCACAAGCGGCATCTTGTCGACCGGCGAGAAGAAGTGGATACCGATGAAGTCCTCCTGGCGCTTCACGCCGGCCGCGAGGCCGGTGATCGGCAAGGTGGAGGTGTTCGAGCCGAGCAGCGCGTCGGGGGTGACGACGTCCTCGATCTCCTGGAACACTTTGTGCTTCAGCTCGGTGTTCTCGAAGACGGCCTCGACGACGAAGTCGACACCGGCGAAGTCGGCCGCGTCCGCGGTCGGCTTGATCCGGTCCAGCAGCGCCTTGGACTTCTCCTCGGTGGTCTTGCCGCGGGAGAGTGCCTTGGCCTCGATCTTCTCGGAGTAGTTCTTGCCGCGCTCGGCCGCCTCGATCGTGACGTCCTTCAGCACGACCTGGTAGCCCGCCTTGGCGGAGACGTACGCGATGCCTGCGCCCATCATGCCCGCGCCGAGCACGCCGACCTTCTTGATCTCCTTCTTCGGCACGTCCTTCGGCCGCGAACCACCGTTGTTGATGGTCTGCAGGTCGAAGAAGAACGCCTGGATCATGTTCTTCGCGACCGGGCCGGTGAGCAGGTGCACGAAGTAGCGGGACTCGATCAGCGACGCGTTGTCGATGTCGACCTGCGCGCCCTCGACCGCGGCAGACATGATGGCGCGCGGAGCGGGCATGTTCGCGCCCTTGATCTGCTTGCGCAGGTTGGCCGGGAAGGCGGGCAGGTTCGCCGCGAACGCGGGCGAGGACGGGGTGCCGCCCGGGATCTTGAAGCCCTTGACGTCCCAGGGCTGCACACCCTTGTCCGGGTTGGCCTTGATCCACGCCTTGGCGGCGGGCACCAGCTCCTCTGTGGCACCGACGAGCTCGTTGACCAGGCCGATCTCCTTGGCCTTTGCCGGCTTGTTGCGCTGGCCCTGCAGCAGCACCTGCATCAGGGCGTTCTGCAGACCCAGCATGCGCACGGTACGGATGACGCCGCCACCGGCGGGCAGCAGGCCGAGGGTGGCCTCCGGCAGACCGATCTGCGAACCCGGCACGTCGGCCGCGATGCGGTAGTGCGTGGCCAGCGCGATCTCCAGGCCACCGCCGAGCGCGGCGCCGTTGATGGCGGCGACGACCGGCTTGCCCAGCTGCTCCAGTCGGCGCAGCGCGCCCTTGATCTCGCCGAGCTCCTCCATCAGTGCCTGCGCGTCGTCCGGGCCGACCTTCATCATGTTCTTCAGGTCGCCGCCTGCGAAGAAGGTCTTCTTCGCGGAGGTCACGACGACACCGGCGATGGTGTCCTTCTCCGCCTCGAGCCGGTCGACAGTGGCGGTCATCGACTTCTTGTACAGCTCGTTCATTGTGTTGGCGCTCTGGTTCGGGTCGTCCATCGTCAGCGTGACGATGCCGTCCGAATCCTGCTCCCAACCGATCATGTTGGTGTCGCTCACAGCTCTATGTCTCCTTGTCGATTCGCGGCGTTCGCAGGCCCTCCGCGGTTACGCAGGCTGCCGCCTCCGGGCCTGACGCTCACGCCGCTGTGTTTATGAGCGGCGTTCGCAGGCCCTCCGTGGTCACGCAGGCTGCCGCCTCCGGGCCTGACGCTCACGCCGCTGTGTTTATGAGCGGCGTTCGCAGGCCCTCCGTGGTCACGCAGGCTGCCGCCTCCGGGCCCGACGCTCACGCCGCTGTGAATTCTCATCTGTCGGTTGGGATTCAGACCCGCTCGATGATGGTGGCCACACCCATGCCGCCGCCGATGCACAGGGTGATCAGCGCGTAGCGGCCATTGCGGCGCTCCAGCTCGTCGACCATGGTGCCGGTGATCATCGCGCCGGTCGCACCCAGCGGGTGGCCCATTGCGATCGCGCCGCCGTTCACGTTCAGCTTCTCGTCCGGGACGTTCAGGTCCTTCTGGAACTTCAGCACCACGGAGGCGAACGCCTCGTTGATCTCGACCAGGTCGATGTCATCGAGCGTCAGTCCGGCCTTGGCCAGCGCCTTCTTGGCGGCCGGGGTCGGACCGGTCAGCATGATGGTCGAGTCGGCGCCGCTGGTGGCGGTCGCGACAACGCGCGCACGCGGGGTGAGACCCGACGCCTCTCCCGCTTCCTTGCTACCGACGAGCACGAGCGCGGCACCGTCGACGATGCCGGAGCTGTTACCGCCGTGGTGGACGTGGTTGATCTTCTCGACGAAGTAGTACTTCTGCAGCGCCACCGCGTCGAAGCCACCCATCTCACCGATCACGGCGAAGGACGGCTGCAGCTTCGCCAGGTCCTCTGCGGTGGTGCCGGGACGCATGTGCTCGTCCTTGTCCAGCACGATGATGCCGTTCTGGTCCTTGACCGGAACGATCGACTTGGCGAAGTAGCCGCCGGTGGTGGCCTTGGCGGCCAGCTCCTGCGAGCGCACCGCGTAAGCGTCGACGTCGTCGCGGCCGAAGCCCTCTATGGTGGCGATCAGGTCGGCGGACACACCCTGCGGAACGAAGTAGGTGTCGTAGTTGGTGGCCGGGTCGAGCGCCCACGCGCCGCCATCCGAACCCATGGGCACGCGGGACATGGACTCGACGCCACCGGCGAGAACCAGGTCGTCGAAGCCGGAGCGGACCTTCTGCGCGGCCAGGTTGACGGCCTCCAGGCCGGAGGCGCAGAAGCGGTTGAGCTGGAAGCCGCCGACGGTGTCGGGCAGTCCGGCCACGGTCACCGCCGTGCGAGCGATGTCGGCGCCCTGGTCGCCGACCGGCGCGACCACGCCGAGGATCAAGTCGGAGATGCGGTCCTCGTCGAGGTTCGGGAAACGGCCGCGCAGCTCCTGGATCAGACCAACAGTCAAGTCGATCGGCTTGACCGAGTGCAGCGAGCCATTCTTCTTGCCGCGGCCGCGCGGAGTGCGGATGGCCTCGTAAATGTAGGCCTCTGTGGTCATATCGGAGTGTTCCTTCCTTAAAGGTGCGGCGGCCGGACCCTCGTCCGTCCGGGCGCTCTGTGCGGCAACACCGCGTGCTGCGGCATGGCTGCGGCTGACCTCATCGACCGGCCCTGCGACCGACCGTCCTGACGCTGTACAAAACAGGGCAAGCGACAGCGGACGCATATTCCCGGTCGCCCGTACGTCTGGGCCTACCATAGAACCTCGTCGTACCTGAGCTCACGGCCGCCCATTCATACTACCGGCGGTGTGCGAACTCTGGTTAACTTAACGTCGTCGGAGCAGTGGTTGTCAACCGTCCATCCGTGTGGCACCGAGCTCACTCTTCAGCAATTCGAGAGCGACCTCGTCTGGGTCTCGCCGGTCGCCAGGAGCCACCGGATCCGCCGCGGCGGCCAGCATCTCTTGCTCCTCCTCCGGCGTCGAGGCGGGAACGACCCCGTCGTTGTCCCATCCCCTGCTGGTCGCGGCGTCGTTTCCGCTCGCAGCGGCATCGAACGTCGCGGAGTCCGCGGGGCCGGGATCGTCCGGCAGATCGGGATAGTCGGGCGGTGGAATATCGTCATCGCCGCCGAACGGACGTGAGTCGGAGCGGCCTTGGCGCGACCGGCCTGCACCGGTCTGCTGGTCCGCGCCTGCATTCCTGGCCTGACTCGGGCGCGAAAAGCGCGGCGGCGCAGCGGCATCCGAACCACGTCCGGCCGCGTTGCCCGATTCACGTCCTGCGGCTTGACTGCCCGCCGATCCGCGCGATCGGTTCCCCCCGCCGCCGGACCGCGGCGCCGCGGCAGGCCGCGGTGCCGCACCACCCGCTTCCCAGCGCACCTCATGGTCGCGACCGAGCACAGCGCGCACCGCCGACCGCACCGCTTCCAGATTCCGCGGATCAGACAATCGCTGCGCCAGTGGGGCGTGCTGATGCGCGAACACGATGACATTGCCCTCGACGCGCGACACCGACGCGCCGGCCAGCATCGCCTGCACGGCCGCGCCGAACTCGCGCACCTTGGTGCGGATCTCCGCCCAGGCGGCTTCCACCTCGCGCAGCAGGTCATCGCTCTGCGTGACGGGTTCCGGTTGCCCTGGTTCGTGCGCCGAGTGGGCTTCCGCGGGTGCGGTATGCGCGGCCGTCGACGGCGTGGCCCGAGCCGCCGCTGCGGTATTCGCATCTGCGGCCTGCGCATCGGACGCACCCGTCGGCCTGGCCTTCGCAGCGGACGAAGGTTCGTCAGCCGCATCTCCCGCGGAGATAGGCTGCGCCGCCGCGGAGTCCGGGTCGTGGACAGCGGGAGGACGGCGACTCGAGCTCGATTCGGCCCTGGCGGGCGCCGATCCGGACCGTTCGGCCGCGGCTGCGGAACCACCTGGAGCGTTCGCGGAGTCGGCCGTCGAACTCGGGGGGGCGGCCACGGAGCTCGACTCGGTGGGCAAGGTGGGCCCGCTCGGCGACGAGGGCAGCGTGTTGCCGGCTGAACCACCCGATACGTCCGACGCGGCACCCGACGACCCCGGTCCGGAGGTAGCAGCGGTATTCCGGCCCCTCTCCGCTCCTACGACCGGCGACCCGGATGCACCGACCTGCGCGGATCGCGCGTCTTCCTGGCCGGGACCAGCACGTCGAACGTCGGGCGCACTGCCGGCCGGCTCCCCTGTGGCAGACCCGCCACCAGCCGACGACGCGTCGGACGCGCCACGACCGGCGGATCCGATATGCGTCCGACCCTCTGCGGAATCCTCGCCAGCGATGGGCACTATGCGCTCAACGGGCCCGGTATCGGCAGATGCCGCGTCACCGCCAGGCGCCACACCACCGGGATCGCCAACCTGTGCCGTACCGCTCGTAGGCACCGCGGCACCGATAGACGCGCTATCACCAACGGATGCAACGCCACCGGTTTCAGTGGTATCCGCCGACGCGGCGGACCCGACAGTCGAGGCCGTACCGGCAGGCGGGTTGCCGTCATGGCTCTCACGGCGAATAGCGGCCAGTGCCTCCGCGCCGCGCCGGCGCGGCGGATCGGACGGCGATCCGCTCGCAGGCGCGGGCCGGGCAGGCGCGGTAGCCGGCGCCGGAGACGCGGTGGGCGCTGCCGCGAGGGAGCCGGTCGCCACCCCCCGCTCCAGTCGTTCCAGGCGCTGCAGCGTCGCGGATTCGGCGTCGGAGACCGAGGGCAGCAGCATGCGGGCGCAGACGACCTCGAGCAGAAGTCGGGGCGCGGTGGCACCACGCATCTCGCCGAGCCCTTCGTGTAACAGCTCGGCGTAGCGGGTCAAGGTGGCCGAACCGAGACGCTCGGCCTGATCGCGCATGCGGTCGAGCACGTCGCCGGGGCCGGTGACCAGGGCGCGATCGGTGGCGTCGGGCACCGCGCGCAGCAGGATCAGGTCGCGGAAGCGGTCGAGCAGGTCGACGGCGAAACGGCGCGGGTCGTGTCCCGCCTCCATTACCCGATCGACCGTGCCGAACAGTGCCGCCCCGTCGTCGGTGACCAACGCCTCGACGGCGTCGTCGATCAGCGCCACGTCGGTGACGCCAAGCAGAGACACCGCGCGGGAATAGGTGACGCCCTCGTGGCCCGCGCCGGCCACAAGCTGGTCGAGCACGCTCAGACTGTCGCGCGGCGAACCGCCGCCCGCGCGAATCACCAAGGGGTACACCGCCTCTTCGACCGGAACGTGCTCCTGCTCGCAGATCCGGCCGAGCAGCCCGCGCATGGTCGCCGGCGGCAACAGCCGGAACGGATAGTGGTGTGTGCGTGAGCGGATGGTGGGCAGCACCTTGTCCGGCTCGGTGGTCGCGAAGATGAAGATCAGGTGGGCCGGCGGCTCCTCGACGATCTTCAGCAGCGCGTTGAAGCCCGCGGTGGTGACCATGTGCGCCTCGTCCACGATGAACACCCGGTACCTGGACTCGGCGGGGGCGTAGAAGGCGCGGTCGCGCAGCTCGCGGGTGTCGTCGACGCCGCCGTGGCTCGCGGCGTCGAGCTCGATCACGTCCAGGTTGCCCGGGCCACCTGGGCCGAGCGCAACACAGGACGGGCAGACGCCGCACGGCGTCGAGGTGGGACCCTGCACGCAGTTCAGCGACCGGGCGAGAATGCGCGCCGAAGAGGTCTTGCCACAGCCTCGTGGACCGGAGAACAGATAGGCATGACTGATCCGCCCCGTGTCGAGCGCGGTACTCAGCGGGTCGGTGACGTGCTCCTGACCCACCACCTCAGCGAATGTTGCCGGTCGGTACTTTCGGTACAGAGCCACGGCCAGAGGTTACCGGCGAGCACCGACAAAGAACATTCCCGCCCAGCGCGGCTCGCACGAGCACATCGACCACCAGATCTGTGACCCAGATCACATGATACGCCATGACTTCTTACACCCCGCTTCCCGGCAAGCAAGACGGCAACGCGTCAGCAATCACACATCGCCGCCAACCGAACCCGGACGTTTGCCACCACATTCTCCCTAATAGCGCGAAAATACGTACCTACGCCCCGCTTCACCGCAAGTTTGTGGACATAACGAAACAGTCACCACTGGTGACATGAACGCAATCGTCTGGCTAACGTGGCAATCGGCAACTTCGGTAGCCAAACCTTCATCAGGTTGGTGACCCCGGCCGGTCCCTCATCCCGACCGGGGCACAACCACCGAGTTCGGCCCACGGTGACCAGCACCATTCCCACACTTCCACCGGAGGAAATTCCACCGTGCCGTCGTGTGACGACATCGCCGCCGCCTGGCTGTCCAGTACCGATTTCGCAGGCGATCACTCCGCCGTCGCCCTGCTGAGCCGGGCGATCAGCCCGCAGGACTTCGCGATCAAGCGCGATTCGCTACCGGTGACCGCCGCGGCCGACCCGGCCACCGCCGCCGCGATTCTCGAACTCCTGGAACGCGGCCAGGTTCCGACCATAGCCGCGATCCGCACCCTGACGACACAGAACGAGATGCGCCGCGAGGCCGAGCGCATCGAGCGGCTCGGGCGGCGCGCCCAGCGCAGCATCGACGACTTCGGCCGGGTACTCGCCAGACTTGCCGACGCGCACTGGACCTCGCACGGCATCGGGCCGACGCGCCGTGACGTGCTGTGCTCCGAGCAGATCATGACCCTGATCCGCACCCGCATCGGCAATATCGCCCCATCAGCCGTCAAGCACCTCTGGCTGATCGAGCGGGCGCAGCGCGCAGGCTGGATCGCCTCCAATGCCAATCCCCGATCCCTTTGTGCTGCACGACGTTTCCACGCCGCCCAGTACGGCAACCGGGTGTCGCTGCGCCCGGTGAACACCATCGGCACCGCGGTCGCGGCCTACCTCAACGACTACCTGGCCGAGCACGGACGCCCGCCACGCTGGTCGGTGGTCACACAGGAATTACGCGACGACCGAGGCCGCCGGATCTTCCACAACACCGCCGACGCCCGCGCTCAGCAACTCTGGTTGACCACGGCGGAGTGGGTGGAGATGCACGACGACTTTCCCGTCCCTGGCCGCAGGGGGCTTCGGGCAATCCGCAAGTCCCGTGGCTGACCCTTCAGCGCATCCCGGCCTCTCGACACCCATAGGTTAACGGCGTTACTCTAACGTCGCTAACCTATCGAGCGGAGCGCCCCGATGCTGACCCGGATAGCCCGATTCACGACCCGATTCCCCCGTGCCGTGCTCGCAGCCGCGTTCGCTATCGCCGTGCTGTGCGGTATTTTCGGAGCGACCGCGGCCGCGCACCTGAAATCCGGCGGATTCACCTCGAACGATGCCGAGTCCGCACGGGTGGTCCAGCTGATCGCCGACAACTTCGGCGGCGCCGCGCCTAATTTCGTGCTGCTGGTCAGCTCCGACGCCGGTGCGAACGATCCGGCTACCAAGGCGGCGGGTATCGGGCTTGCCGACACCCTGAAAGCGCGCGCCGACGTGCAGGGCGTCCAGTCCTATTGGACCGCCCCGTCCCCGCTGTCGACCGCCTTACGCAGCAGCGACGGCAAGAGCGCCTTGGTAGTCGCCTACCTCACCGGCGACGAATCCCACGTCCAGCAGACCGCGGGCGAGCTGACCGACCAGCTCGCCGGTACCTCCGACGGCGTCACGGTCCGCCAGGGCGGCATCGCCGCGATCTACCACGACGTAACCGTGCAGACCACGCGAGATCTCGCCCTCGCCGAAGGCGTCGCGCTGCCGCTGGTGATGATCGTGCTGATCCTGGTGTTCGGCAGCCTTATCGCGGCCGCACTGCCGCTGGTGATCGGCTTGTTCGCGATCGCGGCGACGCTGGCCATCCTGCGCTTGTGCACGCTGTTCACCGATGTCTCGATCTACGCGCTGAACATGACGACTGCCATGGGACTCGCGCTGGCCATCGACTACAGCCTGTTCATCGTGAGCCGCTACCGAGAGGAACTCGGCAACGGCCTCGACCCGACCGCGGCCACCATCCGCGCCGTGCAGACCGCTGGACGAACCGTACTGTTCTCCGCACTCACCGTCGCCCTCTCGATGGCCGTGCTGAGCGTGTTCGACCTGTACTTCCTCAAGTCTTTCGCCTATGCGGGCGTCGCCGTGGTCGTCGCGGCCGCGGCAGCATCGATCCTGATCCTGCCCGCGGCGCTCGTGCTGCTCGGCCATCGGGTGAACGCCCTCGACCTGCGAGTTCCCCTGCGTCGGCTGTTCCGTCCAGGCACACCCGCGCCGGCCCCGCTTGCGCCGGAGGAGACCCGCTGGTACCGAACGGTTTCCGCGGTAATGCGTCACGCGCCGCCGGTCGCGGTCGTGCTCATCGTGGTGTTGCTCGCGCTCGGCGCACCGTTCCTCTCGGTGAAGTTCGGCTACCCCGACGACCGGGTGCTCCAGACCGGCGCCGCCAGCCGTCAGGTCGGTGACGTAATGCGCAGCCAGTTCCCCCAGGCGGACCCGGCGGCCACCACAACGATCGTGTTGGACGGCTACCGGGGCGATACCGCGGCGATCGGCGCGTACGCCGCCGAGCTATCCAAGGTCGACGGCGTACCCGCCGTACAGTCCAGCGCCGGGATCTACGCCTCCGGATTCCGGTTCGCGGCGCCCACGCCCGGTATGGCCAATGACACGGGGACCTACCTCAACGTCGCCACCAAGCTCGACCCCTTCTCCCCCGCGGGTGACCGGCAGCTGCAAGCGATCCGGGCGGTACCCGCGCCGGGCCCCGCGCTCTACGGCGGCGCCGCGGCGATCAACGACGACTCGCTGGACGTACTGGCCGCCCGGCTGCCGCTCGCGGGTGCGCTGATCGCGCTGACCACCTTCGTCGTGCTGTTCCTGTTCACCGGGAGCGTCGTGCTTCCGATCAAAGCGCTTGTGCTGAATACGCTTTCGCTCGCCGCCGCGTTCGGTGCGATGGTATGGGTGTTCCAGGAGGGCCACCTGTCCGGGCTACTCGGGTTCACCCCGGTCGGCTACCTGGTGCCGACCATGCCGATCCTGATGTTCTGCCTGGCCTTCGGCCTGTCGATGGACTACGAGGTGTTCCTGCTCTCGCGGGTGCGTGAGGAGTGGCTGGCCGAGCACGACAACGCCCGCGCGGTCGCGATCGGCGTCGCCCGCACCGGTCGCATCTTCACTGCGGCCGCCGTGCTGATGGCTATCGTGTTGGGCGCCCTTGTCACCTCGAAGGTGTCGTTCATGCAATTGATGGGGCTCGGCCTCACGCTGACCGTGCTCGCCGACGCGACAATCATTCGCGGCCTGCTCGCACCGGCGCTCATGCGGCTGCTCGGCCCGGCGAACTGGTGGGCGCCTGAACCGCTGGCCCGCCTGCACGCGAAGATCGGGCTGACCGAGGTCGACCACGCGTCCGCGACACCCGACCTCGAAACCGCAGATCGCCCATGATCGGCTCGCACCGGCCGCGCTCGCCACGCGGCTCCGGAGCCCAGCTACGCGAGGAGATCCTGCGCGCCACCGCCGACCTGCTCGCACGCACCGGTGCCGCCGAGGCGGTGTCGATCCGCGCGGTCAGCGAGCTGGTCGGAGTGAGCGCGCCGTCGATATACCGACACTTCGGGGACAAGGACGAGCTCATCGAAGCCGTCGTTGCCCGGGTCTTCGAGGACCTCGCCGAGGCGTTGCGGACGGCAACCGACCCGGCGACCTCGCCGATGACCCAGCTGCGTGACCAGGGCATGGCCTACGTTCGGTTCGCCCTCGCGCATCCCGAGCAGTACCGGCTGGCGATCGCGCCCACGAAGATCGGCGGCGCGGTCGACCAAGTTCTCACCAGCGGAGCGTTCGAGCATTTCGCGGCAACCGTGCACAAGTGCATGGACGAGGGAACGATGGCACCGCGCGATCCGCTGCCCGTCGTGCTAGAACTCTGGTCCGTCGCCCACGGCATCGCCTCCCTGCTGATCGCCAAGCCCTACCTGCCCTGGGGCGACGTGGAAGCGGCTGCGTCGCGCGTGATGGGCGCCGCGTGCATCGGATACAGCGTGCTCGACCTGATCGGCGATGACCTGCCGACACCGGAAACCGTTACTGCCTGGCTCGGCCGTCTAAGGCACCACGATTCCCCGGCCTGACCAGCGTTAGTGTGTTTCCGCCGCTCGACTGCGAGGTTGCGTCATCGCCTCAGTTCACCTCGCCCGTCGATGCGGTGAATGTATTGCACTGGGCCGCACGGTTGTTGTCCAACCCCGTCTCGAACCACTGGCCGCCGTTCTCGGACGTGCCGTGGTCTCGCATGTCGCCTGCCTGGTCACCACGGCCGTACGCGTCCTTGCGGGCCAAGGTGAGCTGCGGGTTGGTCAGCGAGCCGCCTCCGGCCGAGGACGAGAGGTACATGCCGTCGAAGCAGTTGGCCTGCAATTCGACTCGGCGCGACAGTTCCAGCCCCTTGGCGCTGCGCGGGCCCGCGTCGGCCCGATCGCTGTTCGCCTTGCGCAGAATGCCGGACATCGCCTGCACGTGGTGACCATACTCATGTGCGAAGACCGACAGGTAGACCACCCAGTTGTCCTTGAAGTAGTCGGTCTGCAGCTGGCTGATCGGCATATAGATGGTCTTGTTCGCCGGGCAGTAGAACGCGGCGAAATTGCTCGTCGACCCGGTGCACGGCGTCGTGATGCCCGTCGTGGTCGCGCTGACGTTCAACGCGGGCGGCTGAAACGGCAGATTCTCCTTTCGCAACACCGGTTTCCACGCCGCCTCCAGGCACGACGCGGCGCTTTCGAAGAACTTGCGCGCGGCGTCGACCTGAGTGCCCCACGGGGAGTACGCGCACCGCGCCGGGAGCAGAGTCACGTTCGGGTCTGTGAGCAGCGGGTTGCTGCCCGTCTCGGCCGGACCCGTCGAACCGTCTGGCTGGGGAGTGAAAGTGAAGGTGGGCTGCGGACCGGACGGGCCACTGTTGTTCCGTCCGACGGAGACCGCGTTGCGCACCAGCCCTCCGGCGACGAGAAACACGACGACGATCAACAACGCCACCCATCCGCCGCCCCGTTTGCGCGGCGGCGGATACGGCCGTCGACCAGGCGGACCGTAGGGCATCGGCGGCGGCATCTGCGGGCGATAACCCGGTGGCGGACCGTAACCGGGCGGCGAATAACCGGGCGGCGGACCATATCCCGGCGGCGAACCGTAACCGGGCGGCGAACCGTATGCGGGTGGCGGTCCGTATGCGGGCGGCGAACCGTAGGCAGGTGGCGGACCGTAGCCGGGCTGGGGCGGAACCGGGCGCCCGCCATGCGGAACCGGTCCGTATCCGTACGGTGGTTGTGTCACGCCCCCGTACCCCCTCGTCTCAGTGATCGCCGACAGCCGCTGACGCAGGATAGCAAGCTGTCTAGAGTAGGCAGCCATGCTGACTTTTCGGGGGGGCGCCGTAGGCGCGCTCCTTCTCGCCACCGCGGGAATGCTCGCGACCGCCCCGGTCGCCCACACGGAGCCCGCACCGAGCGGCGTGACCATCACCGCCGACCTGAAACTCAGCCGCGAAGGCGTCCTCGAGGTGGTAGAGCGGGTGGCGGTGCCGCAGGACCGCACGTTCCGGATGTCACTTCCATTGCGGCTGAGGGTGAGCGACGACGTCGAGCGGGTTTTCCAGGTCACCGACGTGGACACCGAGGGCGCGGGCACCGCGACGGTGGCCGACGACCAGTTCACCATCGAGGCGCGACCCGGCGAATCCACTTTCGAGTACTCGGTGCGCAACACGGTCAGCGACGCGCCAGGTACCCAGGTTTTCCGTTGGCTCGGCGTGCTGAGCACCGACATCGCCTCGATCAGCGCTTCGTTGATCAGCCCGAGCTTCGAGATGGGCATCGTCGACTGCAGACTCGGCCCGCCCGGCAATGCCCGGCCGTGCGCCGACGTCAAAATCGAGACCGACGGCGTGCTCTTCCTCGAGCAGACCGACCTGCACAAGGGCGACGTCATCGATCTGACCCTGCAACTGCCGCCCGGCACCGTGCCGAGCAACGCCGACGTGCGCGACAGCGGCGACGCGGGCCCGTTCACAGTCACCACGCCGGCGCTGGTCGCGTTCGGTGTGCTGCTGCTCGCGCTGGCGGGCGTGATCGCCTTCGTGCTGCGGGCCCGGCGCCGCGACGTCGCAGCAGGCGGTGGCTCGGACGCGATCGATCCGCTGCTGCGCGAGGGTGACCGTGTGCAGTTCATCTCGCCCGACGGAGTGCTTCCCGGGGAGGCGGGCCTGCTGCTGGACGGGCACGTCGATCCGGTCGATATCGCCGCGACGGTGGTGGATCTCGCAGTGCGCCGGTACGTCCGGATCACCCCGCTCGGCGACACCGACTGGCGAATCAACCGGGTGAACGCACCCGACGACCAGCTGCGCGACTACGAGAAGGCGGTCTACCGGGCGCTGCTGCCCGACGGCGCCGACGCGGTGACCGTCACCGACCTGCGCAAGCCGGGCCGCATCCAATCCGGTCCGGTTCGCACCGCCTTGCTGGCCGACGCCGTCGCCCGCGGCAGCTTCACCGATCGCCGTCGCCCCGGCCTCGCGGTATGGCTGGGCGGCGCGCTGGTCGTCGCGGGCATCGCCGCGACGGTCGCGCTCGCACTCACCTCCGGGCATGCCCTGGTCGGCGTCGCCATCGCGCTCGCCGGTGTCGCGACCCTACTGCTTCCGAAGTACCTGCCGGTCAGGACCGCGCGCGGGGTGGAGCTCACCGGGCAGATCCGCGCGCTGCAACGCGGCCTGGAAGCGACTCGGCGCGAACAGATCCCGCCGCTCGACCAGGAGACGGTGTTCTCCCGCGCCCTGCCGTTCATGGTGATCGGCGGACGCGCCGACAACTGGATCCGCGCCTTCCGTGACCTCGACCTGTCAGCCGACTCCCAGGCCGGCCTCTACTGGTTCGGCGGCTTCGAACGCGACCGCAACCTGCAGCGCTTCGCAGGACACTTCCCATTCTTCATCACCGCGCTGGAAGGTCTGTTCGCCACCGCGGGCGATCCGCATCGGTAGCGCCGCACGCGGATGATCAAAGGGCGACCAGCCACCGCGGCCGGTCGCCCTTTCTCGAATCGCTCAGTCGCCCAGCGTTCGCCGGATCGCGGCGAGCGGATCGGCGTAGAGGACGCTCAGCGAGGTGACCACGGCGGCGAATTCCTGCACCTTGCCGCCGAATCCGCTGATCCGGATGTCGGTCGGAGGCAAGGTCGAGCCCTGGTTGAACGCGCGCGCAACGTGCGCGACCGCAGGCCGGTAGCCGGTGAAGGCCTGGCCACCCAGGATCACGCGATCAGGGTTGAGCATGTCGCGCACCATCGCCACGGTGTGGCCGAGGATCGTGGCGCGCTCGGCGAGCAGTTCACGCGCGGGTTCCGAGCCCGACTCCGCAGCCCGGTACAGGTCCGCGATGGTCGATCCCGCGGTCCCGTTGTGCGCCGGGATGATTCCACGACCGACGGCCCTGGAGTGCAGCGACCGATCACCCACGGTCACCTCCAGGCAGCCACGCCGTCCGCAGGTGCATTCGACGTCCGAGCCGGTGGGAAGGTGCGCGATCGAGCCGGGGCCGTTGCTCGGCGTGTGCACACGGCCATCCAAAGTCACCGCCACACCCGCGGTTTCGCGGACATAGAAATACAGGCTGCTGCCGTGCTCGGCGCGCGCTTGGTCACGCGGTTCGGCGGTGCGTAGCAACAGCTCCGAACCGGCCATCGCCTCGACGTGCGGCGCCACCGAGACGGGCAGCTCGAGTACCTCGCCGAGCACCGAACCGACCTGCGCGCCATGCCAATCCAGCTTGGGGTGGTCGACGACGCCGGTGAGCGGATCGACCCGGCCGCCGATCGCGACGCCCGCCCATAACGCCTTGCGCCGATGCCAGCGCTGCAGGAACGCCTTCGCGCTGCGGGCGACCGTGGTGGTGGCGAACTCCTGCCCGGTCTGCGGGGTGGCGATGGCGAGGCCACCGAGGATGCGGCCGCGCAGATCGGCCGCGACGATCTTGGTGACCGCGGCGCCGATGTGGATGCCAATGGTCAGGTAGGCCTCGTGGTCGAGTTCGAACGGCACCCGGGGGCGTCCGACCGCACCCGAGGCCGTCAGGTCCTGGCGCTCACGCAGCAGACCGGCGGCGAGTAGCGCGGACACCTGACGGTTGACCGTCGCGATGCTCAAACCCGTTGTGCGCGCGGCATTGTCGCGTGAAACTGGACCACCGATCGCGGCGCGGATAACCGCGGCCGCCGGGTTGTCGGCGATCCGCAGTTCGGGGGCGACCACCGGACGCTGAACACGAGCACGGCCGGCGGCAACCCTGGCGACAGATCGTTCAAGGGTAGGGAGGGACGTCAGGGTGAGGGGGGACATTGTGCAGATCCTTGCTGAAGTCCCGCGATCGAACGGGACGTGCCTACATGGGCGACGAAGCAGCAAACGAGCTGGAAAACCAGCTCAGCCGCAGCAAGAGGCGCAACACAGTTCACGTGTCAATGGCAGCCGCAAACCCAGCGCCGCGGTCACGTAAGTGACCCGCAGCGAGTTCGGCCGGCCGACAGACATGTCATTCAAATTAACACCGATATCCGCGACGCACCAAGCCCCGACTCGCCGTTGTGTGCATGCGCACACAGTTTCCCCAGGTGACAGATACAAGAATAAAGGCCTCGCCCGGCGGAGAAGCACCGGACGAGCCCTTTCGATTTCAACTGTGTTTCGGCCGCCCGCTACTTCGCTTTCGCGGCCGCTTTCGCTTGCTTCTTGAATTCCCTTACCTGAGTTAGGGATTCGACGTCGGTCACGTCGGCAACCGACCGCCGCGACCCCTCCGCACCGTACACGCCCGCCGCCGCGCGCCAGCCCTCCGGCCGCACGCCGCGCTGCTTGCCGAGCAACGCGAGGAAGATCTTGGCCTTCTGTTCGCCGTAGCCGGGCAGGTCCTTCAGCCGGCGCAGCACCTCAGCGCCGTCCGGGTCGCCCTTGGTCCAGATGTTCTCGGTCTCGCCGTCGTAGTTCTCGATGACGTAGCGCGCCAGCTCTTGAGCGCGCCGGGCCATCGAGCGGCCGTAGCGGTGGATGGCGGGCGGGGTCGCGGCCAGGTCCTCGAACTCCTGCGGATCGGCCTCGGCGATGCGGTGGATGTCGAAGCCACCCATGCGGTCGGCGATCTTCTTCGGGCCGCGGAACGCGTGCTCCATCGGGTACTGCTGGTCCAGAAGCATCCCGAGCAGGGTCGCGAAGTGGTCCTCGGTCAGTAGTTCGTCCGCCTCGACGTCCTGTGCGAGGCAAAGCTTGCGACTCATCGCCTACCTCCTGCTCCCCACGTGGTGTGCTCCTGACGGATTCGATCATCGCATCGGCGCCGACCGCATCGGCACCCGCCGGCCCCACACGCAGTGACTCGAGTCACAGATCTTACGCGCGGGTAGATGATGCCCCGCGTAGGCTCCAGACCATGCCTCAGACGACGGCGACACCCACCCCCACAATGGCCACGGATGGACACGGGCCCATGAACACCTACACTTTGCGCCCCGATCGGTTCGACCGAGCAGGCCAGGACCAGCTCGTCGATGTGCGCGACCTCCAGGCCGCGCTCCCGGGCATCCGCCGACTGCGAACCTGGGCGCACGAAGCCCTCGCGCTGCAGCCCGGCGAGAGCGCGGTGGATATCGGATCCGGCACCGGCTCCGAGGTCATGGCCTTCGCCGAAGCAGTCGGCCCGAACGGCAGCGCGGTCGGAGTCGAGCCCGACCCGCACCTGCTCGCCTCTGCCGAACGCCGCGCCACCCAGGCCGGCTCCACCGCGAAATTCCACTCCGGCGACGCCTACGGCCTGCCGTTCGGCGCGGGCAGCTTCGACGCTGCCCTGTGCGAGCGGGTCTTCCAGCACCTGACCGCCCCTGCCCGCGCCGCGAACGAGATCGCGCGCGTGCTGCGTCCCGGCGGCCGCGTCGTCGTAGTGGACAGCGACTGGGGCACCGCGATCGTGCACCCCGGCAACCGGCAGGTCGTGCGCGAGGTGATCGACACGCTGGTGTCGGCGACCACCAATCCGCTCGCCGGGCGCCGCATCCCCGGCCTGCTCACCAAGGCCGGTCTTGTGATCGACGACATCGGCTCGCAGGCCCTGGTGCAGGACCGCAGTGTGGGCGCAGGCTCGCTGGTCAACAGGATCTCGGCGATGGCGGTCGCGCGCGGCGTGATCAGCGAGGCACAGCGTGATCAGCTGATCGCCGACCTGCGAGCGGGCGCCGACAGCGGCGACATCCACCTCTCGGTCAGCATGTTCGCGGTTCTCGCACACAAGCCGCGCTGAGGCTGCCGATGTCCGTCGACGTGGTGACGGAGGTCGTGATCAACCGGTCGCGCGAGTTGGTCGCGGCGTTCGCGGGCGACCCGACGAACACTCCCGCTTGGTACGACAAAATCCGCGGCGTCGACTGGCGCACGGCACCACCGCTGCGAGTTGGCTCGCAGATGGATTTCGTCGTGCATTCCCACGGCAGGCGGCTGGCCTACACCTACGAGGTGGTCGACTACGCACCCGGCGAGCGGCTGGTGATGCGCACCTCCGCCGGTCCTTTTCCGATTGAGATGACCTGCACCTGGGCGGATACCCCGGAGGGCGGCACGCGCATGACGCTGCGCAACCGCGGCGAACCGAGCGGATTCGGCAAAGTCGCCGGACGCGTACTGGAAGCTGCGATCCGACGGGCCAATCGCGCCGACCTCGCACGGCTGAAGACGCTATTGGAGACCCGGTAGCCGGCGCACCGTCCCCTCAGCCCCGCCGGGCCGAGCGAAGGCGAGGCAGCCGCACAACGCGAGCGCCCGGCACGAAATTCGTGCCGGGCGCTCGCGTTGTGTCCGGTTACTTGCCAAGCAGCTTCTCGGTGGCCGCGAGCAGGACGCAGGTGGCCAGGCCGTCCATCGCCTTCTCCAGCTCGGGCAGCTTCGGAAAGCTCGGTGCGATCCGAATGTTCTTGTCCTCCAGGTCGTTTCGGTACGGGAAGGCCGAGCCCGCCGCGGTCAGCGCGATGCCCGCCTCCTTCGCCAACGCGATCACCCGCGCCGCGGTGCCCTCGAGCACGTCCAGGCTGATGAAGTAGCCGCCCTTCGGCTCAGTCCAGGACGCCACCTTGGACGCGCCGAGCCGGTCTTCCAGAATCTTCAGCACCAGGGCGAACTTGGGCTCCAGGATGGCGCGATGCTTCTGCATGTGTGCACGCACACCGTCGACATCCTTGAAGAAACGCAGGTGACGTAGCTGGTTGATCTTATCCGGGCCGATGCTCTTCTTCGACGCGTGGCTCAGGTACCAGTCCAGGTTCGCCGTGGAGCCTCCGATGAAGCTGACCCCCGAACCAGCGAAGGTGATCTTCGAGGTGGAAGCGAACACCAAGGGGCGGTTCGGGTTTCCGGCCGCGGCGGCCAGGCCGAGCACGTCGAGCACCGGAGCCGCCGTGTCGGTCAGCGGGTGTACCGCATAGGCGTTGTCCCAGAACAGCCGGAAGTCGGGCGCGGCGGAGGGCATCGAAACCAGTTCCCGGACGACATCTTCGGAGAAGACCACGCCGGTCGGGTTGGAGTAGTTCGGCACCGCCCACAGACCCTTGATCTGTGGATCATTCGCCAGCAGTTCGGCGATGACGTGGGTGTCCGGGCCGTCGTGGCGCATCGGGATGGGGATCATCTCGAAGCCGAGCGCCTCGGTGATCGAGAAATGCCGGTCGTAGCCGGGGGCGGGACACAGGAACTTCAGCGTGCCCTCGGCGGCCCAGCGGCGATCGGAGTCGTTGGTGCCGTACAGCATCGCGTAGGCGATCACGTCGTGCATCAGCTCGAGGCTGGCGTTGTTGCCCGCGAGCAGGTTGTCCACCGGGATGCCGAGCAGCTCACCGAAAATCGCGCGCAGCTCCGGGAGACCGTGCAGACCACCGTAATTGCGGCAGTCGGTGCCTGCGCCATCGCGGAAATCGCCCTCGCCGGGCAGGGTCAGCAGTTCGGTGGACAGGTCGAGTTGTTCCGGTGAAGGTTTTCCCCGTGTCAAATCCAGCGTGAGCTTCTCGGTCCGGAGCGTCGCGTAGTTCGCGGACTGGGTCTCGTGTTCGGACACGAGCTCCTCGTGGCTCATCAAACCGATCTGCGTTTGCCGGGGCATCCTGGGCAGCCTTTCGAAGCAGCGAAGGGGACGTGGAGGGCCGGGCCGATGTTGGCCGCGGCCGGTCATTTGTCCGTGCGGACGCAGGTGCGTTCGCGGACGCCGTTCACGTTACCCGTGCGTTGCTCGGAATTGGAGGCGTTATTCGACAGCCGGACATCCGTCCGTGCGAGCCCTCCGAAAGGGGACCCCGCGCACCCGGCAGAGCCCGTTGACCCTTGCTGCCTTCCGGCCCTGGGGGAGTTCACAGGATGCGCGCCGCGCGGGATCCGTAGGCCAGTGTAGCGGCTCCCGCGCGAAACCCGATCTTCGGGTCGACCAACCCTGACTCACCAGGCACTTCGCCCGATCACCCGGGGGCATTTGGCGACTCGCCGGGGGCTACCGGTATGCTGCTGCACGGAGGATTCGCCTAGTGGCCTATGGCGCTCGCCTGGAACGCGGGTTGGGTTAACGCCCTCAGGGGTTCAAATCCCCTATCCTCCGCAGAAACAGCAGGTCAGGGCAAGCTTGCCCTGACCTGCTGTTGTTTGTCCTCTCGGTGCCGAGGTCATGACCTATGACGGAATGCTCCGCGTCACGAGGAAGGGGTGGCAAGGTGGTCCCGCAGTTGGATATGGCGGAACTCGTAGACACCCCCAACCTGCCGAAGGACACCCGACCGATGGGCGTCATCTAGGAACGCCATCACTCCCCAGGGCAATTTGCGGCCGAGTGGCAGGTAGACGCGGGCTATGAACCACGGACCCCACACCGGGAAGAAGAGTACCCAGCTCAACAAACCCGCGTACATGGTGGCCAGCCAACCGAGCGCCCATCGGCCGTCACCGAGGACGGCGTCGAAGGGCAGCCCGAACGCGCGCTCGAACGCGAACCACATCATGCACCAGAACACGGATGCGCCGCCCACGCCGATGCCGAGTCCTTGCCGTAGTGCGGTCACGCGGTCGGTGTGGAGCAGGTCCGCCGGGCTCACCGTCTCCGTCGGATCGACCGGCACTCCCATGGCCCTGATGAAGGTGACGACGAGCCAGATGCCGGATCCGGCGAACACCCCCGCGGCGGAACCGACCGGAATCACGTTGTAGGTTTCCATGACCGGGGCGGCCGCGACTCCGAAGAATGTTCCGCCCGCCGTCCAGACAATGATCCACGCTAGTGTGCGCCAGCTGCGCAGCCTGCGGGACAAGTCCTGAACGATCTCGCCGACGCGGCCCTTGGCCCGCAGCCGCACCCGCGCGGGTGTGCGCCGGATACCGCGGCCCCGACCGACGAGGATGCCGCCCACGACGCCGCTGACCACCCCGGACACGAGCGTCGCGGTCAGCCAGGCCAGTTGGCCATCACTACCGCGCCATTCACCGACCCACCCGGTGATCCCGATGACCGGCCACACCGTCAAGGCAATGATCGAACCCGCGACCAGGCCGACGATGGTCCTTGGGACGGCATAGATCAGTTGCCACCAGACGAGTTCGTTGGTATTCCTCCGTTTCACATGCCTGGCAAGGAAGCCGAGCCACTTATTCGCGTCGTCGGCGTTGTAATGCTTTCGGAGGCCCGGTACTTGGGTGCGGTAGATGCGCGAGTACACCGCGGGAACGAATCCGTCCAGCAGCCGGTGCTCCAACGCGCGTCGGCGGTCGTCCGCAGGATCGGCTACCCGCTGGTCGAGGATGGCGAGCAACACGGCCGGATCAGCGTCGGTTTCGCTGAAGATCGTCCGCGCCAGCATGATCATCAACGGCGTGGACAACACATCCAGCAACACGGTGTATCGGGGCTGTGCCCGCGCGCGGGCCAGCACTGGATGCCATTTGGTTTGCCCGCCAAGGTTCTTCGGGGTAGTCAGCGGCAGGTACTCGGTGATCTGATCGGGGGTGAGGTCAGCCAGCTGGACCACCGCTGCGGCGCTGAGGACGTCTTCGGCCGGCACGACACTCTCGTACTCGTCGAGACGACTGGTCAGCAGTAACCGGTCGCCTGGGCGGAGGGCTGCGTTGATGCCGCGGATCGCGGCGGCCCGCAGTTTCTTGTTGATCTCGTCGAATCCGTCGAGCACGGGGATGATGCGCTGGTCGTCCAAGAGTCGAGCGGCGAAGGACTTTCCGACCGCATCTTCTCCCGTCAGCTGCGGCGAGATGATCTCGACCAGCTGATCGACCAGCCACAGGCGCAGGGGGATCGCGGTGGGGTTCCATGAGTACACCGAGAACAGGACCGGCACCGGCTGACGTGAACGGGGGATCCTGCGCTCGAGTGAGTCCAACACGAACCGTGACGCCAAGATGGTCTTTCCCGCACCGCCCTTCCCGAGTACGACAATCCGCCCCGAGGGTATGCGCTGGAAGACGTCGACGATCTGGTCGAGTCGACCGCTCAGGTCGATCGGGGTATGCCGCTCCGCCGATCCATGGATGTTCTCCCAGTGGTCCGCGAGGTGGTCCGGCCCGTTGTCCCAACGAGTTTCCATCGGCAACGAGTCATGCACGCGGCGAACCGTTTCCTCGTCGCGCCACAGTGCTCGTACCGCAGCGGCGAGCGTCTCGGTGAGCTCGTCGAGTTGCCCGGACGAATCGTGATGAGCCGGAGTCCGCCGCCCTTGCCAGACCGCGACTACCAGCGCAACCACCGCCAGCGGAAAGCCAACCACGGCAACCCACATGCTCACAATGCCCGCGAGCCAACTGCCGCGTTCGAGATCCTCCTGTGTCAGCCGCAGGACGAGCCAACTGACAAACGCCACAAAGGAAACTCCGCCAGCAATGGCACCGATCCGCAACCACGACGTAGGGTGACCTGGCGACACGGACATCATCATTGCGCACCCGCGTCCGCGGTGTCTCCCCAATTGCCATGCTCAGCGCGGCGAAACGGGGGCAAATGTCACCGGGCATGATGCCGAAACCGTAGTCCAAGGGCTGCATTTGGCATCCCCAACAGGGATCTGCTCCCGTGCGGGCCCGCACTCAGATCGGATCACTACACTCCGTTGATTGCGCTCGTTTCAACCCGTCAAGATGATGGACAGGCCGGAACGGAACTCGTCTTCAGGGTCGCTGCCGGTTGCGGCGTGGGCGATCTCGATCAGCTTGGCGAAGCCATCGGGTGGCAAGGCCGCGATACGTTCGGTGATGGTGACAGGGTCCGGCTCGCGCGCCGCGGAGAGCGGTCCAGCCAGTTCGGCTTGCGCGAGCCCGGTAATGAACCCGGACACCGCGCGGAACGCGATCAGTAGTTCGGCACCGGATCTGCCGCTTCGGGCAAGGGCCTGTAACAACGCCTCCGCGATCACGAGGGTGGGCAGGTCGAGGCTGCGGCGCGTGAGAAGGAGAGGAATGGCGTGCGGGTTGGCCCGAATGGCGCGCCACATGCCCCCGGCCACCGCGAGGATCTCGTCGGTCCAGTCGTAGCGGAGAAGGTCGCGACCGACGCGCCGCACACCATCGTCCAGCACTACGACGCCGATCACTTCACTGTTTATCCCCCGCCGATCGTGCAGCGGGTCGTCGCCGACCAGATCGACTTCCTGACCGAACACCTCGCATAGATTGAGGATCCCGCGCCTCTTGCACATGACCGGCCTGATCGGGTATCCCGGATATCAGGAGGTGTTCGATGCCGTCCTCCGCACCCGATCCCATGACGCGGACAGAAGAGGTCATCGTGCCGTCGGAGTCCATCCGGCTGGCGGGGCTACTGGCCGTCCCGGAGAACTCCACCGCCCTGATCGTCTTCGCGCACGGGAGCGGAAGCGGCCGGCACAGTCCGAGGAATCGGTTCGTCGCCGACGTACTGAATCGGGCGGGACTCGCGACGATGCTGGTCGACCTGCTGGTCGCGGACGAGGAGGGCGACCGTACCCGCGTTTTCGATATCGAGCTGCTCGCCCATCGTCTCGTCGACGTGACCCGCTGGCTGCGCACGCGATCGGGTCTGAGCGGCCTTCCCACCGGATATTTCGGGGCGAGCACCGGTGCCGGTGCCGCGCTGTGGGCGGCCACCGAACCCGGCACCGAGATCGCGGCCGTCGTCTCTCGCGGCGGCCGCCCCGACCTGGCCGGTCCGCGGCTGGCGCTGGTCCACGCACCGACGCTACTCATCGTCGGCGGTAACGATCAACAGGTGCTCGAGCTCAATCGGGAGGCCAGGCTGCGGATGCCGTGTCCGAGCGAGATCGATGTCGTCCCCGGTGCGACGCACCTGTTCGAGGAGCCCGGCGCACTCGAGCAGGTGGCGGATCTGGCCAGCGACTGGTTCCGCCGCCATCTCAGCGTTGTGTGGCGTTGAACACTACTGGCAGGTCGTCGGGCCGTGATGCGACTCTGGTACCGAAGCCGCGGCTGATCTGTTCGATCGTTTCGCACAGCCATCTGGATTCGCTGCGCGCCGCCGATTCGAGGCGCATGCGCCGCACCCGCAGCGGAATCATTCGCACCTCCACCGCACCCGGATCGATGGACACGAGATACAGCAGATGAAGATCGGTGCGGTACCGCTCGTGACCGTGGATGCCCTCGTAGTCGTCGATGACGTCGCCACACCCGTACAGAATCGGTTTGCCCCGGTAGATCTCGATCGGCCGCGGATGATGCGCGGAATGGCCGTGCACCAGGTCGACGCCGGCATCGACCAACCGATGAGCGAACTGTGTTTCGCTTCGTGCCACCCCGTAACCCCAGTTGGGTCCCCAATGTACGGACACGATCGCGATATCATCGTCGCGCTTATGGGCCAGCACTTGTGCTGCCACCTGGTCGGCGACATCAACGCTCGGTGAATCTCCGACCCGCCACAGCCCGGGCCGATCGCGACGCGCTGCCCAGAATTCCGGGACCCCGCTCGAGCCCGCGGCCACCGAGACGATCACCACCCTGCGTCCGTCGTCGAGTTCCGATATCGCCGGTGCCTGGGCGTCGTCGAGATCCGCGCCCGCTCCGGCGCGGCGGACGCCCCCGGTATCGAGCGCTTCGAGGGTGTCCACCAGCCCGTGGATACCGAAATCGAGGACGTGATTGTTGGCCAGCGCGCAAACGACCGGTGCGATCACGGTCAGCACCGGCAGATTGCCGGGGTTCATCCGGTAGTGGATGCCCTTGGCGGGGGCGAACGCACCGTCAGCGGTGATAGCGGTTTCCAGGTTGATCAACCGCACCTCGGGGTGGACCTGCGCGAGAATCGGCAGCACATCACCCCATGGTCGGCGGAAATCCACCGGACGGGTAAATGCGCCGTGCACACGTTCGGCCAACTCCACATACGTCCGCGCATCGTCGACATACCGTTCGCGCAGCGTCGGGTCGCCGGGATGCGGCAGGATCTGGTCCACACCGCGCCCCAGCATGACGTCACCGCCGAGCAGGACCGTCGCCATACCACCATTGTCGATCTACCGGACAAAGAGTGCACCTACTAGTAGCGCACCCGGCCCCGCCTGCAGGACATGGGCAGCTTCGAGCGGAATCGAGAACATTCGAACTTCGTCGGCTGTGCGAGCCACGATCGCGATGCGATGATTTCCCGGTGACTCAGTGGCTTCCACTCTTCGGTTCCCTTGTCGTCGCCATCGCGGCGGTGGTCGGCGTACTTCTCAACAACCGCACCAATCGCGCGGCGGTGACCGCCGCGGACGAGCGCAACAGGGTCACGCTCGACGCGGCGCAGCGGAATGTGGAGTTGACGAACTCGGCCGCGGAACGCCGCGAGCACGATAAGTGGCGGCGTGAGTCCGTGCTGGCCGCAGTGGCTTCCGTGCTGGCGATCTCCGCCGATGTCCGCCAGCAGTTGTTGTACTGCGACCGCTGGGAGGCCGACGAGCTGGACGAGATCGGCGCGGACGTGCTCCAGACCATCGCTGGGGCAAGGGGATACATCAGCAATCTGCGTGTCCTCGCGCATCGGAAGATCCCGAATCGCTGCGAGGATCTGACACGGACGCTCACCGCGGCGCTGAACATTTCGTTGCAGCGGCGCAGGATCGAAATGGACGCCGAGGCGACCGGTGAGGAGATCTCCGAAATCCAAGCGCTGTGGTCGAGGGCGATCGAGAACACCGTCGAGGAGGAACGCTCGGTCATCAACGCGACCCGTGTCGAGCTCGAGATCAAAATCTCCACCGACCTCCACTCGGCTTCGCCCGAACTGGCCCTCAACCGAGCCTGATCCACCGGTTCCGCTTCGCCGACGCAGGACGCTCCGCACAGGTTCTGAACCGCGCGAAGAGCCTGTCACCTTGTGAAGCGCGCCCTCCGAGGTGGAGAGCCCGCGGGTGCCGGACGTACCCGGTGGCATGGCAGGTTCAGCAGGTTCGGAGGGCAGCGATGACCTCGTCCAGCGCGGAGCGGAGTAGGGACGCGTAGGTGTCGAGGTCGGGTAGGACCGCGGGATCGGCGTGCAGCGAGAGGGTGATGGTGTCGCCGAGGCCGTGTACGCCGTGGGTGAGGTGCATGACCGAGCCGACGGCGGGAAAACCGGCGGTGAAGCGGACCCGGCCGCCGCCGAAGGTGAGGTCGGCGGGCCCGCGATCGACGCTGGAGACAATCGTGTGGCCCGCGATCGAGTCGGGGACAGTGTCGAGGGGATAGCGGTCGACGTCGCGGCGTAGCAGCGGGGCAGGGAGGGTCGCGGTGACCCGGTCCTGGGCGGACAGCAGCGGGTGGCGTGCCCGGAGACGGCGATCGGCGAGCGCCGTGCCGATCTTGTCGGCGCGCAGGCGCAGGTCCGGTTCGTCGGCGAACAGGTCGACGCCGAGGCTGCGGTAGTTGTTGCGCGGGTCGTCGTCGCTTCCGGCCGACGGCTCGGGCAGCGCCATCGGAACCTGCGCGCCGAGACGTTCCACATGTTCGCCCCGGTCCGCCAGATACCGCGCGAGCGCCAGTGACACCGCGGTCAGGACCACAACGGTCACCGTGTCACCAGGTGCCCGAAGACGCTCGGCAGCGCACACGAGCATACGCACTTGGTGTTGCGAGATGCCCTCTGCCACAGTTCGATTCACCTGGCTCGGCAGAAAGCCGACGCCAGGCGGCGGTAGTCGACCAGTATCGGTCAGGTACGCCAACTGCTGCTGCGCGTGGAAGGCTTGGTAACCGCGCACCGCGGTCGACGCCAACCGAACCGGAATGCACAGCAGCCCCAGCGCCGAATCAACCAGTGTCCCAGTGGATATCCGCCCGCCCACGATCATCTGCCCGCGGGCCACCACCGCAGAACCGATCGACAGCCCACCGGTGACCACCGCCCAGCCGACCTCGCGCACCCGAGCGAACAGGGTGGACAACGCCTGTGTCTCGCCACCCGGAATCACACTGCGGCAGACACCGCTCACCCCCGCATCGGCCTGCCCATCCACCACTCCCGTACCGCCGGCACCGCGACTGCTCGGCGCCACCAGACCCGTTCGGCGATAACTCAGAGGCGGAGCATCCCCCTTCCGCACGTCGGACTCGATGAACAACGCCCGCGCGATAGCCGCCGCCCGCCGCCCGTCCGCCAGAGCATGCGACATCTGCAACACTGCCACCAGCGCGGGTCCATCCTCCGGGCCTGGCGCGTCGACGACCCCGCGGAACACGTGCACCCGCCATGGACGTACGGCGGCATCCACGCCGGTGCCGAGCACCTCCCCGAGAGCGTCCACCAGATGCACCCAATTCGGCTCCACCAGCCGATGCTCCACGAATTGCTCGGCAGCGAATTCGCAGGGCATCCACGATGGGTAATCGATGTCCGCGGGCAGTTCGCGCAGTCGAACCCGCAGATCATCGATCCGCGCACTGCGTTCGGCGACCGAGGCGCGCAGTTCCTCGGTCGGGCACCCCTCGTCGTGGAAGCAATACAAGAGAAACAAGTCGTTGCGCGTGCGCTTCGACAGCCAGTACATCGTCGCGTCCTGCGGTGCCATCGCGCTCACGGATGGAACGATATCGACCCTGATTGCGGCGGCATTCGACGACGTAGAAAAAAATATAAATGATCTTGTTCCACAATTGAGACCGAAACCCCTCTCGATTCCGCGGATCCCGTCTGCTACCGTCCGTAGTAGGAACAGATACCACTCTCAACCAGGGCGGGGTGTCGGCCATGGCTACACAACTGGTTCGCAAAATAGGCGCGCAAGCCGACGAGGCGGACGAACGCTATCGTGCCGCCGCATTTCTGAAGCGGTCGATCAACAAGGTCTTCCCGACTCATTGGTCGTTCCTGCTCGGTGAGATCGCGCTCTACAGCTTCATCATCTTGTTGCTGTCGGGTGTGTATCTGACCTTGTTCTTCGATCCCTCGATGACCGAGGTGGTCTACAACGGGACATACCAGCCGTTGCGCGGTGTGACCATGTCGCGGGCGTACGAGACCGCGCTGGACATCACCTTCGAGGTGCGTGGTGGTTTGTTCGTCCGCCAGGTGCACCATTGGGCGGCGTTGTTGTTCGCGGTGTCGATCATCGTGCATCTGTTCCGTATCTTCTTCACCGGCGCGTTCCGCAAGCCGCGGGAGGCGAACTGGGTGCTCGGGTCGCTGCTGTTGATCTTGGCGATGTTCGAGGGGTTCTTCGGCTACTCGCTGCCGGATGATCTGTTGTCCGGCACCGGTCTACGCGCCGCGTTCTCGGGTATCACGATGAGCATCCCGATCATCGGTACCTGGATGCACTGGCTGATCTTCGGCGGTGACTTCCCCGGCGAGATCATCATCCCCCGTCTCTATGTCGCGCATGTGCTGCTGTTCCCCGGCATCATCCTGGCGTTGATCGCCGCGCATGTGGCGCTGGTGTGGTACCAGAAGCACACCCAGTTCCCCGGACCAGGCCGTACCGAGAACAATGTGGTCGGCGCCCGTATCGTGCCGGTGTTCGCCGCCGATCAGGGTGCGTTCTTCGCCTTCACCCTCGGAATCGTCGGCATCATGGGCGGGGTGTTCCAGATCAACCCGATCTGGAACCTGGGCCCGTACAACCCGTCGCAGGTGTCGGCGGGGTCGCAGCCGGACTTCTACATGATGTGGACCGACGGTATGGCGCGTCTGATGCCGCCATGGGAGCTGTATCTGGGTCGCTACACGGTGCCCGCAGCGTTCTGGGTCGCGTTGATCATGGGTTTGGTGTTCACCGTGTTGATCGCGTACCCGTGGATCGAGAAGCGGCTCACCGGCGACACCAGCGCGCACCACAACCTGCTGCAGCGTCCCCGCGACGTGCCGGTGCGCACCGCGATCGGCGCTATGTCCATCGCGTTCTACGTGGTACTGACCCTGTCGTGCGTCAACGACATCATCGCCTACAAGTTCGACATCTCACTGAACGCGACCACGTGGGTCGGCCGGATCGGGCTTCTGCTCGCACCGCCGATCGCGTACTTCCTCGCCTACCGGATCTGTCTGGGTCTGCAGCGCAGTGATCGTGCGGTGCTCGAGCATGGCGTGGAAACCGGTGTGGTCAAGCGTCTTCCGCACGGCGAGTACATCGAGGTGCACCAACCGCTGGGCCCGGTCGACGAGCACGGCCATCCGATTCCGCTGGAGTATCAAGGCGCCCCGGTGCCGAAGAAGATGAGCAAGTTGGGTTCCGCGGGCAAGCCGGGCACCGGCAGCTTCCTGCGCGCGGACCCGCGGCAGGAGTCGGAGCGGAACCGGTCGCTGGAGCACGAAGAAGAACGCAAGCAGCTTGCTGTGCTGCGCAGATATCAGGAGCGGACGAACGGCCGCGGCAACGGCTCCGCCGGTTGATGATTCGGCATCGCATCGCATCGCACGCGCCCTGAATACCGCGAAGGCCCCGAGTCCATCCCGCCCCGGGGCCCGCTTGCCTTATTCAGGCGTTTCCGAACCAGTTCAGCTGCGCCGGAACTCTCCCGTCGAGACCCCCGCTAGGAATGCATCCCACTCGCCCGGCGCGAAGGCCAGGACCGGGCCACGTCCACTGTCCTTGGTATCACGGACCGCTACATTGCCGTCGATGAGAAAGGCGACTTCCACGCAGTTCCCATCCGGACCGCTGTATGTGCTCTTGCGCCACACAGCGCCCGCCACATCAACCTTCACGGCACTAGCTCCTTTGCTGCGTCGAGAACGAGATTTCTCCTGACATCGTTCTAACTACCATCGGCACTCGGCGGAGACGCCGAATGCCGTAGCGCACCCTTCGGGAGAGCACACTTTCCCGGTGCGTCCATATCGCACATCGGGTTCGAGAGGAATTCACCTCGCGCGGGGTTGTCCCCGTGCGGTAAACACTAGCAGGTCCATCGAAAGTTTGCCCGCCTCTTATCTATTCAATCATCGCAACCACGCACGTTTGCGAAGGACGAGAGTTGCGGGAGCATTGCCAGCCGGTGGCATCCATTCCGAACACCGGCGTTCCACAATCTTTTTAACGGATGTAATTGCTCCGTTATCACTCGGACAATTCGCCCGGCGGGCAGTGCCCCTTCGACGGTGCCGCCGCGGCCGTGCATCATGGAACCTATGGTGGAACGCGATCGTGACGATGCAGGTCGTGCCCGTAGCACCCGTCCGCGCGACCGCCTCGGGCGTCCGCTGCCGCCGGGAAGTGCCGGAGTTGCCCGAATTCCGGACGATCTGAATCTGCCGCCACAGCAAACCCTGACCTTCGCCCAGCAACTGCTGGACGACGGTTTAGCATTCAATGCACATGAGGTATTAGAGGCAGCATGGAAGAACGGGCCGTTCGCTGAGCGGATGCTGTGGCAGGCGCTTGCTCAGTTCGCTGTCGGCCTTACCCACATACAGCGTGGAAATCCCAAAGGGGCGCGTACACTGCTGGACCGGGCTGTGACCCGGCTGGCCGCCTATCGGCCGGAAGACGACAGAGTGCCCTACGGGATCGACCGTGTCGGACTGATCGCTCACGCCGAATCGCTGCTCGCCACGCTCGACGCGGGCGTCGAACCGGCCGCCGACAACCTCAAGCCCCGTCTCCGCGGCTGATCGCACACCCCTACCATGGCCACCGTGCGCACCTCATCGTTCTCCAGTCGGCCCCGTGCCTGAGGTCGGCGCGGGCCGGTATGCGCCGAGCCCGTCCGGGGACCTGCACCTGGGCAACCTCCGCACCGCCCTGCTCGCCTGGGCGTTCGCCCGCTCCACGGGTCGGCGCTTCCTCCTCAGGATCGAGGATCTGGACCGGGTGCGCCCCGGCGCGGAGCAGCGGCAGCTGGACGACCTCGCCGCAATAGGGGTGGACTGGGACGGGCCGGTGGTGCGGCAGTCCGAGCGGCTGCCACACTACGAGGCCGCGATCGAACGCCTCACCGCCGCCGGACTGACCTACGAATGCTATTGCACCCGAAGGGAAATCCAGCAGGCCGCGACGGCGCCGCACGGGCCGATGGGCGCCTATCCCGGCACCTGCCGCACACTGACCGCACGGGCGCGAGAAAGGTTGTATACCGACGGCCGCCCGGCCGCTCTGCGCTTACGCGCGAAGGCGACCGAGTTCGAGGTGGTCGACGAACTGCACGGACGTTACCGCGGCCCGGTCGACGATCTGGTGCTGCGCCGCGGCGACGGTGTCCCGGCCTACAACCTCGCGGTCGTCGTGGACGACGCGGCGCAGGGCATCGACCAGGTGGTGCGCGGCAACGATTTGCTGCCGTCGACACCACGGCAGGCCTATCTCGCGACGCTGCTCGATCTTCCGGTGCCCCGCTACGCCCATGTCCCGCTGGTGCTCGACCCGGACGGGAAGCGGCTGGCGAAGCGAGACGCCGCGGTGCCCCTGGCCGACCAACGGGCGCTCGGCAACACGCCCGAACAGGTCGTGGCGGCCCTCGCCGCCTCACTCGGCTGCACCGCGACATCGTCATCTGAGTTACTCGCACATTTCGACCCCGGGCTTCTGCCCTGGGAACCGTGGATACTCGACGTGAGTGGGTTGTTGCAACGCAGTCGATGTCCGTAACGTACGCAACGTCCGAACTACCGATCACTCGACGAGGACAAACAATTATGACAAGCGGTGGGTACGACCCCAACCAGTATCCGCAGGGCGGGCAGCCGTACGGGCAGCCGTACCCGCAGGGCGGCGACCAGTACGGGCAGCAGCCCCAGTACGGGCAGCAGCCCCAGCATGGCCAGCAGCCCCAGCATGGGCAGCAGCCACAATACGGCCAGCAGCCGCAGCAGCAGTACGGCCAGCAGCCGCAGTACGGGCAGCAGCCCCAGTACGGGCAGCAGCCGCAGTACGGGCAGCAGCCGCAGTACGGGCAGGATGCCTACGGTCAGCAGCCGTACCCGCAGCAGCCGGGCAACTTCGGCTACAACGGCCAGCCTGGTGACCTCGGCACCCGCATCGGCGCCCGCGTCATCGACGGGCTGATCCTGATGATCCCCTACTTCATCCTGTACATCCTGGTCAACAACTCGCTCGGCCTGACCATTGGTCTCGGCCTGGTCTGGACCCTTGTCGAGCTCGGCTACTTCGTCGGCATGGAGACCTCGCAGGGCACCACGCTGGGCAAGAAGATCCTCGGCCTGAAGGTGCTCGCCCCCGGCGGCGCCGCCAAGATCGACCCGGTCACCTCGCTGAAGCGGAACCTCTTCCTCGCGGCGAACATCATCCCGTGCGTCGGCGGCCTCGTCGCGCTGGGCCTGGCGATCTACATCATGGTCACCATCTCGCAGGACCCGAACAAGCAGGGCTGGCACGATAAGTTCGCCGGCGGCACCCAGGTCGTCAAGGCCTGACACGGGGCAGCGGTACGACGCGTAAGGGGCGCACCCGATTCGGGTGCGCCCCTTACGCTTTCCCGGCCCTTGCCGCTATGAGCTCGTCGACCCCACGATGATCACGACGACGAACCACAGGATGGCGAGCACGATCGCACCGACACCGATCCAGACGCCGGCGAGCGCCATGCCGCGCCCCTCCTGCCCGGACTGCTTGATCTGGTTCAACGCGACCGCACCGAGGATGATGCCGACGATCGAGCCGATTCCACAGGTGACGAACCCGACCAGCGACGAGATCAGCGCACCGATCGCCACACCGTTGGTGCCCTGCACCGGAGCGCCATAGGGCTGGTAGGGGCTCTGGTAGGCGTAGTTCGGCTGCGGATAGGGCTGCGCGGGCTGCTGATAGGACGGGTACTGCGGGTGCGGAGGGGGCGTCATCGGCTGCGACGGCGGCTGCACCGGGTGCTGCGGCGCCGACGGATAACCCGAAGGCGGCTCGGCGTTCGGGTACTGCGGAACCGAACTCTGCCCACCGGACTCCGGCGACACGCCTTGGCCGCTGTACTGCTTCCACCATTCGTCGGAATCGCCGGGATTCGTCATTGGTACAGCGTATTCCACAACCTGGTTGGATGATGCACGTGAGTGAGTCGAAGACAACCGAAGAACACGGACCTGGAGACCCCGCGCCAGAGCATGCGGCATTCGCCCAGGTGGCGCGGGGGTACTACACACCGATCGTGGCGGTGTTCACCGCGACGCTGATCATCTCCAACATCTGCGCGACCAAGGGCGTGCAGTTCCTCAGCGACCATTCGGTGAAACTGGGTCCGCTGGAGATCCTGCCGATCACCACGGACGGCGCCTGGTTCCTCTTTCCCCTCGCCTACATCATCGGCGACGTGCTGAGCGAGATCTACGGCTTCCGCGCCGCGCGCCGGGCCATCTACTACGGCTTCGCCATGCTGCTGCTGACCGTGGTGTGCTTCAAGATCGCCATCGAACTGCCCGCCGCGACCTTCTACGAGAACCAGGACGCGTTCCGTTCCGTCATCGGAACAACCCCGCAGCTCGTCGCCGCCGGTCTGGCGGGCTATTTCGTCGGCGAGATGCTGAATTCGGCGACACTGGTGCTGATCAAGGAGCGGACCAAGGAGAGGCACCTGTGGGCGCGCCTGATCGGGTCGACCGTGGTCGGCGAGTTCGGCGACACGCTGATCTTCTGCTCGATCGCGGCCACGGCCATCGGCATCGACTCCTGGGGACAGTTCGTCAATTTCGTGATCGTCGGCTTCCTCTGGAAGACGCTCGCGGAAGTCATCGTGCTGCCGATCACCTATCGGGTGATTGCGTGGCTCAAGAAGCACGAACCCAGCTACGCGCCGAGCGAAGTTCCCGCTCTGCTCCGATGAAGGGGTGTCGAGTCCACGATGCGGAGTCCGGTTCAGACCCTATGACGTCCGGATCCGGCCCCGCCAGCGACCCAGGGTCTCGGCTTTGTGCTCGTAGAAGTAGCCGCCGTCGATACTCTGCCGGATGCGATCGACGAGCCGCACCGTGAACCGCTCGTTGTGGATCGTGCACAGCATGGCCGCGAGCATCTCCTTGGCCTTGAACAGGTGGTGGATGTAGGCGCGGCTGTAGTTGGCGCAGGTGTAGCAGTCGCAGGTCTCGTCGATCGGGGTGAAGTCGCGCCGGAAGCGGCTGGTGTTGATGTTGAACCGGCCTTCGGCGACGTAGATCGCGGCGTTGCGGGCGACCCGAGACGGGTTCACGCAATCGAAGGTATCCGCGCCGTTCTCGACGGCGGTGAAGATGTCCTCCGGCTCGCTGATGCCGAGCATGTGGCGCGGCTTGTCCTCGGGCAGCTCGTCCGAGCACCAGCCGACGATGGCGCCCAGGTTGCGCTTCTCCAACGCGCCGCCGATGCCGTAGCCGTCGAACGCCGTTCCCGCGCTTCCCCGGATCGATTCGAGTCCGCGACATGCCTTACGCCGCAGATCCTCGTACTGCGCGCCCTGGATGACTGCGAACAGTGCCTGGTACGGGCGGTGCGTGCGTGCGGCCGTCAGCCGTTCGTGCTCATCGATGCAACGCTGCGCCCACTCGTGCGTGCGCTGCAACGACTTCTCCTGGTAGGCGCGGGTGTTGAGCAACGTGGTGAGTTCGTCGAAGGCGAACATGATGTCGGCGCCCAATTCGTGCTGGATGCCCATCGACACCTCGGGGGTGAACCGGCGCTCGGAGCCGTCCAGGTGCGAGCGGAAGGTGACGCCGTCGTCGTCGACGATGGCAAGCCGCTCCTTGCCCGCAGCGATCACGTCGTCGCTGCGGACGTCGACCGCCTCCATCGCAAGCACCTTCTTGAACCCGACGCCCAGCGACATCACCTGGAACCCGCCGCTGTCGGTGAAGGTCGGCCCGGACCAGTTCATGAATTTGCCGAGCCCGCCCGCCTCGTCCACGATGTCGGCGCCGGGCTGCAGGTATAGGTGATAAGCGTTGGCCAGCAGCGCCTGCGCGCCGAGATCCTTCATGGTCTCCGGCAGCACCGCCTTCACTGTGGCCTTGGTGCCCACCGGGATGAACGCAGGCGTGGCGATCGGGCCGTGCGGCGTGCCGATCATGCCGGACCGGCCGTGCCGCCCGTCCAGGCGAGCACCGACGGTGAAGGAGAAGGATTCAGGACCGGACACCCCGCCATCCTCCCAGGGCGGCGGCCGCCGACCGCAGCAGGCCACCGACCATCAGCTCCGGCACCGCCCGTGGGTGCGCGCGTGTCGACATCGTCGCCCAGCACGGCGGCGAACACCGCCGCGCCGCAGGCGAAGGCAACCCTGCACAGTGATCGCCTCCAGACCCAACCACTCGGCCCGACCCCCACTTCCGAGCGCAGCGAAACCGAGCATTCCCCGTTCACGGCCCGCGCGGCCAAAACTACAGAGCCGCGGCGAACTGGGCGTTGTACAGGCGGTAGTACGGCCCGCGCTCCTCGAGCAGGCGTTCGTGCGTGCCGTGTTCCACGATCCGGCCCGCCTCCATGACGACGATCAGATCGGCGTCGCGGATGGTGGAGAGGCGGTGGGCGATGACGAAGCTGGTCCGGTCCCGGCGCAGCGCGGCGGTCGCGTGTTGCACCAGCAGCTCGGTACGGGTGTCCACCGAGCTGGTCGCCTCGTCGAGGATGAGGATGGACGGCTTGGCCAGGAATGCTCGCGCGATGGTGATCAGCTGCTTCTCGCCCGCGCTGACGCCGGAGCCCTCCTCGTCGATGATCGTGTCGTAGCCGTCGGGCAGCGCGTGTACGAAACGGTCGACGTACGCGGCGCGCGCGGCCGCGATGATGTCCTGTTCGCTCGCGTTCGGGTTGCCGTAGGCGATGTTCTCCCGGATGGTGCCGCGGAACAGCCAGGTGTCCTGCAACACCATGCCGATGCGCGAGCGCAGGTGGTCGCGGGTGATCTCGGTGATATCGACGCCGTCGATGGTGATGGTGCCCGCGTCGAGCTCGTAGAACCGCATGACCAGATTCACCAGCGTGGTCTTGCCCGCGCCGGTAGGGCCGACGATGGCGACCACGTGACCAGGCTCGACCAGCAGCGAGAGCCTCTCGATCACCGGCTTGTCCGGTTCGTAGCGGAATGAGACGGCCTCGAATTCCACCCGGCCGCGATCCACCGGGCGGGTGTCGGCCATCGCCGGGTCCGGGCTCTGCTCCTCGGCGTCGAGAATCTCGAAGATCCGCTCGGCCGAGGCGACACCGGACTGCAGCAGGTTGGCCATCGCGCCGATCTGGGTCAGCGGCTGGCTGAATTGGCGGGAGTACTGGATGAACGCCTGCACGTCACCGAGCGACAGGTTGCCTGTCGCTACCCGCAGGCCGCCGACCAGTGCGACCAGCACGAAATTCACGTTCCCGAGGAACATGATCGCGGGCATGATCAGACCGGAGATGAACTGTGCCGCGAAGCTGGCCTGGTAGAGCTCCTGATTGCGCTTGTCGAACTCCTTGCCGACCTCGCGGTTGCGGCCGAATGCGGTGACCACCTCGTGCCCGGTGTACGCCTCCTCGACCTGAGCGTTGACCAGGCCGGTATATTTCCACTGGTTGACGAAGTGCGGCTTGGAGCGTTTCGCGATTTGCGCGGTGACCACGACCGCGGCGGGCACGGTGAGCAGCGCGATCACCGCCAGCAGCGGCGAGATCCAGAACATCATTATCAGGATGCCGAGCACCGAGAACACCGAGGTCAGCAGCTGGCTCATGGTCTGCTGCAGGCTCTGCGAGATGTTGTCCACGTCGTTCGTGACCCTGCTGAGCACGTCACCGCGCGGCGCGGAATCGAAGTAGCGCAACGGAAGCCGGTGGATCTTGTCCTCGATGTCGCTGCGCAGCCGCTTCACTGTCCGATTGATGACGATGTTGAGCAGATAGCCCTGCAACCAGCCGAACACCGCGGCGCCGAGGTAGAGGACGAGCACGAGCGTGAGAATCTTGCCGACCGCGGCGAAATCGACTCCCACGCCCGGGATCACGTTCATCGCGCCGAGCATGTCGGCAAAGGTGTTGTCGCCCTTGGCCCGCAGCGCCTCGATCGTCTGGTCCTTGGTGACGCCGGACGGCAGTTGTTTGCCGACCACGCCGTCGAAGACCAGATTGGTCGCCTTGCCGAGGATGTACGGGCCCAGCGTGTTCAGTACCACGGATACGACGACGAGCAGGATGATCAACCCGACGTAGAACCGTTCGGGAGCGAGCCTGCGCAGCAAGCGCCGCAGCGAAGGGCCGAACGATTTCGCCTTGGCGTCCGGCGCACCGGGACTCGGCATTCCTGGCCTCATCGCGCCTCCCGCGTCCTGCGGGGGTTCCCGCACCCCGTCGGCTCGACGAGCGCTGCGCGATTGTGTCTCATCGCGCCTCCCGCGTCCTGCGGGGGTTCCCGCACCCCGTCGGCTCGACGAGCGCTGCGCGATTGTGTCTCATCGCGCCTCCTCGGCACTCAGCTGCGATTCGACGATCTCCCGGTACTCCGAGCAGTCCCGCATCAGCTGCTCATGGGTGCCGACGCCCGCCATCGCGCCGTCCTCGAGCACCACGATCTGATCGGCGTCGCGGATGGTCGTGATGCGCTGGGCGACGATGACCACCGAGGCGTTCGCGGTCTCCGGCTTCAGCGCCTCTCGCAGCCTGGCGTCGGTCGCGACATCGAGCGCGGAGAACGAGTCGTCGAACAGGTACACCCTCGGCTTCTTCACCAGTGCCCGCGCGATCGCCAGTCGCTGGCGCTGACCGCCGGAGACCGTCGTGCCGCCCTGCGCGACCGGGGTTTCGAGGCCTTTCGGCATATCCCGGACGAAATCGGCGGCTTGCGCGATCTCCAGTGCGTGCCAGAGATCCTCGTCGGTGGCGTCCGGATCGCCGTAGCGCAGGTTGCTCGCGATCGTCCCGGAGAACAGATACGCCTTCTGCGGGACGAGGCCGATCCGTGAGCGCAGCAGCTCGAGGTCGATGTGGCGGACGTCGGTTCCGCCGACGTAGACCGCGCCGTCGGTGACGTCCATCAACCGGGGAACGAGGTTGATCAAGGTGGTCTTGCCCGCGCCGGTGGACCCGACGATCGCGGTGGTGGTGCCGGGGCGCACCTGGAACCGGATGGCCTTCAGCACCGGCTTTTCCGCGCCGGGAAAGGCGAATTCGGCGAACTGGAAATCCACTGCGGCCGGGTCGTCCTTGAACGGCTGCGGCAATCGCGGTGGGCGAACCGAGGATTCGGTGTCCAGCACCTCGGCGATGCGGTCCGCGGAGACCGCGGCGCGCGGCGCCATCATGGCCAGGAACGAAGCCATCATCACGGCCATCAGGATCTGCATGATGTAGGACAGCATCGCGGTGAGCGAGCCGATCTGCATGTGCCCCGCATCGATCGCGTGCCCGCCGAACCAGATCACCGCGACGGCGGTGACGTTGCTGATCAGCATGACCGTCGGGAACATCAGCGCCGTCAACCGGCCCACACGCAGCGCGGTCTCGGTGAGTTCGGTGTTGGCCACGCCGAAGCGCCAGGTCTCCTGCCGCTCCCGCACGAACGCCCGGACCACGCGGATGCCGGTGATCTGCTCGCGCAGCACCCGGTTCACCTCGTCGATCCTGGTCTGCATCTCGCGGAAGCCGGGCACCATCCTGGAGATGATGAAACCCATGGACAATCCGAGTGCGGGCACCGCGATCAGCAGCAGCCAGGACAGGCCGAGATCCTCGCGCAGCGCCATGATGATGCCGCCGACGCACATGATCGGCGCCATCACCAGGATGGTCGCCGACATCACGATGAGCAGCTGAACCTGCTGGATGTCGTTGGTGTTACGGGTGATCAGCGACGGAGCGCCGAACATCCCCACTTCCCGCGCGGAGAATGTGCCGACCCGGTGCAGCACCGCGCCGCGCAGATCACGTCCGGCACCCATAGCCGCCTGCGCACCGAGATAGACCGACGAGGCCGACGCGACGATCTGCACACCGGTGACCGCGAGCATCCATAGGCCGATGGTCCAGATATAGCCGATATCACCCTTGGTGACGCCGCCGTCGATCAGATCCGCGTTCAGACTCGGCAGGTACAGCATCGCGATGACGGAGATCAGCTGGAGCACAACGACCCCCGCCAATTGGGCGCGGTAGGGGTACAGATGTGCGCGAAGCAGTCTGATCAGCATGATGAGTCGCAGGCTACCGGCAAACGGTGTACTCCGTCGCGGAGATTCCTGACCAGCATGAATACCCTTTCGTCGGGGTGCGCGGCGCTATCTGCGCGACCACGCTCCCGGATCCTCGGTGAGCGACTCGACGAATCCGGGCAGTTGATTCCGCGCGATGTCGTCGATCGACACGTTCTCCAGTACGGCGCGCAGGTTCACCCGTAGCGCGATCCACACCCGCTGCAACGAGTCGGCCGCGCCGGGATAGCGCACGTCCTCTGGTCGTTCGCCGCGGACCGACGCCAGCGGGCCCTCGACCGCGCGGATCACGTCGGCGATGGAGATCTCGGATGCGGGCCTGGCCAGCCAGTAGCCGCCCTCCGGACCTCGCCTGCTGATCACCAGATCGGCCCTGCGGAGCTCGCCGAGCACCGACTCGAGCACCTTGGGCGGAATTCGCTGCGCGGTGGCGATGGCCTCGGCCTTGACCACCGGGGCGGCCTCCGCGATGGATACGCCGAGTCCGACCGTGGTCTGGTTCAGCCGCGATGCGCGCGCGATCTCGAGCAGCGTCCGCACCGCGTAATCGACCTTCGCGCTGATGTGCACAGCGACAACTCCCTGGCGTTGGCGGCGGTAGGTCGAATCTACGCGGTTCCACACGCGGTGAGCACGCAAGTCGCCGCGTCCAGGAGGGACGACTCGACCAGCGAATCGTCGGCGCCGGGGACCAATTCCTTGGTCACCAGCGCGACGCCGATCACCTCGAGCGCCGCGCAGGCCCGGAGCCTGGCCTCCTCGGTGGCATTCGGCCCGGCCAGCCATTCCCGCAGCACCCGGCTCGCGTCCATCACATCCGGGTAGCGGTCGGCCATCGCGTTGATGATCGCGACCGTGTCGCGCATGATCAGTGCCCCGGCGCCGCGGTGGTGGATCAGCCCGCGCAAGTAGGTCCGCAGGACCTGGCGAATACCCTCGGCATCGTGCGGCACCTGGTCCAGATCGACGACCACCGATCGCATGTGATCGACGATCGGATCGATGATCGCGAGCAGCAGATCGAGCTTCGAGGCGTAGTGATAGTAGAGCGAAGCCTTTGTGATTCCTACCGCATCCGCGACCTCGCGCAGGCTCGTCTGTTCGAATCCTTTGGCTCCGAACAGCTTGACCGCTGCGTCGCGGATTGCAATTTTAGTGCCTCCACCTGCCACAACAGTGTCAGGTGCATCTCGGACAGCCATGGGATGATCCTCTCATCACTTCTGCGCTGAGCTAACGGTGCCAGCAAAATAGAGGTTGCACCTCCGCTTAGCTCCTGGGTAGTCTACCTACCGCACGGTAGGCAGAAAGCGTCAGTGTGGAGGCGGGGCAGGCAGGGCTCCCCGCGAGAGTGCTGTCTACACGCGGAACCAGCACGTCCCAGCCATCGCTAGGAGTAACCCCTCGTGTCCGTTTATCTGTACAGATGGGGAAAGTTCGCTTTCCGCAGGAAATGGATCGTTCTTCCCGTCTGGCTCGTCTTGTTCGTGCTCCTCGGCGGTTTGGGCGCACAGCTCAGCAAGCCGATGACCAACGACTTCAGCATGCCGGACCTACCGTCCGCCCGAGCCAACGACATCCTCGACAAGCACTTCCCTGGCGCCTCCGACGCGTTCAAGTTCGACGCGGTCACCGGCACCTACGTCATCAGCGCGCCGGAAGGGCAGAAGCTGACCGATTCGGCGAACCGTGCCGCGGTCGAAGCGTTCATCGCGAAGCTCGGCCAGCTCGACATCGTCGACCATGGCAAGCCGATCACGAACCCGGTCGAAGCGGCCGAGAAGATGGGCTGCCTGGCCAACCCCGACCCCGCCCAGTGCAGTGGCGCGCCGCTCAACGTGCTCAGCAAGACCGCGCCCGACACCGTGGCGGTGATGAACGTCCCGTTCACCATCGCGAAGTTCACCGATGTGACCGATACGGACCGTGACGCGGCGTACCAGGTGGCCGCCGACGCACGCAATGCCGGGCTCACGGTCGAGATGAGCGGCTCCATCGCGACGAAGCAGGAGGCCCCGAGCGGCAAGTCCGAGATGATCGGCATGGCCGTCGCGTTGGTCGTCATGATCGTGGCGTTCGGCGCCATCGTCGCCGCGTTCGTGCCGATCGTCACCGCGATCGTCGGACTCGGCGCGGCCACCTCGCTGATCATGCTCGGCACCTCCGTGATCGAGGTCCCCAGCTTCACCACGTTCCTCGCATCGATGATCGGCATCGCGCTGTCCATCGACTACGCGCTGTTCATCGTGTCCAGGTACAAACACGAACTCGCGGTGCAGGATTCGCCCGAGGAGGCGGCGGGCACCGCGCTCGGCACGGCCGGTTCCGCGGTGGTATTCGCCGGCCTGACCGTCATCATCGCGCTGGCGGGCCTCAGCATCGTCGGCGTCCAGTTCATGACGTTCATGGGTCTGGGTGGCGCGATCGCCGCCGGCTTCGCGGTGCTCACCGCGATCACCCTCATGCCAGCGCTGCTCGGCGCGTTCGGCCGCGTGCTGTTCAAGCCGAAGCTGCCGGTGGTGGCCCAGCACGACCCCGAGGACGAGCACTCGGTCACCAACGGCATGCGCTTCGGCCGACTGATCGGCAAGGCACCGTGGGCGGCGCTGATCCTCAGCGTCGTGGTGCTCGGCGCGCTCGCCGCGCCCGCGGCGGGCCTGAACCTCGGCCTGCCCGGCGACGACAGCATGCCGAAGACATCTACCGTCCGCAAGGCCTATGAGCTGCGCACCGAGGGCTTCGGCGAAGGCAGCAACGGCGTGCTGAACGTGGCCGCCGACCTGACCGACGTGCCCGCCGAGAACCGGCAGGCCGCAGTCGGGGCACTGCGCGACAAGCTCGCCTCCTACCCGGGCATGGATTACGTCACCGAGCCGCAGTGGAGCAAGGACGAGCAGGGCGTGCTGTTGGACGGCGTGCCGAAGTCGGGCCCGAACAACCAGGCCACCAAAGATCTGGTGCAGGACGCCCGCGACGCCGAAGGACAGCTGAAGGCCCAGTACGGCATCGAGTACGGCATCACAGGAAGCACCGCGATCTACGCCGACGTCGACCACGTGCTGCTCAGCAAGATCGTGCCCTACCTGGCGATCGTGGCGGGTGCGGCATTCGTTCTGCTGATCCTGGTGTTCCGATCCATCCTCGTGCCGCTCACCGCGGCACTCGGATTCCTGCTTTCGATGGCCGCGACCTTCGGCGCGACCGTGCTGATCTTCCAGCAGGGCAAGCTCGGGCTGATCGAGGACCCGCATCCGCTGGTCAGCTTCCTGCCGATCATGCTGATCGGCCTGGTGTTCGGCCTCGCGATGGACTACCAGGTGTTCCTGGTGACCCGGATGCGTGAGGAGTTCGTCAAGGGCAGGTCTCCCAAGGAAGCGGTGGTCGCCGGCTACCACCACGGCGCCCGCGTGGTGACCGCGGCCGCGATCATCATGATCTCGGTGTTCGGCTCCTTCCTGCTCGAGACGGATGTGACGGCGAAGTCGTTCGGCTTCGCGCTGGCGGCAGGCGTGCTGCTGGACGCGTTCATCGTCCGGATGGTGCTGATCCCGTCGCTGCTGGTGCTGATGGGCAAGTGGTCGTGGTGGATGCCCGAGTGGCTCGACCGGATCCTGCCGGACATCGACGTCGAGGGCGCGAAACTGCGTGAGCTACAGCAGCGTTCGGTGGACACCGTGCAGATGCCAGTCGGCGTCAGCTGATCCGAAAACCGCCGCTCGGCCCCGCATCCCGATTTCGGGTGCGGGGCCGAGCGCGTTTCCGGTTCTCGAGTTCGTGGGCATTCGTTCGGCTACTGGCTGGGCTCCGGAAGCTCGCAGTCGCCGACCTTCGGATTCATGCCCGTGTAGTTGAGCGGGCCAGCGAGCGCCGTCACGGCGATCGTGCCCCATCCCGCACAGTCGATAATCGGGCCGCTGTCGAAGTAATGGCGCTGACCGGCGGCGAGCAGCCCGACGGCCAGCCAGATCATCAGCACGAACCCGACAAGTCGGGTACCCGTTCCGCGTGCGGCACGCCTGTGAGTTCCATGGTCGCGCATCTCATCGCTCCCTTCCGTGCTTGCCATGGCTGGATACCCGGATGCAGGTTGGTTACCCCGCCGCTACTGGCGTGGCCGCGGAACGTGTCCGCCGGCGACCTTCGGGTTCATCCCGACGTAGTCGACCGGCGCCGCGAGCACAGTGCTGCGTAGCGGGGCGTAGTCACCGGGCTACGGCCGAAGTAGCGTCGCCGGCCCTCGTCGAGCGGCCCATGTTTTGCGCAGGCGGCCGAGCGGAATCCGCCCGGCCGCCGAGGTCACTCTGCCGTACTACGGACTCGGTTGCGGCACATTGCAATCCGCAATCTTCGGGTTCACGCCCATATAGTTCAGCGGACCTGCGATGACGGTGACAGCGACGGTGCCCACACCGGCGCAGTTGACCGGGCCGCTGTCGAAGTAGTGGCGCTGCGCGGCGGCGACCACGCCGATCAGCAGCCAGACCAAGACGATTACACTTCCGATTCTCATGTTTCTCTCGCGCATCGTTCCCGCGCGGACTGTTCTACGGCGCATTATGACATCGCGTCCTTTCCGCACTTCCGTATCCGGCGTATACCCCCGATTTCGCCGAATATCCGCCGTATGCGGGGGGATTCTCGGCTCGCCGACCAACCGGTTCGGATGTCGGGAGCGCGGCCGTTCGCCCCGTCCCTGGTACTTTCGGGTGGCATGGCGTCGGTATTGCAGTCGTCGATTCCAGGTTGGGTGATCCTCCTCGTGCTCGTCGCGGTCTACGAGCTGACCGTCAACAAGCGCCGCAGGCGGCGCCGCACCCCACTCTCGGGCACGTTCACCGACGAGTTCACCGCGCTGCTCTACAGCACCAAACGCATGGAACTCGACCACCGCGAATCGATCTCCATGCTGCGCGACGAGCAGGACCACGGTGCGCCACCGCTGCTCGGCGTCGACCTGGACCGCCACACCGTCGTGCTGCGCAAAGACGAACACCGCTAACGAATTTCCGCTGCGAACCGAGGTTTTCGATCTCCGGCAAGTGATTCACCGCGCTGAGAGCTTCTCACGTTCGAAGGCGATGACCGTTGACTCCGCACCTGGCCGCAGCCGATGCCTTCGTTGTAGCGACCCCGGGATGCGGTCCCGTTGCGCCCACCGAACCGGCCGTCCGCCGCCCTGCGCCCGTCTTACACCGCGACGGCGTTCAGCAGCGGTCCAAGCCCCTTGAAGTCGTCAGGGTTGCGGGTGTACAGCGGCAAGCTGTGCTGGACTGCCGTAGCTGCTATCTGGAGGTCGGCCACTCGTCCTCGGGGTTTACGCCCGATCCGCTCGAGGAGAAAAGCCAATGACCCATACACGTTGGCCGTCTCGGCGTCGAACGCGAGTGGATTGAACGATTTCGCGACCCACTGAAACTGGAGTTGGCGTCGGGCTTGTTTCATCGGATCTTTGGTGGAGTGCAGTCCCGCGGCGAGTTCGGCAAGGCTTATCGCACTGATGGCGGCTTCCGCTTCATCGGGCAGCGCTGATTGCACCTCGGGGTAATCGATAAGGATTGATGTGTCGAGCAGCACGTGCCGGGGACTGGTGGGTTCATTCACGGCCAGGGATCTCCTGGTCGATCATCGCATCCATGTCGGCACGCCACTCGTTGTAGTCGATACGCGGGAGGTGGGTGCTGGTGCGGGCGAGTTCGGCGATGGGCACGAAGGTTTGCCGTGTCAGGGGCTTGAGTTCGGCGACAGGTTTGCCATTACGGGTGATAGTGAAGCTCTCGCCGGCTTCGACAGCGGCGAGGACCTTGCCGCTGTCGTTGCGGAGGTCGCGTTGCTGGATCGTTTTCATACCCCCAGGCTACTCAAACTGCTACGTGGTGTACAGAATGCTACAGTCCTAGTATCCTGCGCCAGGAATTCGTTGAAGATGCCGAAACGCTGTGGGGACGAGGCCGAGGCGGTGCTCGCACCGATAGGCGGCTCAAACCGGGCAGCAGCAAGCGGTTCGCCTCCCCTGACCGCCGAGGAGGTCACTGACATCGGAGACCAGCAAGGTCTGGAAATTGACGCACCGCAACAAACATCGAACCCTCACCTACCCGCTTCGGCAGGTCAACCCTGTCCTGCGGGGATGGTACAACTACGCCGCCGATTCCGGCCGAAACAACCGGCGCCTGCACAGCCTCCTCGACCACACCCGGCCCGAGGAGTTCGAAGCCGCCTACTACGCTCAGATCGCGACGTCCCAGCCGGCGATGTCTCAACCATAAAGCCGGCATCGAACTCGGGGACGGTTCGAAGAATGGAGACCTCGTGGGTACAGCGCACGCCATCCTCACCGCCATCGCGATCATGGGAACCGCCGTCATCTACGGATCCGACACCTTCGCCGCCACCGTACTTCGCCCCGCGTTGACCCACCTCGACGACCGTGCTCTCGGCGTCTTGAGCGGGTTCGTCCATCTATACGGCGACCGAAGACTCGTGATACCAGGCATAGGAGGCACAGTCGCGGCGGGAGCGGCCACGCTAGTGGCCATCATGCAGGAAAACCTCGAGACGATCGTGCTCGACAGCGTGGCTCTCACCGCTCTACTGGCTTGGCTCGGCATCTACCTGCGGATCAATGCCCCCATCAACCGTGCGATGACCGAAGCGGCCCTGAGGGGCGAGACCCTCGGTGACATCAGAATGCTCCAACGGAAGTGGGAAAGCGTCTCCATCCCCCGCACGACCCTGCAAGCCGTCGCGGTTGGGTGCCTCTTCGCCGCCGCTGTAGCGAGCTGAACTCCTGAATGCTCACAGCGTTCGGCTACCAGCGCCACCGCCCAGGCCGAGAGGTGAGCGAGCCTTCACCAGCGTGGGGTCAGGACGAAGACCGGGATCTGACGGGTGGTCTTGCTCTGATAGTCGGCGTACGGCGGGTACGCCGCGACGGCGCGCCTCCACCACAGTGCCTTCTCCTCACCGAAAACTTCGCGAGCGGTGTAGTCATTAGCGACGGTGCCGTCCTGCAACTCGACGTGCGGGTCGGCGATGATGTTGTAGTACCAGACCGGATGGTTGGGCGCTCCGGCCAGTGACGCAACCACAGCGTATTCACCTTTGTACTCAACCCGCATCAAGGGGGTTTTGCGTAGTTTGCCGGTCTTGTTGCCGATGGTGGTCAGCAGGATGACCGGCATGCCCATTGCCGTCATACCTTCCGTGCCACCGGATTCCATTATTCGTTCGGCCTGATTCGCAGCCCAATCCATGGTGCCGCGTTCATACTCGCCGGTCAGTGGCATGGTGATCGTTCCTTCGTGTTCAGGCGACGTAGGGCCGAGTGGCTTTGGCGTCCCGCAGCGCGTGAGCCCACCAGATGAGCTGGTCCAGCATGGTTTTGGCCGCAGTGGCGGCAGCTTCGGGCTCTTTGAGTTCTCCCTGTTGGTCGAACTGCTGCCACGCGCCGTGGAAACTGACCGTGTCCCGGGTGGTTACGGCGTGCAATTCGGCGAAGACCATACGCAGGTGTTCCACGGCGCGCAGACCACCGGACATGCCGCCGTAGGAGACGAAGGCGACCGGCTTGGCGTGGAACTGCGGGCCATGCCAATCGATAGCGTTCTTCAAGGCTGCCGGGTAGCTGTGGTTGTACTCCGGGGTCACTACAACGAAGGCGTCGGCGTCGGCGAGGCGCGGAGTCAACTGATCGAGCGCCTGCCGCACGTGCACCGGCGGCGACGTGGATGGCGCGGTCGACCCGAGCGGGATCTCGGCCAAGTCGATGACGTCGATCTCGAGATCGCCGCGCTGCCGAGCCTGGGCTATGAACCAGGCGGCCACGATGGGAGCGAAGCGTCCTTCGCGGACGCTTCCGATGACGATGGCCAGTCTCACAGTGCCGGGGGACATATCGGTGTTCCTTCTTTCGAGGCGAATACGGCCCGCCTTGACGCAGGCAGGGACGCTGGCGGCTGTGCACCGCTCACGGCGCCGCGATGCCGGGGAGAAGGCCGGCGACTTGGCGCTCGAGGATCATCAGGAGCTGGCGGCTGCTTCGCGCTGCAGCGGCGACACCCCGACGGGAGTGTTCTGCGCTGCCGCCAGCCACCACCGCCCGCCACGTTCGACCAGCACGTACATCGCCATCTCCGAGAACCCCTCGGTATCGGCCGCCTGCCTGCGAATCTGCGTTACCACGACACCGGGCGCGGGGGTCAGTGCGGCGACCACCTCGAATCGCGACGGGGGTGCGACGTTCGCCGCCATCAGTCGGTGGTGGAGCGCATTCAGCTCAGCATATCCGGCCACACTTGCCCCGAAAGGGCTGCCCCACAACACATCTGCCGCGAAGTCGGAGTCGTACCCGTCGGCGTCGCCGGCCCGCTGCAATCCGGCGGCAAACCCGGCTGCCACCTCATGCGCCCGCACACCACCCTCTGGATCGCTCAAAGTAGGTCGCACATCCATTTCCCATCCCTTCGTCCGCCGATCATCAATTCGAGTACAGCGTACTCTAATTGGCTTCGGTAATTCAAGTACCCTGTACGCAAGAAAGGGGAAGTGCATGTCCAGTCACGAGAACACGACAATCTGGATGCGCCCGGAGGAGTTGGAGCGGTCCGGTCCGGGGCGTCGGCCGGGCTACAGTCGGGCCAAGATCATCGAGGCTGCCGTCAAGGTCGCCGACGTGGAGGGTTTGGATGCCGCGACGATGCGGCGGATCGCTGTAGAACTCGGCACCGGCGCCATGTCGCTGTACCGATATGTAACCAGCCGCGACGACTTGGTCGACCTGATGATCGACGCCGCCCTAGGCGAGATCGACCTCCCCGCACGGCCGAGCGGAGACTGGCGCAGCGACCTGTCGCTCGTCGCTGAGGAAACCCGCGCGGTTGGGTTGCGTCACCCCTGGCAGATCACCCTCGCCAATCGGCGCCCCACCCTGGGGCCGAACTCCTTGCGCGTGCAGGAATTCGCAATGTCCGCACTCGACGGCTTCGGGCTGGACATCGACGAAATCGCCAGCCTGGTCGGGATGGTCAGCGATTACGCCCACAGCGCCGTCCACCGGGAGATCGGATGGCTGGAAGAAGCCCGCCGCACAGGCATGGACATGGCCCAGTGGATGAGTGGTTACGTCGGACCGTATGTCGCACGGATCGTCGCCTGCGGACAGTACCCGATGTTCAATCGTTCGATCAGGCAGGCACGGATCCCGCATCTACCCCCGGAGGCGCGCTTCCGGTACGGGCTCGACCACGTGCTCAACGGCATCGCCGCCAGCCTTCCGGCCCAGAGCAGACAGGCCGTGCCGGTCCCGGACGGGGCACAACCCTCCTGCGCGCAGCACCCATCCTGACCACGACGGCCGAATCCGGTCTACCTGGACCGTTTCACTCACGGATTCAGGGAGGCGTTGTTGTTCGGTCGTGTCACGTGTCGACCGGCCGACACGGCCAAGACCAAATCCCTACTACCAGAGGAGAAATAGCCCCTCACCTGCGCGAACAGGTGAAGGGCGTATGCGGTGGCGGAGGGATTTGAACCCTCGGAGGGGGGTTACCCCTCACACGCTTTCGAGGCGTGCTCCTTAGGCCGCTCGGACACGCCACCGCCGACAACCATACCGGACCGTTGCCGGATCGTTAAATCGGCTCGAGAGCTGGGCTGACCGTTCGGTGTCCCGTTCTGACGGCCGGTGGCGGAGCGATCTCACCGAGGCTCGGTGCGGCATAGGTCTGGACACCCTGGAGCTCAGCGCTGGGTGCGGAAGAATTCGTCGAGCAGCGCGGCGCACTCCGCTTCGAGCACTCCCCCGCGCACCTCTGGCCGGTGGTTCAGCCGACGGTCCCGAACCACGTCCCAGAGGGAGCCGACGGCGCCGGTTTTCGGCTCCCACGCGCCGAAGACCAAGCGGCCGACCCTGGCGAGCACCAGCGCGCCCGCGCACATGGTGCACGGCTCCAGTGTCACCGCGAGGGTCGTCCCCGCCAGCCGCCAGCCGTCGCCGAGAACTTCGGCGGCCCGGCGCAGCGCGAGGATCTCCGCGTGCGCGGTCGGGTCACCGAGTGCTTCGCGGGCATTCGCCGCGCGCGCGAGTTCCCTTCCTGCCGAATCGAATACGACCGCGCCCACCGGTACGTCACGATCCCCGGCGGCAGCCGCCGCATCGATGGCGGCACGCACCATCTCGGCGTCCGAGGGGACCGGGGTGTCCGGCGAAACTCCCACGTCAGTGGGGCAGCTTGTCCAGGACCGCGGAGAGTTCGTCGGCGAAGCCGAGCCGCTGGGCGATCATGCCGAGCTGCTCGTCCGGATAGAGGTCGGTCTCGGCGAGGATGACGCTCAGCACCGGTTCGGGCAGGCCGAGATCGGCGAGCACACCGAGGTCGCCCTCCTCCCACGGTTCGATGTCGTCGATCTCGTCCGGGTCGATGTCGGGAATTTCCACATTCAAGGCATCGAGGACATCCGCGGCGATGTCGTAATCGATCGCGGCCGTCGCGTCCGACACCAGCATCCGTGTTCCGCTCGGCGCGGGCCGGAGCACGATGAAGAACTCGTCATCGACGTCGAGTAGTCCGAACACCGCTCCGGAGCTGCGCAAAGCCTTCAGCTCGGTTTCCGCCGCGGACAAATCGGTGAGCGCAGCCCGGGTCAGCGGACTGCATCGCCACTTGCCGTCTTCGCGGACAACCGCCACTGCGAACCCTTCCACGTCGTCGTCATCGTCCGACGCCGCCCTGTTCGTGCCCGAGCGCTGTGCTGCCATGGCCGCAACGGTAGTCGGCTCGAGCGGAAATGTTGAAGTCGTATGCCAATCTGTTCCGGTGACTTCCGCGAAGAAAGCACCCGTGTGCGTCCTCGGGACGGGTTTGATCGGTGGTTCGCTGCTGCGCGCGGCCGTCGGCGCGGGTTATGACGGCTGGGGATACAACCGATCAGCCGCGGGGGCGCGGGCAGCGCGAGCCGACGGTTTCGCCGTCACGGAGGACTTGCCCGCCGCACTACAACGCGCCGCGGACGCCGATGCGCTGATCGTCGTCGCGGTGCCGATGCCCGCGGTGGACCACATACTTTCCTCGGTCGCGACCTTCGCGCCGCAGTGCGCGCTGACCGACGTGGTGAGTGTGAAGACGCCAGTCGCCGCCGCCGTGCACAAACATGGGCTCGGGGCCCGATACGTCGGCGGCCATCCGATGACGGGCACCGCCGAATCCGGGTGGGCCGCTACCGATCCCGACCTGTTCCGCGACGCCGTGTGGGCGGTCGGGGTGGACGTAGGAACCCGTGCCGACCCGTGGACCCGGGTGGCGCGGCTCGCGCTGGACTGCGGCTCGGTCGTCGTCCCGGTGGTGGCCGAGGAACACGACCGCGCCGTCGCCCGCATCTCGCACCTGCCGCATGTGCTCGCCGAGGCGCTGGCGCTGTCCGGTGCCTCGGGCGGCGATCTCGCTCTGGGGCTCGCCGCCGGATCATTCCGCGATGGCACCCGCGTCGCAAGCACCGCGCCGGACATGGTCCGCGCGATCTGCGAACCGAATTCCGACGCGCTGCTGGACGTGCTGGAAGAAACCCTCACTGTCCTCGGCGCTGCACGCGACAGCCTGCGTGCGGAGAATTCCCTCGTCGATCTGGTCGAAGCCGGACACGACGCCAGGCAACGCTACGAATCGGCGCGACGGTGGGAAATCACCGATGTCCGCCCCGGGGATCACCATTGGCTGGAAGACCTGCGCGCGGCCGGACAGCGTGGCGGAGTCATCACCCGGCTGGACTGAACACACTCTTTCTGCTGCGGTACCAGCCTCGACCTACGGCGGGCGCCGGTCGACGAGAACCGAAGATCAGATCCGCTCGGCCAGGCCCGGGTAGTCCAGGAGAAAGCCGTCGGCGTCGACGGTGACGGTCGCGCTGGAGACCGGGGACAGCACGCTGATGCCCTCGGCCGCGCTGCTGTAGATCAACGTGGCCTCCTGCACGAGCAGGTCGGGCAGGCGGACGTAGACCACCGGGACCTGGACGGCCTCCACGGCGTGCTGCAGGTCGTAGCGACGGATCGGCAAAGTGTTGAAGAACGGGCTGAGCACCACGTCCACGTCGAGCGCGCCCGCGAAGGTGGAGCGGACGTGGTTGCCGCCCGAGTCGACGAGCCAATAGTTCTCCTCGTCCCTGGCGATCGAGGCTTGCCGCTCGCCAGCGGCGGTCGTGGTGCGCAGCGAGAGCCGCTTCGTCCTGCCGTTCTCGTCGGTGACCAGGTCATAGGAGGCGCTGAACGCGGGATGGTCCGCGCCCGCGCCGCCGATCATGCGCCCGGCGGCACGGATGCGGTTGCCATTGACCGTCACCCGGACCGACTCCATCCGCGACGCGTCAGGCGCGCGCCAGGTGAGAATCGCCGGCCACCGGGATGCCCGCGGGCTCTCGGCGGGAATCTCGGGGTCGGAGGCTGGGGTTGTCACGTATCTACCGTAAGCGACACCTTGCCGTAACCCGCACAACACCAACGCTCATCACACCAACGACTCGCGCCACGCCGCGTGCAGACCGGCGAATCTGCCGGTCCCTACGATCAGCTCGTCCGGTGCACCGTCCTCGACGATCCGTCCGGACTCGAGCACGAGCACCCGGTCCGCGATCGCCACCGTGGACAACCGGTGCGCGATGATCACCGCGGTGCGCCCGCGCAGCACGGTCTCCAGCGCATGCTGCACGAGCCGCTCGCTCGGGATGTCCAGGCTCGAGGTGGCCTCGTCGAGCACGATCACGGCGGGATCGGCCAGGAACACCCTGGCGAACGCGACCAGCTGCCGCTGACCCGCCGAGAGCCTGCCACCACGCTTGCGCACGTCGGTGGCGAAGCCCTCGGACAGAGACCGCACGAAGTCGTACAGACCGACCGCGCGTGCCGCGGCGAACACCTCCGCGTCGGTGGCGTCCGGCCTACCGAACCGGATGTTGTCGGCGACCGACCCGGAGAACAGGTAGGACTCCTGAGTGACCATCACGACGTTGCGACGCAGGTCGGCGTCCGAGAGGTCACGCAGGTCGACGCCGTCCAGGGTGACCGAGCCACCGGACGGGTCGTAGAACCGCGTCAGCAGCTTGGCCAGTGTCGACTTGCCCGCCCCGGTCGCTCCGACCAGCGCGACCACCTGTCCGGCCGGTATGTCCAAGGTGAACTCCGGCAGCACCGGTCGCTTCCTGCGGCTGTCCCGCTCGCCCTCGGATTCGCCCGAGCCCGCCACCTCGGCGACCACGGCCGCGCTGTTCGCGGGGAGCCGCGTGACCTCCCCGCCGGGACCGTCGGGCAGCTCGGCGGACGTGGCTCCGTAGCCGAACCACACCTTGTCCATCCGGATCGCGCCCGACGCCTTGCCCAGAGCTGCCGGCTGCGCCGGCTCCGGGACCGACGGCTCCTCCTCGAGCACACCCGAGATCTTCTCCAGCGCCGCCGCTGCGGACTGGTACGAGTTGAACACCTGCGCGAGTTCGTCCAGCGGACCGTAGAACTCGTTGAGGTAGAGCAGGTAGGCCGCGAGCACCCCGACCGCTAGGTCGCCCTCGATCACCCGCCACGCGCCGACCAGGATGACGATCACCGTCGTCAGGTTGCCGAGCAGCCTGGTGAGGCCCGCGTAGTCGCCCATGCCGCGCATGGCCGCGGTGGTCGCCCGGCGGTATTCGCCGTCCTCGACGGCGAGCACCGCCTCGTTGCGCTGCTCGCGCCGGAACGTCTGCACCGCGCGCATGCCGCCCATCGACTCGACGAACTGCACGACCACCTTGGCGATCGCGCCGCGCGTGCGGCGGTAGCCCGCGCGTTGCCTGCGCTGCGCCCAGCGGGTGACCAGCACCAAAGGCACGAAACCGGCCAGCACGATCACCGCGAGAGTCTTATCCAGATAGATCAGCAGCGCCGCGATGGTCAGCACCGAGAGGATCGCGCTCAGCGCCTGGTTGAGCGCGCCCTCCAGCAGCTCCTGCAGCGTCTCGATGTCTCCGGTGAGCCGGGCGACCACCTTGCCGGAGGTGTACTTCTCATGGAATGCGACGCTGAGCCGCTGTATGTGCGTGAACGAGCGCACTCGCAGGTCGAACAGCACGCTCTGGCTGAGCCTGCCGGACACCCGCAGGAAGAAGAACGTGGTGAGCACGCCGAGCAGCACCGAGCCGAGGTAACCGGCCACGGTCAAGGTGAGCGGGTGCCAGTTGCCTTCCGCACCCCGCGCGATGCCGGTGTCCAGCCCGTGTGCGACGAACAGCGGCGCCGACACCGTCGCCACGTTGTCGACCACGATGAGCACCAGCGCGAACGCCGTCAGCTTGCGGTAGGGCCGGACCAGGTCGAGCAGCAGCAGCCGGGACCGGTCGGCCAGCGCCAGATTTCCTGTCTCGGTGACCTCCTTGTCCTCGCTCGCGATGCCGCGCCAGTCGGCCACTTCGTCCCGGGCAACCTGGGCATCCTGTGTCGCCACGTCTTTCGACACGATCGTGTCCGTAGTCACTGCTACTCACCTCCCATCAGTTCTCGGTATCTGCCGCTGACCCGCAGCAGGTGGTCGTGTGTGCCCTCGGCGACGATCCGGCCGTCGGCCAGCACCGCGACCCGATCGGCCAGTGCCGCTGTGGACGGACGGTGTGCGACGAGCAGCGTCGTCGCGTCGGCAAGCACTGTGCGCAGCCGCTCCTGCACCCGCTCCTCGGTCTCCACGTCGAGCGCGGACAGCGGGTCGTCGAGCACCATGATCCGGCTGCGCTTCCCCGCGCCGCCGAGCACCGCGCGGGCCAGCGCGAGCCGCTGACGCTGGCCGCCGGACAGACTCAGGCCCTGTTCGCCGATCCTGGTGTCCAGACCCCAGGGCAGGTCGTCGACGAACCCGGTGGCCTGGGCGACGTCGAGCGCGCGACGCACATCGGCGTCGGTGGCGTCCGGGACGCCGAGCGCGACGTTTTCCCGCACGCTCGCCGAAAACAGCACCGGGTCCTCGAACGCGACCGATACCAGCGAGCGCAGATCTGCCAGCAGCATGCCGGCGATATCGATGCCGTCGACGGTGATGGCGCCACCCGTCACGTCGTACAGGCGCGGAATCAGATTGAGCAGCGCCGTCTTTCCACTGCCGGTCGCACCGACCAGGGCCACCGTTTCACCGGGCCGTACTGTCAGCGAAACATCCTGCAGTACTCCGGTTTCGGCATCAGGAAAGGTGAAATGCACACCTTCCAAGCGCAACTCGCCGACGAGCCGATCCGGCAGGTCCACCGGATCGGCCGGATCGGTGATGTCGATCGGGGTGTCGATGATCTCCCAGTACCGGTCCGCCGCGGTGCGCGCGTCGTTCAGCTCGGCGAGCAGGAAGCCGGTCCAGATGATCGGCCACTGCAGGAAGGTAGCCAACGTAATGCCCGCAACCAGGGTGCCGAGCGTCATCGCGCCGTGCACCACCGCGTAGCCGCCGTAGCCGAGCGCGAACGCGATGGCCAGCTGCGACAGGCCCACCATGGCCGACCACAGGGTCGCGTCCAGCCGCACCTTCAGCAGCTCCGTCCGCTGCAGCTCGCGCGACTGGGCGGTGAACCGGCCGCCGAAGAACACGCCGCGGCCGAACGCCTTGAGCACGCGCACCCCCTGTGCCGATTCCTCAGCCGTGGTGGCCAAGTCGCCGGACTGGTCCTGCGAACGCCGTGAGGCCACCGAGTACTGCCGTTCGAACCGAATGCAGATGTACACCAACGGAATCGACACGGTCGCGAACATCAGGCCGATCTGCAAGTTCAGCGCGAACAGCACGAGCAGGCCGACCGGGATGATCACGGTGTGCATCAGCAGGAACGGCCCGGCGAACGCGACGAACCGCCGCATGGTCGCCAGGTCGTCCACCGCGCGCGAGAGCAGCTGACCAGACTCCCATGCATCGTGCCTACCGATCGCCAGCGACTGCAATTTGCGAAAGATCTCGGCGCGCATGGCGATCTCGAACTGGGTGGCCGGTTTGGAGACCAGCCAGCGACGCCCCCACACGCCGAGCGCCTCCAGCAGGCCGAGTACCAGCACGACAGCCACCGGCCCGAGGGCTTTCGGGAAATCCCGCTCGGCGATCGGCCCGTCGATGATTCTGGCGATCATCAGCGGAATCACGATGGCCGTGAAGGTGGCGAGGATCGCGAGGCCGCAGGCGGCGAGCAGCGCGGCGCGGTGCGGACGCAGATACGGCCAGAAACGGCGCAGTGAATGCAGGCGGCGCGGCGCGGCGGCGGGCCGCGCCGGTCTGTCGGCCTCCGGTTCGGCCGAAATGTCCAGTGCGACTGACAAAGCTCCCCCTCGAGTTCCGTGGATTGCGGTGTCGGAAGACGGAACTCTCGATGATGTTCGCATCGAGGTCCGACATTCCAGGGTCGCACCGGGCCCCGGATCGGCCAACCGATTTTCCGGCTGGCCCGATACCGCGTCCACGCTGGACACAACGGTCGGCCCGCAAGCGGGAACGGCGTTCATGCCCTCAGCGAACAACCTCGAGCAACCTCGAGGTCAAGGGCATGGACTCGGCGCTCGTGCCGCGGGGGAGCGCTTCCGCGGCACGGGCACCTGTGACGACGTCGGCGCCCACATCGCAGGCGCCGACGTCCGTGAATTCGAGTGCACCACCGAATTTCGGCGGCTAGCCGACGATCACGCTCCCCGAGTCCCACTCCGCCTGCGCGTCCGGGAACGCCTGCTGCTGGTGGCCGCCGCGCAGCGTGCCCTCCAGGTACGCCGCACGACAGGCGCGGCGGGCGATCTTGCCGCTGGAGGTGCGTGGGATCGAGCCGGCGGGCACGAGTAGCACGTCGCGCACCGTGACGCCGTGACGCTGGGAAATGGCGGCACGCACGGTGTCGGCGACCGGCCGGGGTTCCAGCTTCCCCGCGCCGATGTTGCGCTCCGCGACGATCACCAGCTGCTCGGAGGTATCGTCGGCGTCGAACGTCAAGCCGACGTGACTGTCTTGATCGGAAACCAGCACGGGCAGCTCGTTGGCGGGCACCGAGAACGCCGCGACGAAGCCAGGACGTAGCGCCGTGCTCGATTCCTGGGCGGAGAACTCCAGGTCCTGTGGGTAGTGATTGCGTCCGTCCACGATCACCAGGTCCTTGACCCGGCCGGTGATGTACAGCTCGCCGTCCAGGTACGCGCCGTAATCGCCGGTGCGCATCCAGTTGGCGTCCGGCTCGGTGCCTTCGGCATGGCTGCCCGCTGCCAGCCGCGCGGCCAGCTGGGCGCGGAAAGTGGCCTGGCTCTCCTCAGGGCGGCCCCAGTACCCGATGCCCATGTTATCGCCGTGCAGCCAGATCTCGCCGACCTCGCCGTCGCGCCGCTCGGTGCCTTGCTCCGGGTCGACGATCACCGCCCACTGGGTCAGCGCGACGTAGCCGCATGACACTTGGGCGATCGCATTGTCCGCGTCCTGCGAGGTCTCGACCATGCGCCCGGCGTTCAACGCGGAGCGATCCACGTACACGACCTTCGCCTTGTCCTCGGCCTTGGTCGCCGACACGAACAGCGTCGCCTCCGCCATGCCGTAGCAGGGCTTGATCGCCGTCTCGGGCAACCCGTACGGCGCGAACGCCTCGTTGAACTTCTTCATCGATGACACCGAGACCGGCTCGCTGCCGTTGATCAACCCGATCACGTTCGACAGATCCAACTCCTCGTCCGGCTTCGGCTTGCCCCGCGCCGCGGCGTGCTCGAACGCGAAATTCGGTGCGGCGGCAAAGGTTCCCGCGCCGTCGGAGGCCGCGGCCAACTCCTTGATCCAGCGGTACGGCCGGCGCACGAACGCGCTCGGCGACATGATCGTGATGAATCCGCCGCCGATGGTCGGCAGGATCACAGACAGCAGACCCATGTCGTGGAACAGCGGCAGCCAGGTGACACCGCGCGAATGCTCGGTGACGCCGATGGCGTCGATCATCTGCAGCAGGTTCGTGCCGACCGCACGGTGGGTGATCTCCACCCCAGCGGGTGTCCGAGTGGAGCCCGAGGTGTACTGCAGGTAGGCGACACTGTCGATGTTGATGTCGGGTAGCACCCAGAGCGCGCCGACACTGTCCGGGACCGCTTCCACCGCGATGATGCGCGGCCGCTGCGGTGCAGGCAGATTCCGGAAGAGGTTCCGTACCCCGCCCGCCGCGGACCCCACCGTCAGAATCGCCGCAGGCCTGCAGTCGCCGAGCACCGCGTGCAACCGATCGGTGTGGCCCTGCTCCTCCGGATCGAACAGCGGCACCGCGATATTGCCTGCGTACACCGCGGCGAATATCGAGACGACGTAGTCGAGCCCCTGCGGAGCCAGGATCGCCACCCGGTCGCCCGGCCGCGTGACCTGCTGCAGCCGGGCCGCCACCGCTCGCAACCGCACACCGAACTGCCGCCAGGTGAGTTCGTAGTACTCACCGTCGCGTTCGCGGGAGTAGTCGATGAAGCGGTAGGCGAGGTCGTCGCCGTTCTCCGCCGTGTGCTTGTCGACGAAGTCGATCAGGGTCCTGTCACCGCGGATCTCGATATTGCCCTGATCGTCCAGATAGTCGTCGAAGGTTTCGTCGATCATCGCCTCATCCTTTTCCAGCGCACCGGCACTCAGGCCGTGCAATGACACCGAACACAGGTCGATAGCGAAGCGTCGGGAAGGCTAGCAGGTGCGCGACCTCCCGACGCTCAATAGCGGCCGAACGCGAGTGCGACGTTGTGCCCGCCGAAGCCGAAGGAGTTCTTCACGGCGTAGTCGATACGCCCGGTCCGGGATCGGCCACGCACGATATCCAGATCGATGTCCGGATCCTGGTTGTCCAGGTTCAGCGTGGGCGGCACGATGCCGTCGCGCACACTGAGCACGGTGATCACCGATTCTAGGGCGCCGACGGCACCGATCGAGTGGCCGAGGGCCGACTTGGGCGCGTAGACCGACGCGTGGTTGCCGACCGCCTCCGCGATCGCGCGCGCCTCGGCGGTGTCGCCGATCGGAGTGGCCGTCGCGTGCGCGTTGATGTGCGAGATATCGCTCTTGACCAGCCCTGCGGTCTGCAGCGCCCGCGTCATCGCGCGCGCCGCGCCGGTGCCATCGGGGTCGGGTGCGACCAGGTGGAAGCCGTCCGAGGTGATGCCGGCTCCGAGCAGCCGCGCGTGGATGGTCGCGCCGCGCGCCTTGGCGTGTTCCTCGGTCTCGACCACCATCATCGCGCCTGCCTCGCCGAACACGAACCCGTCACGATCGGTGTCGAACGGACGGGAGGCGCACTTCGGCGCGTCGTTGCGGGTGCTCATGGCGCGCATCATGGTGAACGCCGCGATCGCGAGCGCCTGGATCGAGCCCTCGACTCCGCCGGTGACCACCATGTCGGCGTCACCCATGACGATCATCTTCCACGCGTTGGCGATCGCCTCCGACCCCGATGAGCAGGCCGAGACCGGCGTCGCCGCACCGGCCCGCGCGCCGAGTTCCAGCGCGACGCACGCGGCGGCGCCGTTGGGCATGACGGCCTGGACGGTGAGTGGCGAAACCTTGCGGTAGCCACCGTTGCTCAGCTTGTCGCGCGCGTCGATGATCCCCTCGGCGCCGCCGAGTCCGGTGCCGATGGACACCCCGAGGCGGTCCTTGTCCACCTCAGGGCTGCCCGCGTTGCGCCAGACGTCGCGACCGAGCACTGTGGCCATCTGCTCGACATACGCAAGCCGGCGCGCCTCGCTGGTGGAGAGGCGGGCCGAGGGCTTGACCTTCAGATGACCGCCGATCCGGACCGGCAGCTCGAACTGGTCGATGAAGTCGTCGTCCAGGACGTCGATGCCGCTCTCGCCGTCGAGCAGGCCCTTCCAGGTGGAGTCCGCATCGCCCGCGATGGACGTGGTCGCCGCGAGTCCGGTGACCACGACCGTAGGAAAGTTCCCATTTCTGGTGGAAGAAATCCGCATTCTCGCTCACTTTCCCTAGCGTCGCTCTGGAAACTTTGTCGAGCAATGGCAATTCGCGATCGCGCGCCACCAGGGTCGTGGGACAACCCGCGCGGACGGCACCGAAGCGCAGGCGGGTCGGCCTGCCCGCCATTCATCGGGGCCGCGCATGTGATCGGCCCTGTGCATTATTGAGAAGAACACGCCGATCGCAGTGCGTGACACGCGGACGGTACCAGGTGCCGGGTTGTCGGTCGCCTGGTTCGCCGATCGCCTCCGGCAACTCGAGTACCCTGCTCCCGGGTACGGGTCGCGCGTTCGGCGGCGTCTCGTCGTGGACGTGAGGAAGGGAAGACTGTTGACGGGCGCGCGGATGGTCGGGCTGTTCGCCGGTATCGGTGGACTCGAGCTCGGCCTCGGCAGGCACGGCTGGCAGACCGAGTTGCTGTGCGAAATCGAGCCCGGCGCCCAGGGCGTGCTCGCGGCCCACTTCCCGGACGTGCCATTGCATTCCGACATCACCCGGCTGCGCGCGATCCCGTCGGGGACCGAACTGGTCGCGGCGGGGTTTCCGTGCCAGGACCTATCCCAGGCCGGGCGTACCGCGGGCATCACCGGCACCCGGTCCGGTCTGGTCGACGAAGTGTTCCGGCTGGTACGCCGCAAACGCGGGCCACGCTGGCTGCTGATCGAAAACGTCCCATTCATGCTGCAACTCGGCCGCGGTGCGGCGATGCGGCATATCACCGGCGCGCTGGAGGAGCTCGGCTACACCTGGGCCTACCGGGTGGTGGACGCGCGCGCGTTCGGCCTGCCGCAGCGCCGTCAGCGGGTGCTGATGCTGGCCTCCCGCACCGAGGACCCGCGTCCGGTGCTGTTCGGCGAGGACGCCGGTCTCCGAACGGTGGGCGACCCCGAGCGCGATCCGTGCGGCTTCTACTGGACCGAGGGGGTCCGCGGGCTCGGCTGGGCGGTGAACGCGGTGCCAACGCTGAAGGGCGGCTCGGCGCTCGGCATCGCCAGCCCGCCCGCGGTGCGACTGCCCTCCGGCGAGATCGTCACGCCGGGCATCGCCGACGCCGAACGCCTCCAGGGCTTCGACGCGGGCTGGACCGCGGCAGCGACCGAGGTTCCCGGCATCCGCAACGGCCATCGCTGGAAGCTGGTCGGTAATGCGGTGAGTGTACGGATGGCGGCCTGGGTGGGATCGCGGCTGGCCACGCCTCTGGGCCCGATTTCAGGCGATCAGCCGCTGCCGACCGGCACGCCGTGGCCGGTCGCCGCGTGGGGGCGCGGCGGTGTCGCGCACCGGGTGCCGGTGTCCACCTGGCCGGTGCATGAGCCGTACGAAGACCTGACCCACTTCCTCACCGACGCGCGGTTGCTCTCCGCCCGCGCGACGGCCGGATTCCTGCGCCGAACCGGCATGGGCAGCCTGCGTTTTCCGCCTGGTTTCCTCGCCGACGTGGAAAGTCACCTCGACCGGATGGGCGGCTGGGCGGCATGAGCGACCGACCACGCACGGACGCGGCCACCAGTGCGCGGATGGCACGCCAGCGGCGCACCGGGACCGATCCGGAACTCGCGCTGCGTCGCGAGCTGCACCGGCGGGGGATGCGCTATTTCGTCGATCGGGCGCCGATCCGCGGGCAGCGCCGACGCGCCGACCTGGTCTTTCCACGACGACGGGTCGCGGTCTACGTGGACGGCTGTTTCTGGCACCGCTGCCCGCAGCACGCGACCGATCCGAAGAACAATGCCGAGTGGTGGGCCACCAAACTAGCGGGCAATGTGGCCAGGGATCGCGCCACCGACACGGCGCTGATCGCGGCGGGCTGGCGTGTGGTCCGGGTATGGGAGCACGAGGATGCCGTCGCGGCTGCCGACCGCGTCCAGGCGGCGTTGCGGCCGCCGTGCTAGCGGTGCCGGACCCGAACGAGTGAGCGCGGCGCGTGGGCAGCCAGATAACCGGACACCGCCATCACCGCCATCACCGCGATTCCGGCGGTGGCTGTCGCGAAGCTGAGCATGAGGACCTCCTCGATATTTCACCTGCCCCTACAGGGTGTTCGGTGAGCCTGGTAAGACCCTGTGTGCCGGGTGGCAATGACGTGTCGATCAGGAGACCCGTCGGGGCCGCGCGGGCAAGCAGGACAATGGGTGTGTGACTGGTAGCCCGAAAGTCGCCGAACGGCGCGTGCGACTGGCGTCGGCGATAATCGCGGCAGCGATCGCGATCGCGGGGCTCTGCTATTCGTCCTGGGTGCTGGAATTCGTGCTGAAGATCAGCGTCGACCCGGTCAACTCCCTTCTCAGCGAGCTCGACGCGGAAGGCAAACCGTACCGTCAGGTCTTCGCTGTCGCCGACACGATCGTGGGAACGGTGCTGATGCCCGCGGCGGTCGCGGGACTGCTGCTGTTCCCGCGCCGCGGGTTCACCACGGCCGGATGGGTGGCGCTGTTCTGCTTCGGCGCGGCGACCATCGCCGATGTGCTGCTGCCGCTGCACGACTGCGTTCCCGGCGACAGCACGTGCGGCGGGCCGAGCGAGCTGTTCCCCCAACTGCATCAGCCGCACGCGCTGTCGAGCACGCTGGCGGTGACCTCGATCGCGGTCGCCGCTTTCGCGTTCAGCCTGGCCGCGTTCCGCTACCACCGCTGGCGGATCCTGCGCGAATTCGGTCTGGTCGTGCTGGTGGTCGGGTCGGCGGCGACGGTGTGGATGCTGGTCGCGGACAATCTGACCGGGAACTACGCCCTCGGGATCGCTCAGCGCATCCAGGTGGGGGCGATGTCGCTGTGGCTGCTCACGTTGGCCGCCGCCGTGCTCCTGGAAGGGAGGGACTGGACCGACCCGAGCTGATCGCCTACTACCCGACCTTCAGCCGAACAGTGTGGCGTTCGGTGCGCGCGGGCAGTTTCGCGGTGTCGACGAACAGGATCTCGCCGGTGTCCTGCACGCCGCCGGGCAGCGTCTTCGGCTTCAGCCCGAACGGCGGCTGCTCGCCCGTGCTCGCGGCCAGACCGAAATCGCTGTCGTCGGCGATGTAGAGGGTCTTACCGCCGTCCGAGGTGGCGACGCCCTCGATCTTGTCGTGACCGAAGAACGTTCCGTCCGGATTCAGCGTTCTGACCAGCACGCCGAGATCGACGTGCGCGGACTTGACGGCCGGGGTGATGCCCGCCTTGCTCAGCGCTGCGACGCCCTCGGCTGTCGGGACCGTCCCGACCAACGTCTCCACCGGCTTGCCGTCGACCTGGAGGCCACGCTCCCGGCCGTACTGCGCGCCGTCGACTTCCGAGTCCGGGCCGATGTCCGTGGCGGCGGAGATGTCCACGGTCCACAGCTTCTTGTCCGCCTTCGGCGCCGGGTTGCCGTCCCGTTCATCGACCAGGAAGGTGGTGGCGCTCAGCGCGGTGATCTCCGAGTCGGCGACCTTCGTGCTTTTCGGGTTCTCCAGGGGGAGCAGGAACTCCTTGACCGCCTTGGTCCTCAGATCCACGGCGACGATGCGGGTTACGGGCACATCCCTGGCCGACCCCGCCAGCCCCGGGGTGTTCAGGCCGCTTTGCATCAAACCGACAAGGGCGGCCCCGTCCGGCGTGACGGTCAGGCCCTCCATGCCCTGGTTCGGCGTGCGCAGCGAAAGTTCTTTCGGCAGACCTCGTCCCGGGACGAGTCGTTCGAGCTCGACGCCCTTGGCGTCGAAATGCACCAGAAACGGCCCGTATTCGTCGGAAACCCAGAACGTGCCGTCCGGCAGCGCGACGAGCCCCTCCGGGTCGAGACCGTGGTCGGTGGGGGGCAACACGTTTCCGGCCAGATCTTTGATGGTCTCGCCGGTGCTCGCGGAGACGTCCACCTGCCCGTTGAACGGAACGCCTGCGGCGGTATGCAACTCGATGACCGAGCGAAGCACGGCACGGTTGCCGACCAGCTGGAAACGGCCGATCTTCGGCACGAAAGTCGGTGTCGGTGCGATCTTCTCGTTCTTGCCCGGCCCGTCCACGTTCGGACCGCGATCGGTGAGCCCGTAGAACTCGTCCGTGCTGCCTGGCACCGGCGTCCATGCCGACCCGAAACCGCTGCCCTGCACCGTGGTTCCGCCGAGCTCGCCGATGGGCGGAATGTCGGTGGTGTACAACCGCACCGCGTCGGTAGTGGTCACCTCGATGCTGTCCGCACCTGTGTAGCCCGCGTCCGGCGTGTAGACCAGCGCGCCGTCGGTACGGCGGCTCAGCGTGCCGTGCGCTGGGTCGGCCGTCGCGACCGCCGCGCTCCCTCCGGTGTTCGCCAGCAGGTCGTCCAGGGAGATCACCAGCGGCTGGTCCTTCGCCACGGTGAAGTCGGTGGCCCGGTCCGCGGACGAACAGCCCGCGGCGAGCACGCCGACGCACAGGACGGCCACGGCGGCAATTCGTGGACGAGAATGAGCTTTCACCATCACTGCCTATCGCGTTGATCCGGAAAATGGTCGACACCCGGGTGAGGGTTCGGCGTACTCCAGCGCATCGACGGCCCGTGCCATGCTGTGGCCATGAGCGATCGCGTGAACATCTCCTCGGGTTCGGAGTTCGAAGATATCGTCGGCTACTCGCGGGCGGTGCGGCTCGGTAACGTCATCGCGGTCAGCGGGACCACGGCCTCGGAGCCCGGCGGCACCGCCGTCGGGGGCGACGATATCGGCGAGCAGACCAGGGAAGTCCTGCGCCGCATCGGCTCCGCGCTGAACGAAGCAGGTGCGAGCCTGGCCGACGTGGTGCGCACCCGCATCTTCGTCACCGACATCGCGCGCTGGCCGCAGGTCGCCGAGGCACACGCCGAGGTATTCGACAAGATCCGCCCCGCGGCCTCGATGTACGAGATCAAAGCCCTGATCACCCCGGCTCTGCTGGTGGAGATCGAAGCCGACGCGATAGTCCCCGACTGAGCCGCGGAAACTAGGTCGTGTGTCCGGAACCGGCCTTAGAGTGGTAATGCCGAGCGTAGTGATATGGCGGCGATGCGGCCCCCCGTTGGGCCACCATTCGACTACCGTCGGGACTCGCAACAAGCGGCGCTAGGGTCGGACCGTGAACCGCGCCGCTTCGCAGACTCCCGTGCCGCTCGACAGCGTCGCCGAGGCGACCGCCCGGCTGCTCGACACTATCCGTGGCCTCAGCGATCAAGCCGTCGGGGAGCCCTCGCTGCTGCCCGGCTGGACTCGGGGCCATGTGCTCGCCCACCTGGCTCGCAACGCCGACAGCCTGGTGAACCTGCTGCTGTGGGCGCACACCGGCGTCGAAATCCCGCAGTACGCCAGCACTTTCCTCCGCGACAACGACATCGAGGCAGGCGCACCGCGTCCGTCGGCAGAGCAGCTCGCCGACAACGAGGCCGCCGCGAACCGCTGGCTCGGCCTGGCCCGCTCCCTCACCGACGACACCTGGCAGGCGGAGGTCCGTACTCGCCAGGGCCGCCCGATTCCGGCGACCGAGGTGCGCTGGATGCGCCTGCAGGAGGTAGAGATCCACCACGTCGACCTGAAAGCGGGCTACCAGCCATCCGACTGGCCCGACGCCTTCGTCGCCCGCATCCTCCCCCAGGCAATCGCCGACCTGAACCGCCTCACCGCCGGCACCCCGCTCGAGCCGTTCGCCATCCACGCCACCGACGCCGACTTCACTGCCGCTATCGGCACCACCCACACCACCCACACCATCTCCGGCCCCGCCGCCTCCCTGGTCGCCTGGCTACTCGGTCGCAGTGACGGCACCGACCTGACCGGAACCCTGCCGCCCCTCCCTGCCTGGAAGTGAGCCGCGCACCCAGTGAACTACGGCCAGGCAGGCCGCAACCGTCATCCGAGAGACGGTTCCCCGGCCCCGCTGAGGCGATTGCGGGGGTTCGCGAAGTCCCAGTCGGACGCGGGTACCGCCTGGAACATGGGAGAAGGCCCCTCCCGTTGCGGGAAAGGGGCCTTCTGTTTGTTGTGCGCCCGGAGAGACTCGAACTCCCAACCTTCTGATCCGTAGTCAGATGCTCTATCCGTTGAGCTACGGGCGCATGCGTTTATTCAGTTGTACCCAGTTTCCCGGGCGTGGCGGAGGCGAGAGGATTTGAACCTCCGGTCCCCGTGAAGGGACAACTCATTAGCAGTGAGTCCCATTCGGCCGCTCTGGCACGCCTCCTGGAGCCTTCTCTTCGAGGGCACCGGTCCTTTCGAACCGCCGAGCAGCAAGGTTACAGGAGCCACCCTTCAGATCACAAAACGGCTGGTCAGCGTAGGTTACTGTCGAACCAGTCGAAGATCCTGGTCTGCGAAGCGACGGCATCGGTGTCGTCGTCGACCTCCGGGCTGTCGGCGCGGTGATGCAGACCCGGGTAGCTGACGACCAGACTCGCGACCGCAGCGCGGGCGGTCGCGTCGCGCAGCTGGTCGACCTGGGCGGGCGGGGTGGCCGGGTCGTCGGCGCCGAACAGGCCGAGCCATGGCGCCTGCAGGTTGGGGGCCGCGCGAACCAAGGCGTCGGCCTGGTCGGTGAGCGGCTCGACAATGCCGGGCGCCGCGACGCTCACCGCGGCCCCGATTGGACGGTTGGTGGCGACCAGGAAAGCGGCGGTTCCCGCGGAGTCGAAGCCGAGCACGCCGACGGTGTCGGGAAATACCCCGCGCCGGGTGAGCCAGTCGAAACAGGCGTCGAAGTCGTCGAACAGCTGGTCGCCGAAAACCGCGCCCCCCGGTTCACCGTCCACCCGGTGTAAGAGGTTGGGTGCAACGACCGTCCAACCCTCACTGGCCAGCGCGCTCATCAGGTCACGCACGGCGCCGGTGATCTCACAGCACTCGTGCAGCAGCACGATCCCGCCGCGGGCGTTGCCCTCTGGCTCCACTACGGTGATGGGCACCTGCGCATGGGCAGTTGACCGCTCTTCTTCTACATCGCCGCCCCGCAACGGGGCCATATCGTCGTAGGTGCCCGACATGAAACAAGCGTAGGGCGAGTTCCCGATATTCGGTAGAAGTTGCCTGTGAGGGCCTATCGCCCAGAGAATTTCCGATACACCAGATCGGGCTTTCCGGCGCGCGGACTAGGGTCGGAGTGTGACACCGCAGATCCGGCCGGACCTCGATTCGATCCCGGCGTACATCCCCGGCCGCAGCCGTCCTGGCGCGGTCAAACTGGCCAGCAACGAGACCACCTTCGGTCCGCTGCCTGCCGCCGCCAAGGCCATCGCCGAGGCGGCCGAGCTGGCCAACCGGTATCCGGACAATCAGGTCACCGAGCTGCGCACGGCGTTGGCAGACTTCCTAGGTGTGGGATTCACCAATGTCGCGGTCGGCTGCGGCAGCGTTGCGCTGTGCCAAGAGCTGGTGCAGATCACCTGCGCCGCACCCACCGACGAAGTGCTGTTCGCTTGGCGCTCGTTCGAGGCGTACCCGATCGTGACCAAGGTAGGCAACGCCACCGCCGTGCAGGTCCCGCTCACCGCGGACCTGGAGCACGATCTGGACGCACTGGCCGCGGCGGTGACCGAGCGGACCAAGCTGATCTTCGTCTGCAACCCGAACAACCCGACCGGCACCGCCGTCGGGAAGGCTGAGCTGATCCGGTTCCTGGGCGCGGTGCCGCCGCACGTGCTCGTCGTGCTGGACGAGGCCTACTACGAGTACGTGCGGCTGGCCCCCGAGGACCGGCCGGACGGCGTCGAGCTCGGCAGGACCCGGCCCAATGTGGTTGTGCTGCGCACCTTCTCCAAGGCGTACGGGCTGGCAGGGCTGCGGGTCGGCTACGCGGTAGGCGATCCCGCGGTGATCACGGCGCTGCTGAAGGTGCATATCCCGTTCAGCGTGAACCAGGTGGCGCAGGCAGCGGCGATCGCGTCGCTGGAGGCACGGCACGAATTGCTGGACCGCACCAATCTTCTCGTCACCGAGCGCGAGCGGGTACGCGACGTGCTGGTGACCGCCGGCTACCAGGTGCCGCCGAGCGAGGCGAACTTCGTCTGGCTGCCGCTCGGCGAGCGCAGCGCGGAGTACGGCGAAGCAGGCGCGGAGGCGGGAGTGCTGGTGCGGCCGTACGGCACCGACGGCGTGCGGGTCACCATCGGCGACCCGCACGAGAACGAGCTGTTCCTCGGCTTCGCCACCGATCCCGAGGTGCTCACGCGGTTCCTGGGTTAGCGGACGCCGATGGCGCCGGCGATCGTCGGCCAGGACAGGGCGAGCTCGTCTTCCCAGTACGGCCATGAGTGCGTTCCGGTCGCCCTGAAGTGCGCGGTCACCGGAATACCGAGACTGCGAAGCCGGTCGGCGAGCCTGCGGGTGCAGGCGTTGGTCGCGGCCTCGAGCGGCCCGCCGAAGCCGATGGCACTGACCACGTCCAGGTCGGGGGTGCCGGGCACGTCGTGCACGCCGGGCACGCCGCTGCCGACCGACAGGTAGATCGTCTTGCCACGCAACGCGTCCGCGTGCAGCGTGACATCGTGGGCCAACCAGTCCGGGTCGTCCTGCTTGCCGAACATGTTGTCCGGCTCACCCTGGTAGGTGGCCACCACGGCGCGCGCCTGCGCCTGGCCGATGTCGGTGCCCGTGGAGAAGCACCCGCTGTGCGCCCCGATGGCGGTGTAGAGCGTGGGATGCCGGAACGAGAGCATCATCGCGGCCTCGGCGCCCATCGAGACGCCCATGACCGCGTTGCGCCCGTTACCTTTGAACTTCGCGTCGATGAGCGGGGGCAGCTCCTTGGTCAGGAACGTCTCCCACATGTTTGTGCCGAGCACCGGGTCGGGCCGCTGCCAGTCGGCGTAGAAGCTGGCCGGACCGCCGACGGTGAGCACGACGTTGACGTCTTTGTCCGCGTAGAACCGGTCCGCGTGCCCGAGCCGGGTCCAGTTGTTACTGTCGCCGTCCGCACTGCGACCGTCGAGCATGTACACCGTCGGACGGGGGTGGGACTGATCGCGCGGCAGCAGCACCTGCACCTCGACCTCACGGCTCATCGCGGGCGAGGCGACGAAGACCCGCAGCCACCGATCGTTGATCGGCTCGATCCGCTTGATCGTCGGCGTCGAGGGTTGTTTGGTGGTCGGCTCGGCCGGACCGGGGCCGTCCGAGGACCCGGTGCTCACCGGCGGAGGGGCCGGGGGGGCCGCCGCCACCAGGGGAGCACCGAACACCGCCGCACCGGAAACGAGTGCGGCGCTTGTCAGGGCGCTGGAAACCCAACGCCGCACCCCGCGCCGAGCCAGCATGCGGACCATCCTGCCAGAGACGTCGGTTGCTGGTCGGAGGCCGTCGCCATGTCGGGGAATGGCATGCCGGGCCGCAACCCCGCGCTCACGACGCGGCGAGGCCGTCTTGCCAGCGTCGTTCCACTCCGGCCAAGCGCCACACGACAATCGCGACCGCCCAGGTGAGCACGAAGAGACCCACGATGATGTAACCGAGATCACCCAGGTCGAGGTTCCCGACCCAGCCGATGACACCCGATTCGACCTCCAGCTTCTCGGCGAAGATCGACACGATCTCCTGTCCTCCGATCAGCAGCGCGACCGCCACCGACAGCCCGGTGATCACCAGGTTGTAGTAGATCTTGCGCACCGGCCTTGCGAAGGCCCAGTCGTAGGCGTAGCTCATGAACGAACCGTCCAGCGAGTCGAACAGCGCCATGCCCGCCGAAAACAGCACGGGCAGTATGAGAATCGAATACCAGGGCAGCCCGGTCGCCGCGGCGCCGCCCGCGATCACCAGCAGGCCGACCTCGGTGACGGTGTCGAAACCCAGACCGAACAGCAGCCCGACCGGGAACATGTGCCTCGGCTCGCGGACCAGGCCGACCACCGGCCGCAGCACCCGGTTCAGCAGCCCCCGACTATTCAGCTGACGCTCCAATTGCGCCTCGTCGAACTCGCCGCGACGCATCTGCCGGAACACCCGCCAGATTCCCACCAGCGAGGCCAGATTCAGCAGGCCGATCAGGATCAGGAAGGTGCCGGACACGCTGGTGCCCCACAGCCCGGTCCACTGTTGCAGCGCCGAGTCCTCGTCCCCCAGGTCGGCCGCAAGCGCACGGACACCGAAAGCGAGCAACGCGACGAGCACGAACACCACGCTGGAATGGCCGAGCGCGAACCAGAAGCCTACGGTCTGAACCCTTTGTCTCCCGTTCTCCGCCACCAGTTTCCGCGTGGTGTTGTCGATCGCGGCGATGTGGTCGGCGTCGAACGCGTGCCGCATGCCCAACGTGTACGCCGTCACGCCGAGCCCGACACCGAACACCGCCCCCTGAACGTGGTAATGACCGGGCGCCACGAACAGCAGCAACGTCCCCCAACCGACGATATGAAGGGCGACAACGGTAATCGCCATCCCGATGACACCGCGCACGAGTAAACCCTCCACCCTCGAAAAGCAGATCAGGTCAACGCTACTCGACACAGCCTGATTCAGGCCCCGACATGGGCCGATCCAGCAAATCAGGCAAATCGCGGCACACGGCCAGCACACCAGCCGTACGCTGAACGCCGGGCCGCTTCCCGGCATGAAAAGGACGGGCATAATGTCGTATCCGCACCATCGGCACCGAGGTCATCTCGCTGCACACACTCGCGGCAAGCGGACCGGCCGCTCGGTACGTAGCCGCGGAAGGCCACCGCTTTCCGGGCAATCCCCGGGCGAAGGCTAATTTGTGGCATCCTCGTAACGCACGCCTGCGCGGGCCACGTGCGAAGGCAGGTGCCCAACCGCGCGAATTCTCTGCTCGAACTCGTCTGTTGCACCGCAGCACCTCTGCCCGACCGGAGAAAAACGTGAATCACGTGTTACCCATGTCATCAATCGAGAAGATTCCGGACACAAAGCCTTTCAGTATGGATCTGAAGCGCCGGATGCAGGAATGCGACGAATTCTTCCGGCTGCCCGAGCTGGCACACCTGGTTCCCCAGCGTCGCCGCGCCGCGCTGGAGCAGCTCGAACAGACCGGCGGCTATCTACAGACCGCCGAGGAGATCCTCATCGGAGCCAAGCTCGCCTGGCGTAATCACGCCCGCTGCGTCGGCCGAAAGCATTGGCGCTCCTTGAAATTGCTGGATGCCCGACGCGTACGGTCCGCGCGCGACCTGGCCGAGGTCTGCTGGCAGCACCTGCAGATGGCCACCAACGGCGGCGCCATCCAGTCGATGATCACCGTCGGCCCGCCGCGCCAGCCGGACGGACGCGAGTTCCACATCATCAATTCCCAGCTCATCCGCTACGCGGGTTACCGCAACGGAGACGGAACGGTCATCGGTGACGCCGCCAATATCAGGCTCACCGAGTTCGCCACCGAACTCGGATGGCGCGGTGCCGGAACACCCTTCGACATCCTTCCGCTGCTGATCAGCACCCCCGACGAGCCGATACAGTGGTTCGACATCCCGCCGGAGCTCGCGCGCGAGGTGGAATTGGAGCATCCGGAGTTCGACTGGTTCGCCGAGCTCGGCCTGCGCTGGCACGCACTGCCCGCGGTGTCGAATATGAATCTCGAGGTCGGCGGGATGACCTATCCGCTCGCGCCGTTCAACGGCTGGTACCTGGGCGCGGAGATCGGTGCGCGCAACCTCAGCGACACCAACCGCTACAACATGCTCCCGCTGATCGCCGAAATGATGTGCCTGGACACCGGATCCGAGCGAAACCTGTGGCGCGATCAGGCACTGGTCGAACTCAATCGCGCGGTGCTCTACAGCTTCCGCAGGGCGGGCGTCTACATCGTCGACCACCACACCGTGGCCAAACAGTTCTGCGACCACGTCAAGCGCGAGGAGGCGGAGGGCCGCGCCTGCCCGACCGACTGGACCTGGATCAACCCACCCATCTCCTCCGGGCTGACCCCGACCTTCCACCGCTACTACGACCCGCCCGATTTGGACATCCGTCCCAACTTCGTCCGACGGGACTTCAGCGGAGACGGAGGGATTTGAACCCCCGGTCGCTCTCGCGACGCTCGCTTTCAAGGCGAGTGCATTCGGCCGCTCTGCCACGTCTCCAGGCAACCGATCGTAGCGGACCGTTCAGCCGGGCCGCGTTCCGATTTCCTCATCGACGCGTCCGAAGACGTCGGCTATCACCTCGAGCTGGGCCGGACTGAGCAAATCGATGAAATCGCGGCGGACGGCATCGACATGGCCGGGGGCGGCGGCTTCCAGGCGGCGCAGGCCCTCGTCGGTGAGTTCGGCGAGTACGCCGCGGCCGTCCTCGATGCAGGTGCTGCGGCGCACCATGCGCTGGTCCTCGAGCCGCCGGATCTGATGGGTCAGCCTGCTGCGCGAAGACAACACGCCGTCGGCCAGCTCGCTCATCCGGAGCGAGTGGCCTGGGGCCTCAGAGAGCAGGACCAGGATCCGGTACTCGGCGACGCTCAGGTCGCTGTCACGCTGCAGCTGCCGGTTCAATGCCGTCATCAGTCGCATGTGGCCGTCCATGTACGCCCGCCATGCGCGCTGTTGCGCAGGCGTGAGCCATTGTGGTTCGACCAGCACACGAACGCTTGGTTCGGGATGCACGGTCGTTATTCTATGCCCGGCGAACTGCGGGAATGACGAGTAACGCAGGTCAGCGCACAGTGGAGACGAGCGAGCGGCTCACCGCGGCAATATCGGCACACCCGGAGAGGCCGAGCACCGAGTCGAAATCGGCGAGCAGCGAACGCAGCGCGTGTCGCATGCCCGCGGCGCCCGCGATACCGAGCCCGTAGGCCCACGGCCGCCCGTACAGCACCGCCTTGGCGCCCAGCGCCAGCGCGACGATCACGTCGGAGCCGGTGCGCACGCCCGAGTCGAACAGCACGTCGGCGCGGTCGCCGACGGTGGCGACCACCGCGGGCAAGGCGTCCAGCGCAGCGATCGACCCGTCCACCTGGCGGCCGCCGTGGTTGCTCACCACCACCGCGTCGACGCCCGCGTCGACCACTTGGCGCGCGTCGTCGGGGTGCAAGATGCCCTTCACCGCTATCGGCAGGTCGGTCCACTCGCGCAAGCGTGCGAGGTCCGCATGCCGCAGCGTGTGGTTACCGAACAGTCCCACCCAGGTGAGGATCGCCACCCGCATGGCCTCCTCGCTCTCCTCCGGCGGGGAAGGCAACTTGGCCCGGAACACCGGATCGGAGAGGTAGTTGGCGATGCCTTTGCCGTGCAGGAACGGCAGGTGCGCCAGCTCCAGATCGCGCGGACGCCAGCCGAGGGTCGGGGTGTCGACGGTGACCACGATCGCCTTCGCGCCCGCGCGTTCGGCCCGCCGGACGAACGAACGGGCCAATTCGTCGTCAGCGGGCCAGTACAGCTGATACCACCACGCTCCGGCCGCCGCGCCGACGTCTTCGATAGTCGATGAGGCCGCAGTGGACAGCACCGTGCCGATACCGAGTTCTTTGGTCACCTCCGCGGCGATCACCTCGCCGCCCTCGTGCAGCAGCTCGAGGACACCGATCGGCGCGGTGAGCACCGGAGCTGCCAGCCGCGTCCCGAGCACCTCCACCGACAGATCGCGTGCGCCTGGCCCGGTGGTGCCGCGCAGCATCCGCGGCAGGATTCGGTATCGGTCGAAGGCGGACCGGTTGGCCGCTGCGGTGCGTTCGGCCGACGCGCTGCCCGCCACATAGGCGAACGCCGCCGGGGCCAGCTGCTCCCGCGCGTGTTGCTCCAAACCCGCAGCGGTCATGGGCAATTCGGGCACCGCGCCACCGAGGCCGCCGAGGTAGATCTCGTTCTGAAATTCGATGAAACCGCCGCTCACCAACCGAACGGTAGTCCCTGGCTGCGGTAGCCGCAGCCTGCTCGCCAGATTGTGTTTCACCTGTTTTCCCGCCCCGCGGCAACCCGCCCGACCGCTGTTCGCCCGCCGAGCCGGGGGTCCGCGCGCAGTCATCTGGACGGCCGGAGCACTATGGCACGGTGCGTGCTATCAACCTGACCGGTTTCGGCGGACCAGAGGTGATGCAGTGGGCCGAGGCCGCCGGTCCGACGCCCGGGCACGGTGAGATGCTGATCGAGGTGGCCGCGGCCGGCGTCAACCGCGCCGACCTGTTGCAGCGCCAAGGCCACTACCCACCCCCTCCGGGCGCCAGCGAGATCATCGGCCTCGAATGTTCCGGCGTCGTCGCCGAGCTCGGCGACGGAGTGCGCGATTGGCAGGTCGGCGACCGGGTGTGCGCGCTGTTGTCCGGCGGCGGTTACGCCGAACGGGTCGTGGTCCCCGTGACGCAGGTGCTTCCGGTTCCGGACAGCCTCGACCTGGGCGCGGCGGCCGGACTGCCCGAAGTCGCGGCCACTGTGTGGTCGAACCTGGTGATGACCGCGGGGCTGCACGCGAACCAGCTGGTGTTGATCCACGGTGGCGGCGGCGGGGTGGGCACGCACGCCATCCAGGTGGCCAGGGCGCTGGGTGCACGCGTCGCGGTGACCGCAGGTTCGGCCGAGAAGCTGGCGCGCTGCGCGGAACTCGGGGCGAGCGTGCTGATCAACTACCGGGAGGACGATTTCGTCGCGGCGGTGCGCGCGGCGGCGTCGGGCGCGGGCGGCACTGGCGCCGACATCATCCTCGACAACATGGGCGCGGCCTACCTGGCGCGCAATGCCGACGCGCTGGCCGAACACGGACAGCTGATCGTGATCGGCATGCAGGGCGGGGTCAGCGCCGAACTGAATCTCGCTGCGCTGCTGCGGAAGTGGGGCACCGTCCACGCAACGAACGTGCGCGCGAGACCCGCGACCGGCATAGGCGGTAAGGCGGCGATCGTCGCGGAACTGCACCGGCACCTGTGGCCGTTGATCGCCGACGGCACCGTCGTGCCGGTCATCGGCGCCGAGCTGCCGATCGACGAAGCTGCCGAGGCGCATCGGCAGCTGGACTCCGGTGCGGTGTTCGGCAAAGTGGTGCTACGGGTGAAAGAACTCTGAACGCTGCGTCCGCCGATCACTCCAGCGTCACGAGCGCCCTGCCGAGCTGATCGATCTCGAACCTGGTGGTGTAGGGCGCGAGGCCGATGGTCACCGCGCCGCCCTCGTCGTTGACACCCAGCGCGTCGAGCAGCCTGCTGCCGCCGTGCACCCCGCTCAGCGTGCCGATCCGGTTGTCGGCCAGTTTGGCCGCGACTTTCTCGGCCTGCATGCCCGCGAGAGTGAAACTGACGGTGGGAATTCGGGTGGAAGCGCGCCCGATCACGGTGAGGTTCGGGATCCTGTCCAGCACGTCCATCAGGTGCTCGAACAGCTGGTCGTGGTAGTCCTGCAGCGAGGTGATCGACATTTCCAGGCGCTCGCGCCTGGTGCCGTGTGTGCGGTCGTCGAGCCCGGCGAGAAAGTCGATCGAGGTGGTCAGCCCGGCGAGCAGCGCGTACTGGTGCCCGCCCACCTCGAGTCGCTCAGCACCCTTGGCATAGGGGTTCAACGACATCGAGGGAATCCGGTCCAGAAACGCCGGGTCACGAAATACCAGCGCGCCGATCTGCGGGCCGCCCCATGCCGGTGCGCTCAGCGCGACCACGTCGGCGTTCAGTTCTTCGATGTCGATCAGCGCGTAGGGCGCCGCGCCGAACGCGTCGGCCACCAGCAGGCCGCCCACCTCGTGCACCCGGTCCGCGGCCACCCGGACGGCGGGTGCGGAGCCGACGATCGGCGAGGCGGCGGTAAGCGCCACCAATCGCGCGGTGGGCCCGATGAGCTCCTCGAACTGCCAGGACGGCATCTCGCAGGTCTCGATCTCGACCTCGGCCCAGCGCACGTGCGCGCCGTAGCGGTTGGCGATGCGCAGCCACGGCGCGACGTTGGCCTCGTCGTCCAACCGGGACAGCACGATGCCGGTGCCGAGCCCGAGCCGCGAGCTGAGCGATTCGGCGAGCCAGGCCAACAAGACCGCCCGGTCGGGGCCGAGCACGACGCCCGCCGGATCACCGCCGACCAGGTCCGCCACCGCCTCACGGGCCGCGTCCAGAATCGCGGCGCTACGCACGGCGGCGCCGTGGCGCCCGATATGCGAGAATGACGAAGTTCGGAAACCTGTTGAGACAGCACGAGATACCGCATCCGGAACCAGCATGCCCGCTTGCGGGTCGAGATGGATCCAACCGTCGCCCAGGGACGGTATCAGGCCCCGAACCCTCGCGACGTCGTATGTCATGTTGGCCACTCTAAGGGCAGCGGGCGAGCCTGTATAACCACGTTCCCCTCCGCATTCCGGCGGGAGCACAGTGACCTGGGACTCAGCATGGCAACCGACTTTCGACAAATCCGAACCACACGACCCGGACAGGATAGAACGCCATCGCCGCGCCGTAAGGCGGACCGGGCAACCCCGGCCGACCACCCGGAGCCGGGGCCACCCGCTTAGCGTGTTCGGAGCGAACGCGACATGATAGGGGTCATGACGCACTCGGATGAGGCACCGGACCACATCGTCGTTGTCGGACCGGACGGCAGGCCACTGATCCTCCCAGCGGGGGCCGGATCGGGGGCGCCCTTCACCGCTCAGGTGGTGACCGATGACGACAAGAAAGACGACTCGGACGGCAGTGACGATTCCGGCGAATCGCTCGCCGACATGGTCGAGCAACCCGCGAAGGTCATGCGGATCGGCACCATGATCAAGCAGCTGCTGGAGGAGGTGCGCGCGGCTCCGCTCGACGACGCCAGCCGCAGCCGACTCAAGGAGATCCACAAGTCCTCGGTGCGCGAGCTGGAACAGGGCCTCGCCCCCGAGCTGCGCGAGGAGCTCGAGCGGCTCACGCTGCCGTTCACCGATGACGCCGTCCCGACCGACGCCGAGCTACGGATCGCACAGGCACAGCTGGTCGGCTGGCTGGAGGGCCTGTTCCACGGCATCCAGACCGCACTGTTCGCACAGCAGATGGCCGCACGGGCACAGCTCGAGCAGATGCGCCAAGGCGCGCTGCCGCCCGGCGTCCATGCCGCCGACCCGCGCGGCGGCCATCCCAATCATGTCACCGGCGGTTCCGGTCAGTACCTCTGACACCACCCGACCCGCGTGTGCCACGCGGGTCGGCGGGAAGCCGCAAGGGTAGTGTCGCACCGTGCCCGCCGCTGCCGCTCGCTCCGACTCGGTATCCGAACCGAGTGCGGTGCGTCCTGAAGAGAGCTCAATTGGTTCCGATGACCAAGCGTTTTCAGATGACAGCTCACCGACCCCATCGCCCGAGCGCACGGTGCGTTCCGGCGACGACTCGCGGGAGGATCCGGTGAGCGCGGCTACACCGGAGGTGCAGCCCGCGACCGCCGGGGCGACCGCGGCAAAGATCGTGTCGGACTCCCAGACGTTCCGGCGCGCGTTCCAGGACTTCGCCGGCGGATTCGCCCAGCGCGAGCTGTGGTTGTCGCTCGGCTGGCAGGACATCAAGCAGCGCTACCGGCGCTCGGTGCTCGGCCCGTTCTGGATCACCATCGCCACCGGCCTGCAGGCCACGGCGATGGGCATTCTGTACGCGGCGCTGCTCGGCCAGCCGCTGCGGGAGTACCTGCCGTACGTGACGGTCGGGCTCATCATCTGGAACGTCATCAGCGCGAGCATTCTGGAGGGCTCGGACGTCTTCATCGCTAACGAGGGCCTGATCAAACAGCTGCCCTCGGCGCTGAGCGTGCACGTGTACCGATTGGTGTGGCGGCAGCTGCTGTTCTTCGCGCACAACATGGTCATCTATTTGGTGATGCTGGCGGCCTTCGGCGTCTGGAAGAACCTGGGCTGGTCGAGTCTCCTCGCGATTCCGGCCATCGTACTGCTGTTCCTGAATTCCATGTGGGTGTCGATCGTGTTCGGCATTTTCAGCACCCGCTACCGCGATATCGCGCCCATTCTCGGCAGCACCACCCTGATGCTGTTCGTGCTCACCCCGGTGATGTGGACGACCAAGACCCTGCAATCGCAGATGGGCACTGGCGACCGCGCCCGGCTTGCCGAACTCGTACCGACGTTCCACTATCTCGAAATCGTCCGGGCACCGCTGCTCGGCGAACCGCAGGAGCTGCGGCACTGGGTGGTCGTCGGCGCGATCACACTGGTGGGCTGGATCGTGGCGATCTTCGCCATGAAGCAGTACCGTTCGCGCGTGCCGTACTGGGTATAGGAGCGCCCCCGATGAGTCGTGTGAGTATCGAAACCCAGCAGGCGTGGGTCGAATTCCCGATCTTCGACGCCAAATCGCGGTCGTTGAAGAAAGCGTTCCTCGGCAAGGCGGGCGGCGCGATCGGGCGCAACCAGTCCGACGTCGTCGTGGTCGAGGCGTTGCGCGACATCAACCTCGCACTGAAAGAGGGCGACCGGATCGGCCTGGTCGGGCACAACGGCGCGGGCAAATCGACGCTGCTGCGGCTGCTCGCGGGCATCTACGAACCCTCCCGCGGCAGCGCGCGCATCCGCGGCAGGGTGGCGCCGGTATTCGATCTCGGTGTCGGCATGGACCCGGAGATCTCCGGTTACGAGAACATCATCATCCGTGGACTCTTCCTCGGGCAGACACGCAAGCAGATGCTGTCGAAAATCGATGAGATCGCCGATTTCACCGAACTCGGGGAATATCTGTCCATGCCGCTGCGCACCTATTCCACCGGCATGCGGGTTCGCCTCGCGATGGGCGTAGTGACCTCGATCGATCCGGAGATCCTTCTGCTCGACGAGGGCATCGGCGCAGTGGATGCCGAATTCATGAAGAAGGCCAGAATCCGGTTGCAGTCCTTGGTCGCGCGATCGGGCATTCTGGTTTTCGCCAGCCATTCCAATGAATTTCTCGCGCAACTGTGCGATTCCGCGCTGTGGATCGATCACGGGCAGATCCGATTGCGTGGCGGTATCGAGGAAGTGGTGCGAGCGTATGAAGGTCCGGACGCGGGGAATCACGTCGCCACCGTGCTGCGCGAAATGGAAGCCGAACGGGCTATCGGAACCGAACGAGAACTGGAGCGGAATCAGGCATGAGTGAGCCGGCCGGGCAGGACACCCCGATCGATGCAGGGGCGCAGGCCCGGGTCGGCTCCGTGCCGGATGGCTCCGGCGCCGTGGCGGGCGAGGACGGCGGCGCGCCCGCGCAGGCCGCCGGTGCGGCGATGCCCGGCACCGGGCCTGGCGCCCGCATCGTGGCCGTCGTCGTCACGCACAAGCGCCGTGAGCTGCTCGCCGAGTCACTGAAAGTCGTTACTTCCCAATCACGGCCGGTGAATCACCTGATCGTGATCGACAACGGCAACGAACCGGAAGTCGCCGATCTGGTGCGCGACCAACCGGTCGAATCCACCTACCTCGGCTCGGCGCACAACCTCGGCGGCGCGGGCGGGTTCGCGCTCGGCATGCTGCACGCGCTGAGTATCGGCGCGGACTGGGTGTGGCTCGCCGACGACGACGGCAGGCCCGAAGGCGCGGACGTCTTGTCCACCCTGCTGGACTGCGCGGACCGGCACGGGCTGGTCGAGGTGTCGCCCGTGGTCTGCGACATCGACGAACCCGACCGGCTCGCCTTTCCGCTGCGCAGGGGTGTGGTCTGGCGGCGGCTGCGCTCCGAACTCGGCGACGAGGATTTCCTGCCGGGCATCGCCTCCCTGTTCAACGGCGCGCTGATCTCGGCGAAGGCTGTCGACGTGATCGGAGTTCCCGACCTGCGTCTGTTCGTCCGCGGCGACGAGGTCGAGGTGCATCGCCGCCTGGTCCGCTCCGGCCTCCCCTTCGGCACCTGCCTGCAGACGGCGTACCTGCACCCCAACGGCGCGGCCGAGTTCAAGCCGATCCTCGGCGGCCGCATGCACACCCAGTACCCGGAAGATCCGGTGAAGCGCTACTTCACCTACCGCAACCGCGGCTATCTGATGTCCCAGCCCGGTATGCGCAAGCTCCTCCCCCAAGAATGGGTCCGCTTCTCCTGGTTCTTCCTCGTTACCCGCCGCGACCCCGCCGGCCTGCGCGAATGGTTCCACCTACGCTCGCTCGGCCGCCACGAACAATTCGGCAAGCCTGATTAACTCACCGCTTCCGACACCTACACAAGTCAGCGCACGTCAACGGTAGTGGTATCGGCACGCAATGATCGTGACGGTGTCACTGTCGATTCGGTAGACCAAGCGGTGTTCGTCGTTGATGCGCCGCGACCAGTAGCCCGAGAGCTCGTGACGAAGTGGTTCAGGTTTACCGATTCCCTCATTACCGTTGCGCATGATGTCGGCGATCAGAGCGTTGATGCGTTTGATCCTGGCCTTGTCTTGCGTCTGCCACCACAGGTATGAGTCCCAGGCGTCTTCGTCCCAGGCAATGATCATTCTTCGATCAGCTCATGCGGTTCGGCTTGCCCGGCTTCCACGCGCGCGATTGCCTCACGAAGCCGTCGAGCATTGGCAGGAGACCGCAGCAGGTAGGCGGTTTCCTTGATCGACTCGTATTCGGAGAGCGGCAGCATGACGACGGGCTCCTGCCCAGCGCGGGTGATAACCACTTCGTCCTGATCTTCGATGATGCTGGTCAGCGTCTCGGCTAGGTGCGCACGAGTCTCGCTGTAGGTCTGTATCCTCATACAAAAATTGTACGGCACTGCTGTACAAGTTTCGATATCAGCGGCTCGACGCGAAAGGATTCGGCCGCAGTGGGCGGCTTCCGGGCGCTCTCACGGCCAGGTGCTCGCCGCCAACGTCGACACCGTGCTGATCTGTACCGCGGCCGACGGCGATATCCATCTCGGCCGGATAGAGCGCATGCGCGCGCTGGCCTGGGAGAGCAACGCCCAGCCGATCGTGCTGCTCACGAAGGCGGATGCCGCGACCGACATTCCGCTCGACGACGTGCGGGCGGTCGCGCCGGCGGTCAGCGCGTCCAGCGGTGCGGGACTCGACGTGCTGGTCGCGATGCTCGACGGCACTGTCGCCCTGATCGGGCCCTCCGATGCTGGGAAGTCCACCCTCGCCAACGCGCTGCTCGGCGCAGAGGCGTTCGCCACCAACGCAGTCCGTGCGGCGGATAAGAAGGGCAGGCACACCACGGTGCATCGGGATCTGCGTCCGCTGCCCGGCGGCGGCACGCTGATCGATACGCCCGGGCTGCGCGGCGTCGGGCTGTGGGATGCTTCCGAAGGGATCGAGAACCTTCAGTGACATCGAATCCCTTGCCGCACAATGCTGTTTCGGCGATTGCGCGTATCCCAGCGAACCGGGTGCGCGGTGCTGGATGCGGTCGATACCGGTGCGCCGCCCCAGCGACGACTCGCCAGCTATCACAAACTCGCGCGGGAGAACGAGTGGATCCAGGCGCGTACCGACAAGCGGCTGCAGGCCGAACGCGAAAAGGCCTGGCGGGGCATCACCAAGCAGCAGCGCAGGCTGAACCAGGAGCGGAACTCGCGGCGCTGATTACGTCCGCGCACGGTAGGGTCGGCTCGCATCGTTCGCTATATGGGAGGGATAGATGAGTCATCCCGGCGGGTACCCGCCTCATGGCCAGCAACCCGGGCAATGGCCTGGACAGCCGGCGTTCGGTCAGCAGCCGCCCGTCGGCCAGTACCCGCCTCTACAGGCGCCCGCGCAGTACGCGCCGCCTGCGGGGCAGAATCCGAGCCAACCGCATCTCGTACAGCCCGCGGTCGGGCAGCCCCCGTATGGGCAGCCGGTGCCCCAATACGGCCAGCCCGCACCGCAATACGGCCAGCCCGCACCGCAATACGGCCAGCCCCAGCAGTTCGGGCAGCCCCAGCAGTTCGGGCAGCCGCAGGCCTATGGCCAGCCCGCCGATCCGCCGGGCATCACGATCGATGCCTCGTACTCGGGCTGGGCATTCCTTCTCGCGCTGACCAAACCGAAGATCCTGGTCAACGGGCAGCGAGTGCCGAACACCCGCTGGGGCGCGAACCACATTCCGGTCGGCCCGGGCCAGTACCACGTACGGGTCGCCACGCCGTGGCTGTTCGACATGGGTCCGGCCACCGTGACGGTGCCGATCGCTGATGGCCAGGCCACGCGGTTCTATTACAAGGCACCTGTGGTGATCTTCCTCAACGGCGCGATCGGCCCGATGCCGCAGAAGGCGCCCGGCATGGTGTTCCTGTACATCAGCTGGGCGCTGGTCGGGCTGATGATCCTGTTGAACATCCTGACGCTGGCGACGCTCTAGCGCGAAAGGGCACCGGAACCCGGTGCCCTTTCTTCCCACTCCCTATGCAACTGATTGCATAGGGAGGTTTACGCTTGATGTGCAAAGCGCCGACAGCTGCGGGCGTCCCACTCGTGGCAGACACGAAGGAGCAGGTCACATGACGGAACCGGGTTCCAAGCCGCTCGCGGGCCGGACAATGATCATGTCCGGCGGCAGCCGTGGCATCGGGCTGGAGATCGCCAAGCGGGCCGCGGCCGACGGCGCGAACATCACCCTGATCGCCAAGACCGACCAACCGCACCCAAAGCTTCCCGGCACCATCCATAGCGCCGCCGCTGAACTGGCGGCGGCGGGCGGTCAGGTGCTGCCGTTCGTCGGCGACGTCCGCATCGACGAGTCGGTGGCCGAGGCCGTGCGCCAGACGGTCGAGCGGTTCGGCGGCATCGACATCGTGGTGAACAACGCCTCCGCGATCGATCTGTCCCCCACCGACGCGCTTCCGATGAAGAAGTACGACCTCATGCAGGACATCAACTGCCGAGGCAGCTTCTTACTGTCGAAGCTGAGCATCCCGCACCTGCGCGAATCGGCGAAGGCATGGCGCAACCCGCACATCCTCACCCTCTCCCCGCCGCTGAACCTGGACCCGAAGTGGGCGGGCATGGCGCTGGGCTACACCATCGCCAAGTACGGGATGTCGCTGACCACGCTCGGCCTGGCCGAGGAGCTGAAGAGCGACGGCATCGGCGTCAACTCGCTGTGGCCGCGCACCACCATCGCGACGGCCGCGGTCAAGAACCTGCTCGGCGGCGAGGAAATGGTATCCACCTCGCGCACCCCCGACATCTACGCCGACGCCGCCTACCTGGTGCTCACCTCGCCAGGCAAGGAGACCAGCGGCAACTTCTTCATCGACGACGAAGTCCTCGCCGCCCACGGCATCACCGACCTGGACAAATACCGCGTCACCCCCGGCACCGGCGAACTCACCACCGACCTCTTCTTGCCCGCCTCTCCACGTATTTAGGGTATTCAGGCCGTGCTGGTCAAGGCGCCCCTAGAGCAGCGTTCAGGTCTTGCGTCAGGTGCCTGACCAGTGCGAGTACCCGGCGACTTACCCATGTACTCACCCACCTCTCCGCGTTTCTTGCCGGGCGTGCGGCTACCAGCAGCACAGCGGGTACCAATTCCCAACACAACAACTGATCTCGCACATACATGGGTAACTCGCCGGGTACGCCCAAAAACACGAGCGGCACCCAACGCAAGACCTGAACGCAAATCCCACACCACCCGACTAGTACGGCCTAAAGACCCGGAGAGGCGGGGGAGCCGTACAAGCGCTCCCAGTTGGCGCGGCTGGTCAATTCCGGCACTGCGGCGCGGTATTGCGCCTGCACGGTGGGCAGTTCGCGGCGCAGGCGGCGCAGCACGCGCAGGGTGCGGCGCAGCAGCTGACGGGCGCGGGCCTTGTCACGCCTGCGCACCCGCACCCCGGACTGCGAGGCATCGGTGACCACGACGTGGTCGAACAGCGAGACATGCCACCAGTAGGCGTCTTCCCTGGTGACGCCGACGACGCCGGGCTGGGTCCGGCCGAACCACTGGTTCAGTGCACGCTTGATCAGCACCAGCGTCACGCGGCTTGGTTCGCCACCTGCACGGCGCAATTGGATGTCGGCTGAGCGCACCGGAGGCGTCGCGGCCGGGTGCTTGACCGTCTCGCCGTACTCACCCCGGCTGGTGCGGGCGGCCGCCAGCGCGCCGACACCGCCGTCGCGCAACACCTCCGGCCCACGCAGGAAGTCCTCGATGCCCTGCAGCGTGGTGTGCACCAGGCCGTATTGCATGGCGACCAGATGTTCGGCCAGCTCACGGAACAGCTTGCGGCTGATCGTCTTCGCGTCCAGATCCGCATGCAGCGAACCGACGATCAACGAGTTGCGCGTGCTGAAGTAGCGCGCCCAGTCGTCGTAGTCCTTCCAATAGAAGTCCGCGTGCCACACCGCGGCATTGGGCAGCGTGACGGTGACGAAACCGTTCTCTCGCGCACGGATGCCGTATTCCACGTCGTCCCACTGGAAGAAGATCGGGACCGGAAGACCGATCTTCGCGACCACCTCGGCCGGGATGAGGCAGGTCCACCAGGCGTTGTAGCCCGCGTCTACGCGGCGCTCCTGGTTCTTCTTCAGCATGCTGGTGTTGCGCAGCGCCTTCGGCACCTTCTGTCCGTGCCGCAGCCGGTGCAGGTGCACTTCCTCGGCGCCGACGTTGAGGTAGTCGGGGTTGAGCAGAAACAACATCTGCGCGCCGACCAGGGTCGGCTCCACCGTCATGTTGGCGAAGGCGTTGAGCCGCAGAACTGTTTCCGGCTCGCAGAGAATGTCATCGTCCATCAGGATGACGTCGGCGTGCTCGTTGGCCGCGGACACCTCGTACAGACCACGGGTGAAGCCGCCCGCGCCACCGAGATTCGGCTGACGGATGTAGCGCAGCTTGTCGCCGAAGACCGGTGCGACCTCCTGGTAGCGCGGCCGGTTCTCGACCAGATCGGTGCCCTGGTCGACGACGTACACCGCGTCGATGGCCGCGAGCACGGTCGGGTCGGAGGCGAGCGCGGCGACGGTCTCGGCGCAGTCCTCGGCGCGGTTGAAGGTGCAAATGGCGATCGCGACCGGCCGCACGCGCTCCGGCGCCACCGTGCTCCAGGTCAGCTCGGCGATGCCGAGTTCGCCACCGACGGCGTCGAACTCCAGCCACAGCGCACCGCCGTCGACGTACTGATCGAGCGGTGCGGTCAGCGTGAGCGTGCCGCCGTCGTTCACCTGCGCGGTGTCGATGATCCTGCGATGCCCCGCGATGTCGGAGGCGACCACCCGCACCGTGGCCTTCTTCGCGACGTCGAGCACCATGGTGGCCCGCACCTCGGTGACCGTGGTCCAGCGCTGCCAGTAACTGGCGGCGAACCGGCCGAAGTAGGTATTGGTGTGCGCGGTCGCGCCCTTGTCCAGTCTCAGCGTCTGGCGTTCCCGATGCGCGCCACCCTTGACGACGGCGTAGAGCTCGTCGCTCACCTTGGCCGACGGACCGGTGAAGATGCCGCGCTGCAGCACCAGCAGATCCGGTGCCCGATGGTCGGCGCGCAGCGAAGCAGGCGCGTCAACGGCCGTCGAGCGATCGTTTGTTTCGGTAACGGCTTGGGTAGCCGACTGATCCATGAAATCCTCGAAATTCTCATTGTGCCGGACGGGACAGATACGCCCCTGGATTGCCGTTCACGGCGGGGGTGAGGATATCAACCGGCCCGGTAACGTGCCTGCTTCGGAACCGGGTGGCCGTATCGCCACACCATTGCTAGTCGTTCGCCGGGGCGTTGACCGCGACGCTGTCGTCAGCCCTGCCCGACCCTGTGAAGACGAATGTGTCGTAAGCCCAGTAGCGGAACACAACTGCCATGATCTGCCCGATCAGCGTGCCGGATATATTGTCCGACAGCGGGCTCGACAAGTCGAGTACGTAGCGGGAGAAGCCGAGACAACCGAGTTGCAGAGCGATCGCGACGACGTTGAACACCGCGTATAAAAGGTACTCGCGCCCGGGATTATCGGTTTGCTTGTGTGCGAAGGTCCACCACTTGTTGCCGAAGTAGGTGCCCACCGTGGCCACCACGATCGCGATGATCTTCGCGGGCAGCGGATAGTGATGAAGGATGCCCTCGCCACCCCAGAACACCAAGAGGTTGTAGGTGCCCGCGTCGACGAGGAACCCGATCGCGCCGACCACCAGGAAGGCCCCGCCCTGCCGCAGCGCGGTGAGCACCTTCCGGAGGATCGACCCCGGCTCCTGCGGCACGGACTCGCCTGCGGGCGCGGTGGACTCACTGGTTGGCACGGCCCGACGCTACCGCAGGCCACGGCGAACGGGCGTCGAGTGAGAATTCGTCGGTCGGCACGGTGAGGTCGGCCACGCGTTCTCTGTGAGTTCCCTGTACCCTCCCGGTGTTCCCGAATTCACCACCGATCGCGAGGATTGACCCGGGTGGACTCCACCGAGCTTCGTATTGCCGCCGTGGTTCCCTGCCACAACGAAGAGGCTTCGGTCGCCAAGGTCGTCGCCGACCTGCAGGCCGCCGTGCCGGGAATCAGCGTCTACGTCTACGACAATCTGAGCACGGACGAGACCGCCGAGCGGGCCCGTGCGGCCGGGGCGATCGTTCGGCACGAGCACACCAAGGGCAAGGGCAATGTAGTGCGCCGCGCCTTCGCCGATATCGAAGCCGACATCTATTTGATGATCGACGGCGACGACACCTACGAGGCGTCCGCCGCGCCGCTGATGATCAAGACACTGCTCGACGGCCCCTACGACCACGTGCTCGGCGTGCGCAGGCAGAACGAGGGCGCCACGGCCTACCGTGCGGGCCACGAGACCGGTAACAAGGTGCTCAACGGCGTGGTCGGCAAGGTGTTCGGCGAGAACGTCGAAGACATGCTGTCCGGCTTCCGGGTGTTCTCTCGCCGGTTCGTGAAGAGCTTCCCCGCGGTCTCCCGCGAGTTCGAGATCGAGACCGAGCTCACCGTGCACTCGCTGCACCTTCGGGTGCCGCGGACGGCGGTGCCGGTCGGCTTCCGCGACCGTCCGGCGGGCAGCGCGAGCAAGTTACGCACGTACCACGACGGATTCAAGATCCTCGCGTTGATCATCGGGCTGGCCAGGCACGAGCGGCCGGTCGCGTTCTACGGCCTGTTCGGCACGCTGAGCTGGCTGGTCTCGATCGTCCTCACCATTCCGATCGTCGTCGAGTTCTACAACACCCACGAGGTACCGCGCTTCCCCACGCTGTTCCTCGGCTTCACCCTGCTGCTGCTCGGCAGTCTGGCGTGGACCGCGGGCCTGATCCTGGACGGCATCCGCCGCTCACGGCATGAGACCGCCCGTCTGACCTACTTGCGGTACGCGGCGGTGAGCGCGGACGACGCACCCGCCGACGACAACGGCGGTGACGCCCGTGACGGTGGAGCCGGGCGTTGACGACATCGGCGGATCGGACCGCGGCACAGCCCCCGGACACCGCACCGCTCCCCACGGTGGACACCGCACCGCTGCCCGCCGCTGACATTGCTGCCGCTGACCAGCCCGCGAGGGGCGCTCTCATAGGCTTCGCGCGCCGGATCGGAACACGCCTCGGCGCGGCGACGGTCGCATTCACCGTGCTCGTCGCGATCTTCGGCACGCTGTTCAGCGTCCTCACCCCGTCGTTCTGGGGTCATGACGAGATCACCCAGTTCGGCCGCGCCTACCAGGTCGCGCACGGCGGGTTCGGCCCACAGCGGATTCACGACGACCGCGGTATCTCCTACGGCGGCGACGTCCCATCCAGCATCAGCAAGCTGATGGGCTACGCGATGAAGGACTACACGACCAACCCGGACGAGCCCGACCCGATGGTGGCGAATTCCGGCGGCTACGAACAGCTGGAGAGCGCCCCGGTCTCGGACGCCACCGAACCGGTCTGGTTCACCAACACCGCCGCATACTCCCCGGTCCCCTACGTGCCTGCCGCGATCGGCATCCGGCTCGCCGAGCTGTTCGGGCTCGACGTAGGCGGCCTCGTCGTACTCACTCGGCTCGCCGGGCTGGCGGCCTATCTCGCGGTGGTCGGCTTCGGCCTGTTCGCGCTGCGTGCGCACCGGGTGCAATGGCTCGCGTTCACCGTCGCAGTGCTGCCGATCGCAGTGTTCCAGGCGGGTACGGTCACCGCCGACACCATGACCAACGCGCTGGCCATCCTGGTTTCCGCGCTACTGGTGAAGTCCCTGTTCCTCGGCGAGAGGCTCGGCCGAGTGGAGATCGGCGCGCTGCTGACGGCGACGATCCTGCTTCCGGTGAGCAAGCCTACCTACGTGCTGCTCGCGCTGCTCGTCGTCGTGGTGCCCGCCGACCGGTTCGGGTTCACGGGCTGGCGACGCGGTATCCCGTTGGCCTTCGCCGCGGCGGGCGCGCTCGCCTTCGCGGTGTGGATGAAGATCGCGGCGCCGACCGGCGACGGCATGGGGCTGATGCGTCCGCAGCACCAGTGGCACTCGGTTCGTCCCGCCGACCAGCTGAGCGGTATCCTCCGCCACCCACTGGATTTCGTCCATGTGTTCGGCGAGAGCATCGCGCTGCGCGACGAGCGCTGGTTCAGCCAGTTCTTCGGCGAGCTCGGCTTCGCCTACGTGGATGTTCCGGCCGTGGCGATGCTGGCCTGCCTGCTCGCGTTCGCGGTGAGCGTCGGCGTCGCCGACCGGATGAACGCCGCCACTTTCCGGCGCACCGTGATCGTGGCGCTCACCATCGCGGCGAGCGTGGCGATGATCTACGTGACGCTCTACATGTCGTTCACGCCGGTTGGCTACTACATCATCGACGGCGTGCAGGGCCGCTACTTCGTGCCGCTGGCGATCGTCGGGCTCGCGGTGCTGCTGCGGTGGATGCCTTTGCGGCTCACCGATATCGCCGGGAAAACGCCGACCGTAGGCCCGGCCGTCACCGTGATCGCGGCGTCGACCGTGGCGCTGATCGCGGCCGCGGCGAAGTACTACACCGTCGTCTGGGGCTGACCCGCAACGGAATCCGAGCGTGCCGCCGCGACGTGGTCGAGTCGGTCCGATGCCGCGCTGATCGCCCCGGCGCTTTAGGTAGACGCGCTCGGCCTCCCGCAGGGGCCACCGATCGGCGCGGCGCGTTATCACGACGTCGATGACCGTCTTCCGCATGCGGTGATGGATCCGGCGCCACCGGTGACGAGCGATCACATGCGCACGACTCGACGGGGCGATGTCACGCCGACGACGAACTCGGACGGCGATGCCGAAGGCGCAGACCGGAGTCATATTGTGATCTAAGTCACATCGCAATGGAAACTCGCCGTGTGGCTTGGTGCGGAAAACCTGGTCGGCGTAGATCTTTCGCAACTCTCACAGGGTCACAAGAATCAACGGAGAACAAGTTTAAAAACGGTCACGATCTGGTCACTAAGCGTTAGCTGGTCTAGATTTTGCTCGTCTGATCCCCTCCGAACGCTTCACATCGAGGTTCCAAACAAATGCTGATGAGGAAATTCGCCGCGACGTCGGCACTGCTGATCGCCGCCCTAGGCGTCACCGCAGGCACCGTGAACGCTGCGCCGGCTGCCGAGGCCGACAACCGCGCGGTGAACTTCACCGCGCAGAACACCGACACCCAGTCCATCATCAAGACCGATGCCGGTTCCATGGTCGTCGAGGACGGTGTCTTCAAAGTCAAGGCCGCCAACGGCGACACGCTCACCGGCGTGCCGCTGACCTTCCGTGTGGACGACTTCGAGTTCCCGATCAATGCCGAGATCGCGGACCGCACCGCCACCCTGACCCCACAGCTCGACACGGCGCACGCAACCTACAAGCCGGTCGCCCTCCCCTTCGAGGACAAGGCGCCGTGGAAGACCGAATACGACCGTGAGCAGGCCGCCTGGAACCGGATGAGGGACACCATCTCGACCGGAGCCACGATCGCCACCCTGGTCGGCGGCCTCGGCGGCGGGGCCGTCGGCTGCGTGCTCGGTGGGATCGCCGGTGCGACCGTCGCCGCGGCGACCATCGTCGGCCTGTTCGGCGCGTTCGTCCCGGCCGCCGTCATCGGCTGCCTCGGCGGCATCCTCGCGGTCGGCGCCCTCGGCACCCTCGCCGGTCAGCTGCTGGTCACCGCCCCGGTCGCGATCGGTGCTGCGATCCAGTACTTCACGACGATCAACCAGCCGTTCGCCCCTGCGAAGTAAAGCCCACAACCGAACTCGCACAACACAACAGATACGAGTCGTGAAGCTCCGCCCGCGCAGTGCACGGGCGGAGTTCCATTTCTGCCCGTGCGCCGAGAGGGCGCCACGGCCTATCGCACCGGCCGACGGAATTCGAGCGCGGCGTCGCGGTCGGCTCGGTTCAGTCCGGTGCCGCGTCGATCGTCTGCTCGCCCGCCGCTAGATAGGCGCGCTCAGTGCCCGCCTTGTCCGGGCGCCACCAAAATTCGTTGTCCCGGTACCACCGGATGGTCGCGGCCAACCCGGCGCGGAAGTCTCCATATCGCGGCTCCCAGCCGAGCTCGGTGCGCAGCAGTGACGCGTCGATCGCGTAGCGCTGGTCGTGGCCGGGCCGGTCGGTGACGTGATCGAAATCGTCCGGATCGCGGCCGAACGCTTCCAGGATCATCCGCACCACGGACTTGTTGTCGAGCTCGCCGTCCGCGCCGATCAGGTAGGTCTGCCCGATCCGGCCGCGCTGCAGGACGGCCCACACGGCGTGGTTGTGGTCGTCGACGTGGATCCAGTCGCGCACCTGGTGCCCCGCGCCGTAGAGCCGCGGCCGGACCCCGTCGATCAGGTTGGTGATCTGGCGCGGGATGAACTTCTCCACGTGCTGGTAGGGCCCATAGTTGTTACTGCAGTTGGAGATGGTGGCGCGCACGCCGAACGACCTGGTCCACGCGCGAACCAGCAGATCGCTGGCGGCCTTGGTGGCCGAGTAGGGGCTCGACGGGTTGTACGGGGTGGCCTCGGTGAACGACGGGGCGTCCTGCGCCAAGTCGCCGTACACCTCGTCGGTGGACACATGGTGGTAGCGCACGTCGTGGCGGCGCACGGCCTGCAGCAGCGAATACGTGCCGACGATGTTGGTCTGCAGGAACGGCCACGGCTCGGCCAGGGAGTTGTCGTTGTGGGATTCGGCGGCGAAATGGACCACCGCGTCCACGCCGCTGACCAGTTCGTCGACCAGGTCGAGGTCGGCGATGTCGCCGTGCACGAAATCGATGCGGTCGGCCACCGGGTCCAGGGAGACGCGGTTCCCGGCATAGGTCAACGCGTCGAGGACGGTGACGGTCGTGTCGGGATGGTCGGACACGGTCTGGTGGACGAAGTTCGCGCCGATGAACCCGGCGCCGCCGGTGACGAGCAATCGCACCCACACGACTCTACGTGGGGACCGGCCGCGGTGACGACGGACTCGGAAGCCGGTGCCGCCAAGTAGCCGACCAGAGTCACACCCAGTGACCTTCGTCACATGATCTTTCCAAAGAGAAGAACGCCCAGTTTGGTTAGTGGTAGAAGACCCCGGTCAGCACCTTCATTTCCAAAACCCCACCAAGTCATCGGTCTCGATGGTGAACAAAATTTGAATAAATAGTCACAACCGGTTCACCACTCGTTAGCTGGTCTAGATTTTGCTGGTCCAGTCCCCTCCGAACGCTTCACATCGAGGTTCCAAACAAATGCTGATGAGGAAATTCGCCGCGACGTCGGCACTGCTGATCGCCGCCCTAGGCGTCACCGCAGGCACCGTGAACGCTGCGCCGGCTGCCGAGGCCGACAACCGCGCGGTGAACTTCACCGCGCAGAACACCGACACCCAGTCCATCATCAAGACCGATGCCGGTTCCATGGTCGTCGAGGACGGTGTCTTCAAAGTCAAGGCCGCCAACGGCGACACGCTCACCGGCGTGCCGCTGACCTTCCGTGTGGACGACTTCGAGTTCCCGATCAATGCCGAGATCGCGGACCGCACCGCCACCCTGACCCCACAGCTCGACACGGCGCACGCAACCTACAAGCCGGTCGCCCTCCCCTTCGAGGACAAGGCGCCGTGGAAGACCGAATACGACCGTGAGCAGGCCGCCTTCAACCGCATGAAGGACACCATCGGCACCGGCGCCACCATCGCCACCCTGGTCGGCGGCCTCGGCGGCGGGGCCGTCGGCTGCGTGCTCGGTGGGATCGCCGGTGCGACCGTCGCCGCGGCGACCATCGTCGGCCTGTTCGGCGCGTTCGTCCCGGCCGCCGTCATCGGCTGCCTCGGCGGCATCCTCGCGGTCGGCGCCCTCGGCACCCTCGCCGGTCAGCTGCTGGTCACCGCCCCGGTCGCGATCGGTGCTGCGATCCAGTACTTCACGACGATCAACCAGCCGTTCGCCCCTGCGAAGTAAAGCCCAACCGAACTCACACAACTGAGAACAAATCGGGAAACCCTGTCCGCGCAACAGCGTGGACAGGGTTTTCCGCAGGTCCGTACCCTGATCGTCGAGTGAACAGTTGCTCTATCGCACAGGGCCACACAGTTATTGCTTCGTGATACGCCCCGTCCGCATAGCTACCTGCCGAATCGAGGACCGAATATTTCGGTTCGGAAATTCGTCAGGCGGGCTGATTACCGCGATCGGAGTGACCGGAGCGATCCCGCCACCGACCCCGTCCACACAGACGCGAGCCCCGTCCCGGCCGCTGCGGGGCGGGGCTCGCCTGGACAGGCGGGACGGTTCACGCCGTCCGCGCCTGCTGGCCCTCCGCTATGCGGGCGCGCACGAACCGCGACACCCGCGCCAATGCCGCCCTGCTCTCCGGCAGGTTCGGCGCGATGCTCATGAAGGCGTGCACCTGGCCACGCCACAGCTCCAGCGCATTCGGCACGCCCGCCGCGGTGAGCCGCTGCGCCATCAGCTCGCAATCGAACCGCAGTATCTCGTCCTCGGCGGCCACCAACAACACTGGCGGAAGCATGGACAACCCCGCGTTCACCGGTGACAGTTGCGGATCGAGCATGCCGTCGACCTCGGCTCCGATGCGCACCACCGCCTCCAACGCCGACAGCGGGATATACGGATCGCGCGTGACGTTCATGTAGTCCCGCTTCGCTGCGTAGTCCAAGTCGAGCAGGGGGCTCAGTCCGACCAGCCCGGCCGGTGCGGACAGGCCTGACTCGAGCGCGCGCAGCGCGGTCGCGAAGGCCAGGTATCCGCCCGCCGAGTCGCCCGCGAAGACGATCCGCGCCGGGTCCGCGCCGTGGCGCAGCAGCCAGCGGTACGCGGTCATGCAGTCCCGGATCGACTGGGTGATACGTCGGCCCGGCAGTTGGCGGTACTCGACGTTGACCACCGGAAGCCCCGTGCGACGGGCCAGGCTCGCCGCGACCGGGCGGTGGCTGCGCGTGCTGCAGATCGCGAAGCCTCCGCCGTGCATATAGAGCACCGCGCCGTGCCGCAGCGCACGCGAAGCCCCGGCGGGACGAATAATCTCCAGGTGGAAACCGTTGAGCGATACCTGCTCCCGGTCGATGCCACGCGGCCGGGGACGCAGCCCCGCCAGCCCGTGCACCGCTGCGGCGCCGATCGGAATGGTCGCCCTGGTGACCGGAACCGTCCGCAGCACCGGTCGCACCACACCCATGAAGGTCGCCAGCAGCAGGCGGGATTGCGCGCTCGGCCCCTCCGGGTTCACCACAATGCCGGGTTCACCGACTTCGGTCGCTGACATCGCGCACCTACCTAACAACTGGCGCGCCGAGTCACGACCGGACCGGGGTACAGGCGAGCTGTCGGCGCTGACATCTCACACAGTGTCGTTCGACAACACCACGCAGAACGTGATCTACGCAACAGAATCGCCCGATCGGTACCGAAGCTAGACTCCCCGTAATCGAATCGAGCGCTTCTCGGAACCTCGCCGAATCCCGGCGTGCCGAGACTGGCAGACTCCAGGGCATGCGCGGAATCATTTTGGCGGGCGGCACCGGCTCCCGGCTGCACCCGATCACGCGCGGGGTGAGCAAGCAGCTGGTCCCGGTCTACGACAAACCCATGGTCTACTACCCCCTCTCCACGCTGATGCTCGCGGGGATCAGAGACATCCTGGTGATCACCACTCCGGAGGACGCCGACGCGTTCGCACGGCTGCTCGGCGACGGCGCCCAGTTCGGCCTTTCCCTCGACTACGTGGTCCAGCCGGAGCCGGACGGCCTGGCCAGGGCCTTCGTCCTCGGTGCCGACCACATCGGCACCGACTGCGCCGCACTCGTGCTCGGCGACAACATCTTTCACGGTCCAGGCCTCGGCACCAGCCTCAGCCGCTTCCACAGGGTCGACGGCGGCGCGGTGTTCGCCTACTGGGTGTCGGACCCGACGGCCTACGGCGTCGTGGAATTCACCGAAGGCCGCGCGGTCTCCATCGAGGAGAAACCGAAGGCGCCGCGCTCCAACTACGCCATCCCCGGGCTGTATTTCTACGACAACGACGTCGTGGAGATCGCCCGCTCGCTGCGTCCTTCGACGCGCGGCGAATACGAGATCACCGACATCAATCGCGCCTACCTTGAACAAGATCGGCTGCAGGTGGACGTGCTCGCCCGCGGCACCGCCTGGCTGGACACCGGCACCTTCGACTCGCTGCTGGACGCGGCCAACTACGTGCGCACCATCGAGGAGCGGCAGGGCCTGAAGATCGGTGTGCCAGAGGAGGTGGCCTGGCGAATGGGCTTCATCGACGACGAACAGCTGCGGACGCTCGCCGAACCGCTTGTCCGGTCGGGCTACGGCACCTACCTGCTCGACCTGCTCGAACGCGGACGGGACTGGTGAACATGGAGTTCCAGGAGCTCGCGGTGCCCGGCGCGTGGGTGATCACCCCACGCCAGCTCGGTGACGATCGCGGCATGTTCCTCGAGGGCTTCAAGGCCTCGGAGTTCGAGAAGGCGACCGGGCGGTCGTTCGACCTGAAGCAGGTCAACTGCTCGGTGTCCGCGGCAGGTGTGCTGCGCGGCATCCACTACACCGAAGACCCGCCGGGTCAGGCGAAGTACGTGACCTGTGTGCGGGGCGCGTTCCTCGACGTAGTGGTCGATCTGCGCCGCGGTTCACCGACCTACGGTCGCTGGGACAGTGTGCTGCTCGATGACGTCGATCGGCGCTCGGTGTTCCTGTCCGAGGGGCTCGGGCACGCGATCCTCTCCTTGGAGGACGGGTCGACAGTCACCTACCTTTGCTCGCTCGAGTACCAGCCCGAGTTCGACCGCGACATAGACGCCTTCGACGCCACGCTCGGCATCGAATGGCCGGAGGCGGGTCGCGACGGTAACAGACTCACCTTCATCCGATCCGCCAAAGACACCGCCGCCCCGCCATTTTCCTGAAACGCCGAGCCGCCATCACCCCGATCGGGGTGATGGCGCTCGCTAGCGGCCGGGTCAGCCGACGAGTTGCAACTCCTGCTCCCGTTCTTCGACCGCCCGCTGCTGCCTGCGGTACTTCGGCACGAAGGCCAGCAGAGCGACGAGGGCGCCGACCAGGGAGACACCAGCGGCGAACTCCAAACCAGGTCGGTAGGTGTCGAGCATCCCGGTCGCCGAGATGTCCGCGTGCGCGCCGGAGGAGATGATCGCTGTGGTGACGGCGAGCACGATGGCCGCACCGACCTGCATGGAGGTCTGCAGTACACCCGCAGCGAGGCCCTGCTCATCGTCATCGATGCCGTTGGTGGCCTGGATGTTGATGGCGGGGAAGCCGACCCAGCCGATGCCGATGAGCAGCACCGCGGGCAGCAGCATCGTCAGGTAGGACGGCGCGGTGTCCAGCCGCAGGAACATCAGGTAGCCGACGGCCATGACGACCATGGTGACCGCGATGATCGGCCCGGTGCCGAACCGGTCGACCAGCTTGTCGGAGAAGAACGCCGACAGCACGACCAGCAGACCGACCGGTAGCAGCGCCATCGCCAGCTTCAGCGGCGACCAGCCGAGGGCGTCCTGCAGGTATAGCGTCACGATGAACTGCCAGCTGAAGTAGGAGCCCGCCACCGCGATAATCGCGAGGCTCGCCCGCACCAGCGAGGACTTGCGCAGGATACCGAGACGCACCAGCGGGTAGCGCACGCGCTTCTCCACCGCGACGAACCCACCGAACAGGGCCGCGACCGCGACGAACGAGCCGATGGTGCGTGCCGAGGCCCAGCCCGCGTCCGGCGCGGCGACCACGGTGTAGACCAGCAACAGCATGGCCGCGGTGGACAGCAGCGCACCGACGAGGTCGTGTCCGCCGTCCTCGGCGGGCTTGTCCTTCGGCACCAGCACGTAGGCAGCGGCCAGGGCGGCCAGGGCGATCGGCACCGGAAGCAGGAACGTCCAGCGCCAGCCGACACCCGTCATCAGACCGCCGAACAGCAGCCCCGAGGAGTAACCGCCCGCGCCGAACACGGTGTAGATGGACAGCGCCTTGTTCCTGGCCGGTCCCTCCGCGAAGTTGGTGGTGATGATGGACAGGCCGGTCGGCGCGGTGAACGCGGCGGCGAGGCCCTTGACGAAACGGGTGAGGATCAGCAGCGGGCCGGAGCTCACCAGGCCGCCTGCCAGCGAGGCGACCGCGAAGACCGCGAGCGCGATGAGAAAGACCTTGCGGCGACCGAGCAGGTCGGCGGTGCGTCCGCCGAGCAACAGCAGGCCGCCATATCCGAGAATGTAGCCGCTGACCAGCCACTGCAGAGTAGAGGTCGACAGATCGAGTTCCGCGCCGATGGACGGCAGCGCGACACCGATCATCGACACGTCGAGACCATCGAGGAACAGCACGATGCACAGCGTGATCAGCATGCCCCAAAGCCGGGTTGACCATCTGGTCGGATCGGTCGCCTTGGCGGCCGAGAGCGTTGCTGGTGAAGTCATGCGGGGTACATTACATGCGCATGCATTAAATGCCAATACATCTAATGCGGTTGCATGCATGCGGTGTGACCACTAAGATGAGGGCATGTCGAAGCCGTCGACCATGGACACAGCCCGGCGCACCGTCGCGCCGACCGGGCTGGTTGGGGAGTGGCGCGAGCTGCTCGACCGGCACGCGGCGGTGAGTTGCGCACTCGAGAAAGCGCTACAGGGTCAGCATCGGATCGGGCTCAGCGAGTTCGAGACGCTGGACCGGCTGATCGACGCGAACTGCGGCAAATACCGCATGAGCGACCTGGCCGATGACATCTACCTGAGTCAGAGCGCGCTGTCGCGGGCCGTAGCCCGGCTCGAGCGCGACGGCCTGGTGCAGCGCACCATGTGCGCCGAAGACCGCCGCGCCGTGTTCGTCTGCCTCACCGAGAAGGGCCGCGAGATCTACAAACAGGCCCTGCCGACCCACCGTGCCGTACTGAACGACACCTGGGAATTGCCGGGCCCGCCGAGGTGCTGACGCGTGCCGCGAGCACCTTGATGACCGTCCCGTCCTACCGGCCGGAGGGCAGTGCGGGGTAGGCGCTTCCGCGCCGCTTGGCTTCCCCAACTGAGTTGCGGCGGCAGGACTTCCGATCGGCTCCACGTCCTTGCGCCCGAATAGCACTGTTTCACAGCAAAACTGACGCCGGTCACTGTCGCCGTCGCCGTCGCCGTCAGGAGCGGTTGTTCGAGCGCCACAATCCTTCCGCGCAGCGCGGTTTCGCACGCTACCTGCGCGGGCCGCGCCCGCGGAAGCGCCAGAACTGCACCGCCCGAACGTCTTCGGAAAGCTGATTGACCGGCTCGGCCACGTCGGACAGCGCCTGGAACAGATCGTCGGCCAGTTCGCTGATGTGTTCCACCCTGGTCGCGAGGCGGGAGGCGTTGACAAGGAACTCGAGCATCAGGCGCACGGCCGCGGCGATGGTCAGGCCGAGCGGAACCGCGATCACCGCGGCGAGCATGCCGAGCACCGCGGACACCCGCCACATCGCGACGGTCACCGCGATCGGCACAGCGAAGGCGAACACCAGCCCGAGGATGTATGCCAGCGGAAGCAGCGTGCGGGTGGCCGGGCGGTGGAACTGAACATCGAGCAGAGCGCGAGCCGCGGCCACGCCCCACAGCCGGAAGGCGCGCAGGCTCCGGAACGGCTCGGCGGTCTCCTCCTCGTCGACATCGCCGCGGGGGATCCGCTCGGCCGCCGACTCTTTCCATGCGACCCAACGCGATTCGGCGGCGTACTCCTCCGCGTCCGGCAATGCACTTCCCGCGGGCGCGCCGGTTTCGTCGGATTCATCGCTCATGGCTGTGCCTCGCCTGCGCGGCTCCGTCGCTGCGCTCAGCTGTGCTCATCGTTCGCTCGCTGCGCTCACTCATGCCGAAATCCTCCCCGTTCGCGCCGGCGCGATCCAGCCGGAAACGCGCGCGAACAGGACGTTGTCGCTCCCGCAACAGGAGTCACACCATCCACAGCACTCTCGCAGCATCGGCACAGCGAGCGATCAGGTCGGAGGCCGAAAGTAGCGGCGTGGCAACAACTGCGAGCCACCTCGGGACACCTGGCAGTACGCGGTCGACCACGCTCAGAAATGAGACGTAGGCGACACTCGGGAAATTGTTTCGACGATCGCGTAACGCTCCTGGCGTCCCCCGCCGATACGACCCATGAATGCAGGACCTAGATCTACTGGGGAATGGAGAAGACAGTGCGCACCACGTTTCCGACTTCCGTCTCGGCGGCCGACATGACCGCCGCAGCGCAGGACTACACCCAGCGCGGATGGACGGTCGCCGAAACGGCTAACGGTCTCAGCCTGATCACGGATGAAGACTTGTCCGCCATCGAGGTCACCGGCGAGCTGGCCGCCGAGGTCCGCCGCTTCCTGCGCGCGAACGACCTGTCCGGCCCGGTGATCGAGATCCCCGGCGCGGAGCGCCGCGAGATCCACCTGGTCACCGGTGTCCGCAAGGCCGCACTGGCGTTCGCGGCGCTGCGCGATGCCGGCGCCACCGTTTACACCGACGGCGCAGGCATCGCCCTGCCACCCACCCAGCTCTCGGCCGGTTCGGCCTGCTGGGGTGTCGCGCCCGCTGAGGCACGCTGGGTGCCGCCGGTCGTCGCGATCAGCGCCGCGGTACGCGCCGCGACCGCGACGCACCACACGAAGCTGTCCATCGCCTGCTGAAACAGCGCGTCCCTGATCGAACTCGCCTGCTGAGTACCGGTCCGGCCGCATCTCGGACCCAGCCGGACGTTGTCCGCCATCAGCCGCGCCAAGCCGAGCGAAGGTGCGGCAGCCACCTGATCGGCCTGGTAACGACCGGTATCCGCGCCGACGCTCCGGACCCCGCCTCCGAAGCGCTCGTCGGGTACCGGTCGTTCGGCGTTGTCGATGTTGGTCGTTCTCTTTTCAGTTCCACCTCGAGGGCCCAAGATGAGGTATGCCCCCGATCACAGAATCGCGCACTCTGCTGCGGACCTGCCCACTCTGTGAGGCGGTCTGCGGACTCGAACTCACCCTGGACGCCGACGACCACGTGACCTCGGTCCGCGGCGATCGACAGGATCCCTTCAGCAAGGGCTTCCTCTGCCCCAAGGGGGCCAGCTTCGGCCACCTCGACGAGGACCCGGATCGGGTGACCGAACCGCTGATCCGCGACCGCGCGACCGGCACTTGGCGCACCGCGTCCTGGGCCGAGGCCTTCGATGTCATCGCCGAGCGGTTCCCCGCGATCGTGGCCGAGCACGGAAATCAATCCGCCGGGGTGTATTTGGGCAACCCGAACGCGCACACCGTGGCGGGTGCCCTGTACGTGCCGATTCTGCTGCGCGCGCTGGGCAGCAGAAACATCTACTCGGCCAGCACCGCAGACCAGATGCCCAAGCAGGTGTCCAGCGGGCTGATGTTCGGCGATCCGCTGACCGTTCCGGTGCCCGACCTGGACCGCACCGACTACCTGCTGATGCTCGGGGCGAACCCGCTGGAATCCAACGGTTCGCTGTGCACCGCACCAGACTTTCCCGGCAGGCTGAAGGCGCTGCGGCGCAGGGGCGGCCGCTTCGTCGTGGTGGATCCCCGGGTGACCCGAACCGCGAAGCTCGCCGACGAGCACCTGTTCGTCCGTCCTGGCAGCGATGCGTACCTGTTGTTCGGCATCGTGCACACATTGTTCGCGGAGAATCTGACCGACGTCCGGGTCGAGGTCACCGGACTGGACGAACTGCGCACAGCCGCGGCCGCATTCGATCCGGACACGGTGGCGACCCGCACCGGTGTGCCCGCGCGGACGATCGCCCGGCTCGCCCGCGAGCTCGCGGCCGCGCCGACCGCGGCGGTCTACGCCCGAATCGGCACCTGCACAGCCGAATTCGGCACGATCACACAGTGGCTCGTCGACGCGATCAACACGCTGACCGGGAATCTCGACTCCCCCGGCGGTGCCATGTTCGCCAACGCCGCGTCGGGCGGCATCGTGCGCACCAGGCCGTTCCGCACCGGACGCTGGACCAGCCGGGTCCGCGAGCTGCCCGAGGCCATGGGCGAGCTGCCGGTGGCGACGCTGGCCGACGAGATCACCACCCCCGGCGCGGGACAGATCCGCGCGCTGGTGACAGTGGCCGGGAACCCGGTGCTCTCGGCGCCGAGCGGCGCGCGGCTGGACGCCGCGTTCGCCCAGCTAGACTTCATGGTCAGCGTGGACCGGTACCTGAACGAAACCACCAGGCACGCCGACGTGATCCTGCCGCCGCCGCGCCCGACCCAGTCGGCGCACTACGACTTCGCGCTGCTGCAATTCGCCGTCCGCAACTACGCCCGCTATTCGCGCCCGCTGGTGCCGCTGGGCGACCGGCCGTCGGAGCCCGCGGTCCTCGCCCGCCTCGCCGCGGCGCTGACCGGCAGGCCGCACGACGGCTCCGACGGAGCCGACCCGCTCACCGCCGCGGACGAACTCGTCATCGCGGGCACCATGCACAAGGCCGGGCTCACTGACCGGCGCGCCGAGCTGACCGGCGAGAACAGTACCGAACAGCGCATCGATTTGATGCTGCGCCTCGGGCCGTACGGCGAGTGGAACGGTGGCACGCTCAATCTCCGAGTGCTGCTGGACAATCCGCACGGCATCGACCTCGGCCCGTTGCAACCGCGCCTGCCCGGCGTACTGCGCACGGAAACGAAGCGGGTGGACCTGGCGCCGCGGCCGCTACTCGCTGATGTCGCGCGGATGCGGGTGCGGCTCGCCGACGCGGCGCCGGATATCGTCCTGATCGGACGGCGCCAACTGCGGTCCAACAACAGCTGGATGCACAACATCGCGCCGCTGGTGAGCGGTTCCAATCGCTGCACATTGCACATCAACCCAGCCGATGTGGCGCGACTCGGGCTCGGCGATCATGCGGTGGTGAAATCCGCCGCGGGGACGCTGACGGTTCCGTTGGAGCCCACCGAGGCGATCATGCCCGGGGTGGTGAGCCTGCCGCACGGCTGGGGCCACACCGACAGCGCGCAAACGGTCGCCCGCGCGCATGCCGGGGTCAACGCCAACGTGCTCACCGACGACTCCGTGGTCGACGTACCTTCCGGCAATGCCGTATTCAACGGAGTACCGGTCACCCTGATCCCGGGCTGAGCCACCACTCCGCGCCGCCCTTGCAGCGATGGCCAGTCTCGGCAACATTGCGGAGAACCCACACGGAGGCATCCCACTCAACCGACTGCAACCACAAAACCCCAGCTCAACGCACTATCAACCCCGTCTAGTGCGAGTCTTACGAGCACGTTCGCGGCCCGGCTCGCGTCCGAGCGATCGAAGCGCATGCGACGCAGTCGCCAGTCTCGATCGCTCGGACGCGAGCCAAGAGGGGGCCGCGAACACGCCGCGCCGCAGGCGCGGCAATTAGATACGGAAGATCACCAGACGCTGGACGACGAAGTTGATCACGGTCGCCGTGCCCTGTGCGATGACGAATGCCAGCGGTTGCCGCCACCACACCTCGTCGAGCGAGTGGTACAGCACCGCGTTGATGCCGACCTGCACCGCGAAGGTGAGCGCGTAGAGCGCGATCACAGCGAGAAAGCGGATCCGGCTGGGTGGCGCCTGGAAGGTCCACCGGCGGTTGATCAGGTAGGCGGTGGTGGTGCCCGCGACGAAGCTGATCGACTTCGCGACGCTGACCGGAAGTCCGACCAGGTTGAGCAGCAGACTGTAGAGCCCGTAGTCGACGACGGCCGACAACCCGCCGGTGACGGTGAACCGGACGACCTGCGTCTTCAGGTCGACATCGGTGCTGTGTCCGATTCGGCGCTCACGGGGCCCTGCGTGGTTACGCCGGCTGCCTCCTTCGGACCCGTCGTTCGCGCCGCCGGACTCGTCGACGAGCGGAAGTTCGGCCGGAAGCGGCAGGTGGGGTTCGGCTTGCACGCCGACGAGCGTAGCGCCGACCGGGGCGGACATGTGGATCCGGTTCTAAACCGACGGGTACGTCACCACCGTGGGTTCGACGACGACGACCGGATGTGCCGTCATACCTGTAGCCTCTATGCCGATGTCCACGAAAGCTCCGACCGCCACCACGACAACCGGGAACGACAACGGCGCCGACGTCACAAACGACGGCACCGCCGCGGGGAACGCGTTCGCGCTTCCGACGCGCACCCGCACGTTGACCGGGTGGGGTCGCACCGCACCGACCTCGTCCGAAGTTCTCTCGACCAGCGATCCCGAATTGATCGCCAAGGCTGTGGCCATGGTCGCCGAGGACAATGACAGCAAGCCCGCCCACCTGCGCCGCGGCGTGATCGCGCGCGGCCTCGGCCGCTCCTATGGTGACCACGCGCAGAACGCGGGCGGCCTAGTGGTTGACATGACCGCGCTGAACAACATCCATCGGATCGACCGTGACACACGGATCGTGGACGTGGATGGCGGCGTCAGCCTCGACCAGCTCATGAAGGCAGCGCTACCGTTCGGGCTGTGGGTGCCCGTGCTACCCGGTACGCGCCAGGTGACCATCGGCGGCGCCATCGCCTCCGATATCCACGGCAAGAACCACCACAGCGAGGGCAGCTTCGGCAACCATGTGCGCTCGATCGATCTGCTCACCGCTGACGGGCAGGTGCAGCACATCACGCCGAAGCGCAACGCCAAGCTGTTCTGGGCGACCGTCGGCGGCAACGGGCTCACCGGGATCATCCTGCGCGCGACCATCGAGATGGTGCCGACCGAAACCGCCTACTTCCGCAACGACGGCGTGAAGACCACGACCCTCGACGAGACGATCGCCGCGCACAGCGACGGCAGCGAGGCGAACTACACGTACTCGAGTGCGTGGTTCGACGTGATCAGCCCGCTTCCGAAGCTGGGAAGGGCCACCATCACCCGCGGCAGGCTGGCGAAGCTCGATGAGCTGCCCAAGCGACTGCAGCGCAAGCCGCTGAAGTTCGACGCCCCGCAGCTGATGACGGTGCCGGATATCTTCCCGAACTGGACGATGAACAAGCTGACGCTCATGTCCATCGGCGAGGCGTACTACCGGATGGGCGGCGACTACACCGGCAAGGTGCAGAACCTGACGCAGTTCTACCACCCGCTGGACATGATCGCGGAGTGGAACCGCGGCTACGGCTCCAACGGCTTTCTGCAGTATCAGTTCGTGGTGCCGACCGAGGCGGTCGAGGAGTTCAAGCGGATCATCGTGGACATCCAGGCGTCCGGGCACTACTCGGCGCTGAATGTGTTCAAGCTTTTCGGTCCGGGTAACCAAGCTCCGCTGAGCTTCCCGATGCCGGGCTGGAACATTTGCGTCGACTTCCCGATCAAGCCGGGCTTGAACGAACTGGTCGGCGAGCTGGACCGGCGGGTGCTCGAGTTCGGTGGGCGGCTGTACACCGCGAAGGACTCGCGAACCACGGCGGAGACGTTCCACCGGATGTACCCGCGGATCGACGAGTGGATCAAGGTCCGTCGCAGTGTCGATCCCACAGGCGTTTTCATGTCCGATATGGCGAGAAGGCTGGAGCTGCAGTGATCAATGCCGTTGGTAACCCGCAGTCGATTCTGCTGCTGGGTGGCACCTCGGAGATCGGCTTGGCAATCTGCGCGGAGTACCTGAAGAAGGGGCCCGCGCGCATCATCCTCGCAGCACTGCCGGGTGATCCGCTGCGCGAGGAAGCCGTTTCCCAGATGAAGGCAGCGGGCGCGAGTCAGGTCGAGGTCATCGATTTCGACGCGCTCGACACCGAGACTCACCCGAAGGTCATCGAGGCGGCCTGGGACGCCGGTGACGTGGACGTCGCCATCGTCGCGTTCGCCATCGACGGCGATCCGGAGGAACTGTGGCAGAACCAGCGCAAAGCTGTGCTGGTCGCCGAAATCAACTACACCGCAGCGGTTTCCGTCGGCGTGCTGGTCGGCGAGAAGATGAAGGCGCAGGGCTTCGGGCGGATCATCGCCATGTCCTCTGTCGCTGGCGAGCGGGTACGGCGCTCGAACTTCGTCTACGGGTCGACCAAGGCCGGCCTGGACGGTTTCTACCTCGGACTCGGCGAGGCGCTGCGCTCACACGGACCGCGTGTGCTGGTGGTCCGGCCCGGCATGGTGCGTACCAAGTTCTCGGCGCACGTCAAAGAGGCTCCACTCACCGTCGACAAGGAAGACATCGCGGTACTCGCGGTCTCGGCCTCGCAGAAGGGCAAGGATCTGGTCTGGGCACCCGGGCCCTTCCGCTACGTGATGATGATCCTGCGGCACATCCCGCGCACGATCTTCCGCAGGCTTCCCCTCTGATCGATCGGTCTCGGACCCAGTGCCCGCGTGATCCTCGATCGCGCGGGCACCTATCGTCGTTCGTCCCGTCTGACGGAGTCGACCGTTGCGCGAATCTCAGCGATTCTCTCGCCGAGACTCTTCCTGCTTCATCGACCACCGCCGACTCCGAAAGGAGTTTGAGGTCTTACATGGCCTCCACGAGGCGTTTATCCTCGCCAGGGAACTTCCCGGCGAGTATTGCGATCCGAGCATAGCCAGGATCGCTGATCAACACCGAGAAACGGCATATCAGTTTCCAACCCCAGTGAATCCGGAGGCGCCGTGCGAGTAATCGAGTGCGACGAGCGCGGAGCGGTACGTTGAGCACGGTCACCGCGACGGGCGCGGCGCCGCCGCACCCCGGCAATCCGGCCCCGGCGCCAGGGCGGACGGCGCTGCTGGTGCGGCAGATCGCCGCCGGTCTCGGGGAGGCCGTGCTCGCGGCGATTGTGGCCGCCGTGGTGGCCGCCGTCGGGCTCGTCGCGTTTTCCATGGTGCAGTGGCCCGCCTTCAACTCCTCGAACGTGACGCGGGCGCTCACCACGGTCGGGCAGGTCGTCGCGGCCGCGATGCTGGCCGCGGCGATCGTGCTGCTGCGGCTGCGCAAGTGGCCATGGATCGCGAAACTGCTGTCCTGGGTGGGGGTTTCGACGTTCGTCACGGTCACCCTCGGCATGCCGCTCGCCGCGACCAAGCTGTATCTGTTCGGCGTGTCGGTGGACCAGGAGTTTCGCACCGAGTTCCTCACCCGGCTCACCGACTCCGCCGCGCTGCGCGACATGACCTATGCGGATCTGCCGCCGTATTACCCGTCGGGCTGGTTCTGGATCGGCGGGCGCATGGCGAACCTGCTCGGGATGGACGGCTGGGAGGTGTTCAAGCCGTATGCGATCGGCTTCCTCGCGGTGGCCGCGGTCGTCGCACTCGTGCTGTGGTCCAAGCTGATTCGCGCGGACTGGGCGGTCGGCGTCGCCGCGGCGGTCACGGCGGTCACGGTGGCCTACGCCGCCCCGGAGGCCTACAGCGCCGTCATCGTGATCCTGCTCCCGCCCGCACTGGTCCTGGCCTGGGGCGCGCTGCACCGGCCGCTGGAGAACGTCGGGGCCCGCGCGGCAGCGTCGGACGGCGATCCGGCGGCGCGGGTGAGCGGCACCGCCGATGGCTGGGGCGCGGTCATCGGCACCGGCCTTTTCCTCGGTCTGGCGGCCACGTTCTACACCCTCTACTTCGGTGTCGCCGCGTTCGCGATCGGGCTGATGGGGCTGGTGGCGGCCGCCTTCGCGGTGCGCGAGCGGCACGCGGCCGATCATCCGAAGCGCAATCGCGACGGCGCGGGCACCAAGGGCTCGACGTGGCGCGCCGCAGTGCCGCCGCTGGTGCGGCTGGTGCTGATCGGACTGGTCGCCGGGCTGGTCGCGTTGATCGTATGGACGCCGTACCTGCTGAAGGCGCTGCGCGGCGCGACCGCCAGCTCCGGCACCGCGCTGCACTACCTGCCCGAGTCCGGTTCGGAACTTCCGCTGCCGATGTTCGAGTTCTCCCTGCTCGGCGCGCTGTGCCTGGTCGGCACCGTGTGGCTGGTACTGCGTGCCGCCTCGTCGCGGCGGGCACAGGCGCTGGCGATCGGTGTGCTGGCGATCTACCTCTGGACGCTGCTGTCCATGGTGGCGACCGCGGCGGGCACCACGCTGCTGTCGTTCCGGCTGGAGCCGATTCTGCTCGTGCTGCTGGCGGCGGCGGGCGCGTTCGGGTTCGTGGAGGGCGCGCGGGCGATCTATCAGGCGTTGAACGAACCAGGCCGGTTCCGCCTCACGGTGGTGGTCGTCGCCACGGTCGGCGCGCTGGCGTTCACTCAGAACATTCCGCACATCCTCACGGCGGAGATCACCACCGCATACACCGACACCGACGGCGACGGGAAGCGCGCCGACCAACGCGCGGCATCGGCGGTGTCGTTCTATCGCGAGGTGGACGCGGCGCTGACGGCACAGACCGGGCGTCCGCGCTCGGACACGGTGGTGCTCACCGCCGACACCAGTTTCCTCTCCTTCTATCCCTACTTCGGCTTCCAAGCGCTCACCTCGCACTACGCCAACCCGCTCGCGGACTTCGCGGGCCGGGCGGCGACCATCGAGAGCTGGAGCAAGCTGAAAACACCGGACGCGCTGCTGGACGCACTGGCGGCGAGCCAGTGGCGTGCGCCGGACGCGTTCCTGTTCCGGTCCACCGGCGACACCTACACGCTGCGATTGGCCAAGGATGTGTACCCGAACGACCCGAACGTGGCGCGCTACACGGTGAGCTTCCCGAAGAAGCTGTTCGCCGATACACGTTTCACCACCACCGATATCGGCCCGTTCACGCTCGTCACCGTTCACCGGTAAGCGTTTCGGGCACCCCTGCGACACGAGGAGGTCGGATTCCGGAGGCAGTGGACGACGTCTCCGGTTGTCAGCCCACGCACGGCGTGGTCGGATACGTTGGGCGGCTGATCCAGCGCTATAGAGGAGCGATTTGCAGGTGAAACGGGCACAGGACGTCGAAACCGCCGGGCAGGCGGTGTCGGCGGCGGTAGGGGTCGCGACCGAGAAGACGACACCGACCGGCGTGCTCGGCAGACCGCTGCACGCGCCGCCCCCGCGTCGACTCCCGCGAATCCGGTTCCACCGCACCGACCTTCTCGTCGCGACCGGCTATCTGGCGCTGGCGGCCACGGTGCTGTCGGGGCAGTGGCGCGATACGGACAGTGGGTACCTGATCAAGAGCGGTCAGGACCAGACGATGTGGGAATGGTTCTTCGCGGTCACCGCGCACACGGTAGCGACCCTGCGGAATCCGCTCGGCACCGACCTACAGAACTTCCCGGCCGGGGTGAACATGATGGCCAACACGGCCAGTTTCGGCGTCGGCGTTCCGCTGACCCCGATCACCCTGCTCTTCGGACCCACCGTCACATTCGTGCTCGTACTCACCCTCGGGCTGGCCGGGACCGCGTTCGCCTGGTATCAGCTGTTCTCGCGCGAGCTGGTCGACTCGCGGATGGCGGCCGGAATCGGTGGATTGTTCTGTGGTTTCGCCCCCGCGATGATCTCGCACGCCAGTGCGCACCCGAATTTCGTTGTGCTGGCGCTGCTTCCGATCATCGCCGGTCAGCTGATCCGGATGGCGCGGAGGGCAGTCACCGCGCATGACCTAGCCGTGCGCCAGCGAGGCTCGGTCATGAGCGGACCGGATCGGCCGCACAGGCGGGTCCGCGATGCCGTGGCGCTCGGGCTGCTCGTCGCACTGCAGATCGCGCTCGGCGAGGAGCCGCTGCTGATCTTCGCTCTAGCTTTCGGACTGTTCGCCCTCGTCTACTACTCGCACGCGCCGCGCATCGCCGGGCGCGTGTTGCGCGGGATCACCCCTACCGTCGCGCTCGCCGCGGTGATCACGATGATGCTCACCGAGATTCCCTTGTGGTGGCAGTTCTTCGGACCGCAGAGCTACCGGTCGATCGACCACGGCCCGATGGGCAACGACGTCGATGCGCTGGTGCAGTTCCCGTCCGAATCGCTGGGCGGCGTGTTCTCCCCAGGCCAGAACGTGGCGATCAATCCGACCGAGCAGAACGCGTACTTCGGGTGGCCCCTGCTGCTCCTGGTCGTCATCACGGTGGCGCTGCTGTGGCGCGACCGGGTGGTGCGGGCCGCGGGCGCGGTGATCGCCGTGTTCGGCGTGCTCTCGCTGGGCGCGGTCGCCACGATCGGCAAGAAATCCACCGGCATCGAGCTGCCGTGGCGCTGGGCGGAGCACGTGCCGCTGCTGAACACGGTGCTGGAGACCAGGCTGACGATGGCCGCGATCCCGGCCATCGCGGCGGTGCTCGCACTGGCCACCGAGCGGGCGGTGACGACATGGAAACAATCCGCGGTCGACTGGAAGCCGCTGGCCTGGTTCGGTGTCCTCGCGTGTGCGCTGCTGCCGCTGGCTCCCACCGTCCTGCCGGTGACCAACCGGGCGCCGACGCCGGAGTTCTTCGCGGACGGGACGGTACGGCGGTACGTCACGGACGGTTCGGTGGTGATGGTGCCGCCACCGCGACCGCCTGACGCGCGGGCGCTGCGCTGGCAGGCCGACGCCGACTTCGATTTCCCGCTCGCCGGAGGTTACTTCGTGGGGCCGACCGGCGCGACGAAGAAGGGAATCTACGGCCCGGATATCCGCCCGACGACCGCACTGCTGGTGGGAGCGCAGGACACCGGTGTGGTGCCGCCTATCGACGCCGACACCCGCTCGCTGGCGCTGGAAGACCTGCGGTTCTGGCAGGCCGACGTGCTGGTGCTTCCAACGACCACGAACGGCGATGTGCTGCGCGAAACCGTCACGCAGCTGCTCGGATTCGCGCCGACCCGGGTCGAGGATGTCTGGCTGTGGGACGTTCACCCGCTGCGGTAGTCGGGATCACAGGACGCGGTATATAGCATCAACCACCGTGCGACCGGACCGATCTCCTCGAGCGTTCACCCGTAACCGCCTGATCGCCCTCGTCTCCGGGTTTCTCGGATTCGTGCTGGCGCTGCTGACACCGCTGTTGCCGGTGCAGCAGGACAAGGCGACATTGGACTGGCCCCAGCCCGGCGCCGCGAGCGTCGAGGCGCCGCTGGTGTCCTACGAGCCACTGCGGCTGAGTGCGACGCTGCCCTGCGCGTTGGTCCGGGAGGCCGGGACATCGGGCACGCTGCTCTCCACGGTTCCGGTGGCGTCCGGCCAGGCGGCGACCAAGGGACTGGTGGTCTCGGTCGCCGAAGGGGTGCTGTCGGTGGTACTCCGAGACGTCCCGCTGCTATCGGCCCCGCTGACCGAGGTCGGCTCGTGTGCGACGCTCACCGTCGAGTCGAGCGCGGCCGCGACAACCGCGGAACTCACCGGGGTGTCCCGACGGGACGGCACGCCGTTCCGATCCACGGTCGGCCGGGACATCCGGCCGCAGGTGGTCGGCGTGTTCACCGACCTGGACGCCGCTCGTCTCGGCGGCGCACAGCTGCACGCGGACATCGACTCGCGCTTCTCCTCGACGCCGACAGCGCTGAAACTGGCCGCGATGATCGCGGCCGCGGTGTTCACGCTGATCGCACTGGTCGCACTGCACCTGCTCGATACCAGCGACGGTCGCAGGCCGCGGCGGTTTCTGCCCGCGCACTGGTGGCGGGTCACGGGCGCGGACGTCGTCGTGCTCGGCACGCTGGCGCTGTGGCACTTCATCGGGGCCAACACCTCCGATGACGGCTACATCCTGAACATGGCGCGCGCCTCCGGGCACGCGGGTTACATGGCGAACTACTACCGGTGGTTCGCGGTGCCCGAAGCGCCGTTCGGCTGGTCCTACGAGGTGCTGGCCTGGCTGACCAGGGTCTCCGACGCCAGCCCGTGGATGCGGCTCCCGACGCTGGCCGCAGGCATCGTCTGCTGGCTGGTGATCAGCAGGGAGGTGCTGCCGCGGCTCGGCGCCCGCGTCCGCCGGAACAAGGTGGCGCTGTGGACAGCCGGGCTGGTGTTCTTGGCGTTCTGGCTGCCCTACGACAACGGCCTACGCCCGGAGCCGCTGATCGCGGCCGGCGCGCTGCTCACCTGGTGCTCGATCGAGCGCGCCATCGCCACCGGGCGACTGCTGCCCGCCGCCGTCGCCGTGCTGATCGCCGCCTTCTCGCTCGCGGCGGGACCCACGGGCCTCATCTGCATCGCGGCGCTGATCGCGGGCTCGCGGCCGGTGCTGCTGATCATCATCAAGCGGGCGCGCGGCGCCGTCCCGGCGCGGACCGGCCCGGATGCCGACGCGGCCGCCGCCGGTTCCGCCGCCGCCGACGCCGCGGTGAACGCGGCAGCGGGCGCGCGGCAGCCGTCCTTCGCGACCACCGTCTTCCGGTTCGCGGCGTTGCTCGCACCGGGACTGGCCGCGGGAACGCTGGTCCTCGTGGTGATCTTCGCCGACCAGACCTTGTCGACGGTGCTGGAGGCGACAAGGGTGCGCACCATCGTGGGCCCGAACGTGGCGTGGTTCGACGAGCGCACCCGCTGGGACTCACTGCTGATGCTCTCGCCGGACGGCTCGCTGGCGCGGCGGTTCGGTGTGCTGGTCATGCTGCTGTGCCTGCTGGTGTGCGTACTGCAGGTGCTGCGAAAGGGACGGATTCCGGGGACCTCGCGCGGACCGTCGGTGCGCATTCTCGGCATCGTGTTCGGGTCTCTGTTCCTGATGATGTTCACGCCCACCAAATGGACCCACCACTTCGGCGTCTACGCCGGGCTTGCCGGTTCGCTCGCCGCGCTCACGGCGGTCGCGGTGGGCAGCACCGGCATCCGCTCACCGCGCAACCGCTCGCTGTTCGCGGCCGCGGTACTCTTCCTGCTCGCGGTGACCTTCACCGGCTCGAACGGCTGGTGGTACGTCTCCAGCTACGGTGTGCCGTGGTGGGACAAGGCTCCACTGATCGCGGGCAAGGGGCTGTCCACGCTGTTCCTCGGACTCAGCGGCGTCGCGTTGCTGGTGGCCGTCTGGCAGCACTACCGCGAGCCGTACCGGCGCGAGAACGTCTCGGCGCCACGGCGTTTCGATCGTTGGGCCTCGGCACCGCTGACCATTGCCGCTGCCCTGCTCGTGCTGTTCGAAGTCGCCTCGCTGACCAAGGCCGCGGCCACACAGTATCCCGCATACTCGATCACCAAGTCGAATCTGCAATCACTGCACGGTGATTCGTGCGCGATGGCGAACGAGGTGCTGGTGGAGACCGACACCGCGGACTCGCTGTTGCAGCCTTACACCGGCTCCGCAGCGGACGGACTGGCCGCCGAAAACAAAGGATTCACGCCGAACGGGGTCGCGGGTGACCTCACCGCCGACGCCGAGGAGACGGTCAGCGGCGGCGCGAACTCGGTGGACAAGGATTCGGAGAACAAGACCACCAAGACCACCGGCGCGGGTACCGGCGGCGGCACCACCACGCAGACGGGCATCAACGGCAGCACCGTGGCGCTGCCGTTCGGGCTCGACCCGGCCAAGACCCCGGTCCTCGGCAGCTATCAAGAGGGCGAGCAGCAGCAGGCCGGGTTGACCACGCAGTGGTACCGGCTCGACTTGACCGACAGCATGCGCTACGACCCCGCCTACCAGGTGCTGGCGATCACCGCGGCGGGCCGCATCCGGTCGGTCGACGCCGACGGCGTGCTCACGTACGGCCAGGAGCTGCATCTCGAATACGGCGTCCGCGGCTCGGACGGCGAGGTCCGCACGCTCGGATCGATCGACCCGCTGGACATCGGTCCCGCACCGTCCTGGCGCAACCTGCGGGTGCCGCTGGACCGGCTACCCGCCGAGGTGAACGCGGTGCGGCTGGTCGCGGTCGACAACGACATCACCCAGAAGCAGTGGCTGGCCGTCACACCGCCCAGGCTGCCCAAGCTGACCGCGCTGAATTCCATGGTCGGCTCGCAGGAGCCGGTGCTGCTGGACTGGCACGTCGGCCTGGCCTTCCCCTGCCAGCGTCCGTTCGACCACAAAAACGGCGTCGCCGAGATCCCCGGCTGGCGCATTCTTCCCGACCGAGTCGGCTCCGACGCCTCCAACGCCTGGCAGGACGACATCGGCGGCGGACCGCTCGGCTGGACCGGCCTGCTGCTGAAGTCGCAGACCGTACCCAGCTACCTCGACAACGACTGGGCGCGGGACTGGGGCTCGCTAGAGAAGTTCGCACCCTACGATCCGAACGCCAGACCCGCCACCGTCAACGTCACCGTCGAGACCCGCAACGGGCTGGCGACCGACGATCCGATCCGGGTCCGCTGACAAACAAGGCGGGGCGCACAGGAGGTGCGCCCCGCCTTCTCGGCCGTCGACAATGCACTCGACGCCCGCCTGTCAGCCGCGCACAGCACCCTCGGGCCAAACAACGTCAACGGGGACACCCCGCGTACGCGCAAGCTCGACAACCGTGCCGGTGCCACCTCTTTCGCCCGCGGCGCCGTCCCACACCGCGACCAGGCGATCACACGATGACAGCATGGCTTCGTTCGCCGCCTCATACGCTTCCCGGCCCGCGTCATCGAAGTCCATCACCCGCACGACAGCTGCTCGCGACTGAAGTTTGTCGAAGAGTTCGGCGTGGTCGGGCTTCACCTTGCGCTCACGGTAGTTCCGCGACGGCAGGACGACCTCGAGCTGGCCACCGACATCGAGCACAGCCTGCGCGAACACCGAGTCGGCGCCGCGGGCTATGCAACTCACGCCCACCAGGTCGGACCCGCCGTAGGTCGAGAGGATGCCGTCGCGTCGTCGGATCTGGCGCAGACCGAACTCGGATGGAAACCGGAGAAGCCGGAAATCATCGACATCGTGCGCGACGCCTGGCGATTCCACCGGCAACTGAACAACTCGATCCGAATCCGCTGACCAGCAAGGTGGGGCGCACGAACATGCGACCACCTCGCTGCTGCGGCCCGGTTGTCTATTCGTATTGCGATGTGGGCGATTCTTTGCATCCGACAGTTGTCTACCCTGGCTGTGCCAGAAGGGCCGGATCCGCTGCGGCTACCTCGAGAGCGGGGTCACCGAGACGGCGTCGTTGCGTAGTCCGGCACTGCGGCCCGCGCATGGAACAGCAACCATCCGATCGCCGCCAGCAGTGCCGCCAGACCGAGCAGGGTGTAGGAGTTGCCGGTCAGGAATTGGATGAGGGTCCAATGGGATTCGCGAAAATCGGTCTGCGGGACGAACCAGATCACGCCCTGGGGAATAAGCGGCAGGTCGGTGTCCCACGAGCCCACACGGTCGACCTGCATCGGCCAGGCGAAGGCCCACAACGAAAACGATGTGGGCACACCCGCCCGGATCGCCAGGGGCAGGTGGCGCATGGTGTGCCAGGCCCACATGAGCGCGGGGATCATCCATACCCAGTAGTGGGTCCACGAAATCGGCGAGCACAGCAGCGAAACCGCTGCGACGAGCAGGATGGCGAGCAGGTCGTCACCGCGCTGGTGTGCGACTCGGGCTGCGGCCAGCCCGCCCAGTCCCAACAGGCCGGCGGCCAGTAGCCAGAGGGTGTGGTTGTCCCAGGTGGTCCACTGCAGGCGACCGAGTACGCCGTTGATCGACTGGTTTTGCACATAGGCGAAGCCGACCCGATTCTGTTGGGCGACAACCGAGGTCCAGAACTGTGCCGCCTGCGGCGGCAGATACCAGAAGCCGATCGCTACGGTGACGGCGAAGGCACCGATCGCTACGCCTGCTGCCTTGAATTGGCGAGTGATCAGCAGGTAGACGATGAAGACCGCAGGAGTCAGCTTGATTCCGGTGGCGATTCCGATGAGTATTCCGCGATACGAACGGCGCTCGGGCAGCGCGAGGTCCACCAGTACTGCCGCCATCAGGATGACGCTGACCTGCCCGTATTGGAAGGTCTGCTGCACCGGCTCCAGCCACAAGCCGACGCTACCGACCGCGAGCGTGGCCGCAAGCATGCCGAGGCCACGCCGATACCGCAGCAGCGTCGCAGCGCACCACACGCTCGTGAACAACGAGAGCACACTCGCCACCGACATACCGGTCCCGATGTCATCGATCGAGAAGCGCGACAGCTCGGCGCAGATCCACGCCGCGAAGACGGGATACAGGAACGGCAGGTTCAACGGGCCGCCCGCGGTATAGAGCAGGTCCGGACGTACGGCCGCCGTGCGCCCGCCCCACATGTAGACCTGCAGATCGACCTGGTGCCAGTAGTAACCCCAGTTCGGTTGCAGATATAGCAACCAAGCACCGAACGAGACGGCGGCGAACACTACCGCCGCACCCAGCCACAACGCGGCATACGAAGACCTCGGCCGCTCAACGACAGGTGCAGCCAATCGATCTGTCGCGGGCGCGACAGCAATCATCAAGCTTTCCTTCATCAGTTGGTGCAAGAGCTCATAACGCCATCCGCAGCTGCGCCCCACTGACCACTTCGAACCACAACGGTCACAACATATGTCGGACACCACAGGCTGGCGCCGACGCTATCGGATACGAATAATGCATGCAACGCGGCACAGGGGCTAGCCGCAGAGAAGCCCGCCGGGATCGGGGAAGCCCCCGCAACGGATCCATGTTCGCATCGTGGGCGAGCAGACGCGCCTTGCCGAAGGCACATTGGCCGGCCTCACGGTCCGCGGCGCTACGCCGAACTCAACCGGACCATCGCGGGCGTGAGCCCGAAGATGCTGACGCAGACACTGCGCGCGCTCGAGCGCGACGGTCCGGTGGAGCGGCGAATCAGGTTCCGGTTCGCGCCGACTACGAACTCACCCCGCTCGGGCATAGGTTGCCACCGGTCATGAGCGCCGTCGAAACGTGGGCCGAGGAGCGGAGGGACGACGTTCCCGCGGCGCGGGCGCGCTATGACGGCGCCTTGCACCAAACCGGTTGTACGGTATGCAAAAGTGCTCCCACCTGTGGCGATGGATGCAGGACGAATCACTGAACGCGTCGTATTCTGAGCGCCATGACCACGGCATTCGATGATATGGATCTGCGCGATCTTGTCGGACTGCTCAACGAGGAGGAACAACGGGAGCTGCGGCCTGCGGTGCTGCGCATGCTCAACCGCCTCCCCTCGCAAGAGGTGCTCCGGCGCGAACTCGGTCTTCGACTGAAGGTCTGAGCGCCCGGTATCGCACCGGCAAAACAACGGCAGGGCCGCCGCGCAGGGTTGTTACCTGCGCGGCGGCCCTGTGTCCGGGGTATGGGCTCCCTACCCCGTCGTCAGCTCGCCGAAAGCGACGTCGATGGGGATCGGCACGTCCAGGGTCAGTCGACGAGTATGCAGGCACACAAGGTGATAGCGACCTTCGGAGAGCCGGTACTCTTCGATCTGCTCGATTCCGTCGCCTGCCTCGGTAAGAAACACGATGAGGTACACCGGGATACCGGCCGCCGCGTACGCTGCCTTCTTCTCCACCGTATCGGTGTGGTGCGAACTGTCAGGCGAGACGATCTCCACTACGAGCACGGTGTCATCGGCGTAGAGCTTCGCATCATCGTCCAGACAGCGGTACACGATGACATCCGGTCGACGGAGGCTGAGCGGAACGTCGCTGAGCCGGACGTCCATATCTGTCTCGACCATCAAATACAGCTCTGGTTTCCGCGCTGCTTCCATTCCCGCCGCCATGCGCCGCGCCACCCTATTGTGCAGCCGTGATGGGCTCTCGCACTTCACGATATGGCCGTCGACAACCTCGATAGTTCGGCAGAATTCGGCAGGCAACAATTCATAGTCCCGCGCGGTGATCTGATCCGGGATCCAGCGGTACCAGTCACTGGGTGCGCCGCTCGTCATGCCGTGAGCCTACCGGCCGGCTTGCACACCGCTGATCCGATCGGGATCAGGTAGGTGTCCGCACGACCGATTGCGGTGTGGGTGGTGTGGCGGATGGTCGCCGCGCAGATTGCTGTCTGCGCGGCGACCCTGCGTTCGGGGTGACCCGGAATGGGTCAGAACGCTCGCAGCACGCCCGGAGACCAAAGGCCGGACCTGGTGACCGTGCCGGTGTCCAGCCTGGCCGGGACCGCGTTGCGGTCGTACTGGTCGTAGCGCTCCAGCGAACCCCAGTCGCGCGCCCAGTTGTCCTTCAGGTAGGTCGGCACCGTGGTCGACTTCGCCAGCATCTGTGCGAAGCCGAGCGGGCCACCGAACTCCTCGGCCTGCCAGGTGTTGGTCGAGCTGATGGCCAGCGGGCGGTCCGGCAGGATGCGGTAATTCGGAACCTCGGCGACGCCATTCTGGTGGTCGAACGGCCGCTGGCACGGGAACTGCAGGCCGACCGCCCAGTCCAGCAGGATCGGCTGCTCGGAACCGAGAAGGGTGTTGAGCGATTGCAGCTTCGGCATGCGCGGCGGAGTGAATGCCAGCCACTGGTCACCGATCAGGATCGGGTCATTGGCGACGATGCGCACCGCGTCGGCGTCGGGCGCGATCTCGTCCAGCGGCACCCGAAGGTTACGCCAGGACGGGAACGGGCCGATGTCGCGCGGCAGGTAGGTGCCAAGCTTCTGCACACTACCGTCGGGCAAGTGCTTGCCGTAGTCGACGGTGAGCGACTGACCGTACTTCATCGCGCCGGTGTCGTCGAAGGAGAGAATGCGCCCCGCGGCCGAGATCACCACCAGCGGGTTGTCCGCTGAACGTGCGGGCAGCTGGTACCAGCTGGAGGTGACGTTCGCGGGCTGCTGCACGCCGTTCTGGTAGCTGCCGAGGATCGGCGTGGACGCCGGATCGAGACCGAAGGGCAGGGCGACGGTGCTGCCGTTCACGCCGCGCGCACCCTGACCGCCTCCGGTACCGGCACTCTGTCCCTCGGCGAACGCGGCGCCGACCGACTGGGTGGAGGTGTTGCCGGTGCCCGGCTTCACCTCGACGCTGTCGGCGGACAGATCGTTCGGCACGCCGTTCGGGTCGAAACCGACCGGATCGACACCCGCGAGCGGGTCGGCCGGATCGGTCGGCGGATGCGATGGATCGATGATCGGCTCCAGCCTTCCACCGTTCGGGTTCGATTCCACCAAGACGTCGTTGGCGAGCCCGCAGGTATTGCCGCCGAGCGCGTCGATGTTGGAGCGGGCCAGCGAGTACGCCGGATACTGCGAGACCGCACCCTTGACCAGCGAGAGCACCTCCAGCGCGACCATCAGCGCGGCCACAACGGTCAGCGGAATCGCGGCGAACTTGCGAATCCGCTTGCCGCTCGGCGACTTCGGTGACGGCTGCGGCTTGGTGTAGTCCTCGCGCAGTGTGTACCAGCCCACCAGCGCGAGCGCCACGCCGAACAGGACCAGCATCACGGTGTTCGACTGATAGCCGTGCAGCGAGATGCGCTTGTCGAACCACGGCACACCGAAGCTGGACACATACCAGTAGCCGTTGATACCGGAGAACGCGACCGCGAGCACGAACAGCAGCCCGGCTAGGAAGATCGCACGGTTCTTCCGCGCCCGCAGCGCGCTCGCCGAGACAGCGACCGCGGTGACCGCCGCCAGCGACCCCGCGATGCCCGCGTACGCGCCGAAGTGGTGGGTCCACTTGGTCGGGTTGAACATCATGAAGAAGATGGTTCCGAAGACCACGCCCATCAGCCGCCAGGTCGGCCCACTCGCGATGCCGGGGACCTGCCTGCGCCGCAGCAGCACCAGCATGGTGGTGAACAGGCACAGCAGCATCACCAGGAAGGCGAAACGGCGCGACAGCGAACCGTCGACGGTCTCCACGAACAGGTAGTAGTAGCGCAGGTAGTCCTCGTACCAGGCCAGGTTCGGCCCGGTCACCTGACGCACCCGGTTCGCCTCCTGGATGCCGGCGAAGGTCTGATCGCTGTAGACCACCGTGAGCACGAGGAAACCGGCCGCCGCGATCGGCGCGAGCAGCGGCAGCGTCGAGCCCCACCGCCCCACCCCGTCGGCGGCGAACCGCCGGTGCTTGCGCACCACGATGCGCACCAGCGGACGGATGCCCGCGAGCAACGCCGCCACACACATCAGACCCGTCGGCGCCGCCGCGAGGGTGAACGCCGCGACCAGCACCGCGATGGCGGCGGGCAGCAGGCGGCCGGTCGCGATGGCCCGCTCGATCGACACCCAGGTCAGCAGGGCGCCGAGCGCGACGATCGGCTCGGAGCGCAGACCGTTGTCGAACGGCAGCCAGAACGCCAGGAAGACCAGACCACCGGTCCACAGTGCGACCTTGCTGCTGCGCACACCGCGGCCGAGCCGAGGGACGACCTCGCGACTGATCACCATCCAGCACAGGATCGCGCAGGCCAGCGCGGGCAACCGCACCCACGGGCTGGCCGTGGAGATCTCCGAGAAGATCTGGATCACGTAGTAGTACCAGCCGAACGGCGCCTCCGGCACGCCGTACCAGCGGAAGTAGTTGGCCATGTACCCCGCATGCGGAGCGACGCGCACCATGCTGAGGATGTAGCCGTCGTCGGAAGTGTTCGCGCCAGCGAAATGCCACAGCACCAGCGTGCCGATCACCGCGCCGTCCGCCCAGGTCGGCTTCAGCCAGTTCACCGGAAGGAACCGGCGGTGCCCGCGCCCGTCACTGCCGTCGAGCCGAGCCAGCGCCGCCAACGCGACCAACGTGCACAGCACCGCCGCGATCAGCGCGATCAGCTTGATCGCGGTCGGGCCGGACGAGAAGCGGGTGTCCACCGTCATGTGGAACGCGAGCCCCTCGGGCGCCGCACCCTTGAGGTCGGAGAACACCCCGACCACCTGTGGACGCAGATCGCCGCCCAGCTGACCTTCCACCGGCGCCGTGACCGTCTCGGTCACCCCGGGCGCGGCACCCGCGACCGGTCGCTCGACCTGCCTGGTGAGCCCGTCGAACACCGCGTGCGTGCGGTCGCTGTCCGAGCTGATGGTCAGCGACGTGCACCCACCCATCCGCTCCCTGTCGGCCGACACGACCACCGCGTTGCGGTCGATCACGTCCACCGAGCTCTCCGACACCCGGACGAACATGGCCTCCAGCGCGGCCCGGTCGCCCTGCGGCGGCGCGGTGGCCAGCAGCATGCCGCCCCGCTCGGGCAACTGCGCGATCGTGCTGCACGGAATCGTCGCGTTCAGCTCGATCGGGACCTGCGACATCAGCGGCGCCTGCACGTTGCCGAGCGTCCCGCTCTGCGGCCAGTTCAGCACCGCGGTGGTCTGCGTGACCGGTAAGAACGGCGTCGCCAGCGCGAACAGCGCGCCGAGCACCCCGGCGACCACAGCGATTATTCGCGCGGTGCGGAAATCGTTCGGGGTAACCACCGGAACGGCGGGCGGCTTCGTCAGTACAGCGGTAGCGGCGTCGGGCACGGTTGGCAATGCTATCTGGCTCCCCCGCCTCTCCGGGTCTTTAGGCCGTACTAGTCGGGTGGCGCGGGATTTGTGTTCAGGTCCTACGTCGAGTGCCACTCGATTTCTGGGCGTACCCGGCAAGTTACCCATGTTCTTACGAAATCAGTTCTCTGTTTGGACGACACGCGCCGTCCCGACGGGATCAACCGCACTGAAAAGGGCCCAGATGACTAACCGGTTGTGGCGGGAATGGAAAGGTGGGGGTATGACCAAGGTGAATCTCTCGACGAATTACGGACCGATCGTCCTCGAACTGGACGACCAGAAGGCGCCGGGCACGGTGCGCAACTTCGTGGAATACGTGAACGCGGGCCACTACAACGGCACGGTCTTCCACCGCGTCATTCCCGGCTTCATGATTCAGGGCGGCGGCTTCGAGCCCGGCCTGCGCCAGAAGGGCACCAAGGCCCCGATCCAGAACGAGGCGAACAACGGCCTGAAGAACAGCAAGTACACCGTCGCGATGGCGCGCACCAACGACCCGCACTCCGCGACCGCGCAGTTCTTCATCAACGTCTCCGACAATGAGTTCCTCAACCACTCCGCCCCCACCCCGTCGGGCTGGGGCTACACCGTCTTCGGTGCGGTGACCGAGGGTACCGAGGTGGTCGACAAGATCGCCGCCGTGTCCACCTCCTCGGCGGGCATGCACCAGGACGTGCCGGTCGACGACGTCGTGATCGAATCCGCAAAAATCGGTTGATCTTCGTCGCACAGAACGCGAATCGGGCCGCGCCCCAACGGGGTGCGGCCCGATTCTGTTCTGTGCGGCGCTACAACGGGAGCAGATGGTGCTTGCGTGGGTTGCGGGCAAGACTCTTGTCCCGCAACAGGTGTAGCGCGCGGCGCAGCTCCAGCCGGGTGGTCGACGGCTCGATGACCGCGTCGATGTACCCGCGCTCGGCGGCCACCCACGGCGTCGCCATGGTGGCGTTATAGAAGTCGATCATCTGCTGGCGCATGGCCGCCCGCTGCTCCTCCGGCGCGGCCTCCAGCTGCTTGCCACCGATCAGGCTGACCGCGCTCTCGGCACCCATCACCGCGATGCGCGCGGTCGGCCAGGCCAGGTTCACGTCAGCACCCAGTTGTTTGGAGCCCATCACGGCATAGCCGCCACCGTAGGACTTGCGGATCACGACGGTCACCTTCGGCACCGTGGCCTCCACGAAGGAGAACAGGAACCGCCCGCCGCGCTTGATGACGCCGATCTTCTCCTGCTCGACACCGGGCAGGAAGCCGGGCGTGTCGACGACGAACACCAGCGGAATCTCGAACGCGTCGCACAGTCGCACGAAATGTGCCGCCTTGTCCGACGCCCGCGCGTCCAGCGCGCCCGCATAGACCAGCGGCTGGTTCGCGACTACACCGACGCTGCGCCCGTCGACGCGGGCGAACCCGGTGATGATGTTGCGGCCCGCGGTCTCGCCGACCTCGTGGAACGCGCCGTCGTCGAAGATACGCAGCAGGATGTCGTGCATGTCGTACGCGGCGTTGTCGGAATTCGGGATCATCGAGTTCAGCTCGAGGTCGCTGTCCGTGAGCTCTGGCTCCAGACCAGGGTTCACGATCGGCGCAGGCTCCTGGCAGCTGGTCGGCAGGTAGCTCAGATAATCCCGCACCCACTCGAACGCGGCGACCTCGTCCTTGGCGACGTGGTGGATGTTGCCGTATTCGGCCTGGCTGCGCGCGCCGCCGAGCTCCTCCAGACTCACGTCCTCGCCGGTCACCTCCCGGATCACTTTCGGCCCGGTGACGAACATGTACGCCTCTTCGGTCGCCACCACCACGTCGGTGTTGATCGGGGCGTAGACGGCACCGCCCGCGCACTTGCCGAGGATCATCGAGATCTGCGGGACCAGACCCGACAGCGGCTCCTGACGCCGCCCCAGCTCGGCGTACCACGCCAGCGAGGTCACCGCCTCCTGGACGCGCGCGCCGCCGGAGTCGTTGATGCCGACCACCGGGCAGCCAACCTTGGCCGCGTACTCCAGCATCCCGGCCACTTTGCGGCCGAACATCTCGCCGACCGAACCGCCGTAGACGGTCTGGTCGTGCGAGAACACCGCCACCGGTCTGCCTTCGACCAGGCCATGGCCGGTGACGACGCCGTCGCCGTAGAGCGCGGCCGGATCGCCCGGCTTGCGTACGAGCGCACCGATTTCCACGAAGGTGCCCGGATCGAGCAGCATGTTGATCCGATCGCGGGCGCTCGGGATACCCTTCTTCGCCCGTTTGGCCACCCCCGCCTCACCCGCCGGCTCCTGCGCCAACTCCAGTCGCTTGCGCAGGTCGGCGAGTTTCTCGGCCGTAGTGCTCACTTCACCCCTTTCGCCTCGATCACGGCGAGTTTCGCGGTCAGGTCGGCCCCGATCTTCCCGATCCGCGGTTCATCGATGATCTGCAGGTGATCACCCGCGATGTGGATGATCTCCAGGTTCGTCAGATAGTCGTCCCAGCCGCCGTTCGGCACCCGGTCGCCGAAGCGCGGCTCGAGCTCGATCATGCCGTCGTGGTAGCGGTCGGCGAGGTAGAGCACGACATTGCCGTCGTAGTGGGACGGTTGGGTCCTGGCGAGATGACGGCTGTCGATCCACGAGGTGCGCTGGTGCTCGAGTACACCGCCGGGAATCTTCGCGCCACTGATCTTGATCAGATCGCTGATCATCTTGAACTGCTCTTCGTCCGAGGCCCCGGCCAGCGTTTCCAGCTGGTCACGATCCAACTCGCCCTCGACGCCGTAGGTCTTCTTCGCGAAAGCCTGGTAGCGCTCGATCCGGCGCACCCGCTCGTCAGGGCTGCTGTCCTCCCCCTCGGTCGGGATGGCGAGATCGATCAGGCCGACCACCCGCACATCCGCGCCCTCGGCACGCAGCAACTGCGCGGTCTGCATGGCCAGCACCGCACCGAGCGACCATCCGTAGAGCACGAACGGACCGTCACCCTGGATCTTGCGCAGCTCCGGAAGGTACTGGCGAGCCCGCTCGTCGATGGAACCCTCGACCCGCTCGAAGCCGTACATGGGTGTGTCCGCGGGCAGGCGCTTCAGCAGCGGCTCGTAGACCAGTGTGTTGCCGCCGGACGGATGGAACACGAAGACCGGCACCGCAGTCGAGCCTTCCGGCCGCGCACGCAGCGGACGAACGAAACCGTCCACATCGGCGCCACTGTCCTCCAGCTCGCGCACGATGTCGGCCAGCTGCTCGATGGTCTCGCAGTCGAGCACGTCGTCGACGGTGACCTCGGCCTTGACCCGCTCACTGAGACGCGCCGCCAGCCTCTCGGCGGTGTCCTCGTCCAAGATCGGCAGGGTGTTGAAGATCCCCCCGGCCGACTTGCCGGTCACCACCGCCCAGGTGGCGAAGGTCAGGCGTTCGGCGGCGTCGCGCGGCGGGACGTCGTCCTCATCGGCAGGCTGGCTGCCGCCGAAGACCGCGGCGGGCGTGGCCGGAGCCGCTGCCACCGCGGGAGCGGGCTGTGAGACCAAGCCCGAGTCGGCTTCGGGCGCAGCGCTTTCCGGCGCCGCGGCAGCGGTGTCCGATGCCGCGGCGGCCGGGTCCGCGCCGGTGGCGAGGGCAGCCCTGGCCGCGGCCATGAAATCGCCGTCGACGGTCAGCTCGCCCGAGCCACCCGCGGCTTTGTCGGCGGCCTGCTTGTCAGCCATCGCCTGCACCTCGTCGCGGTGTTCGATGGCGTAGCGCAGCACCTTGCCGACCTCGTGGAGGCTCGCGTCACGCACGGCCTGAATCTGCAGCTGCGGGATGTCGAACTCGTACTCGACCCGATTCTTGATGCGCATGGCCATCAGCGAGTCCAAGCCGAGCTCCATCAGCGGGATCTCCATCGGCAGGTCCTCGACCGCGTAGCCCATGGACTCGGCGACGATCAGCGCGAGCCGGTCCTCCACGGTCTGCGTGCCGTTCGGGTCCCACCGCTCGCCGAAGGTCTCCACGATCTCGATGTCGGCATCGCCCTGCTGCACCGTAGTGGCGGCCGGGACCGACTCGGCCACAGCGGGTTCCGGCAGCGGCACCGGGTGGATGGGCTGACCCGAAGTGACCACCGCGTCGAACAGCAGCCGGAATGCGGCGCCCTCATTGGCGTGCACCTGCACCGACGCGCCGCCTGGGTGTTGGGTGAGTGTCGTGGTGAGCGTGCCCGAGGCCGGGATCGCGCCGCGCGGGATCGAGGCGCCCGGCGACACATCGCTGAGCACCTGCGCCGCAGCGGAGTTCACCAGCGCTACCAGATCGGTGACGGACGACGCCCGCACCTCCCAGACATGCCTGCCGTCGGGCAGCGCGACGTGCGCTCCGGGCAACCGGCCGGTGCCGCTCGCAGACATCTTCGCCTTGGGCCAGTATTCCTTGCGCAGGAACGTGGTTCGTGGAATGTCGGCGTAATCGCCCGTGGCCAGCAGCGAGGGCAGATCCACCGGGTGGCCGTTCACGTAGAGCTGAGCGAGTGCGGCGATGACACCCGCGGACTCGTCCTCCTTGCGCTTGAGCGTCGGGATGAGCTGCGCGTCGTGCACGCCCGCCGCGAAGGTGGTACCCAGAACCTGCATCAGCGCAACGGAATTCGGCGCCAACTCCAGGAATGTGGTGTGCCCGGTGTCCACCGCGAGCCTCACCGCGTTGGTGAAGTACACGCTGTGGCGCATGTTCTTGACCCAGTAGTCCTCATCGTGGACGGGGTCGTGACCGGGACGGATGTACTTCTCCTTGTGCACGGTCGAGTACAGGCCGTGCTTCAGCTTGGTCGGCTCGATGCCCGCCAGCTCCGCGGCCAGCTCGCCGAGCAGCGGATCCATCTGTGAGGTATGGCCCGCGCCGCGCGTCTGCAGCACGCGGGCGAACTTGCCCGCGGCCTCGACCTGCGCGACGATCGCCGCGACCTGGTCCTGCGGACCGCCGATCACGGTGTTGGTCGGCGCCGCGTACACCGCTACCTCGACATCCGGGTAGTCCGGCAGCAGCTTCGCGACGTCCTCGGCGCTGTACTCGATCAGCGCCATGTTGCGCACATCGTCGTCGCTGATCATCTGCTCGCCCTCGCCCATCAGGCGGGAACGGGCGCAGATCACACGAACCGCGTCCTCCAGGCCGAGACCGCCCGCGATGTAGGCGCCCGCCACCTCGCCCATCGAATGGCCGACCACGCCTTGGGGTTCGGCACCGTGCGCGCGCAGCAGCGCGGCGAGACTGATCTGGATGGTGAAGATGCCGACCTGCGAGGTGCCGACGTCGTAGTCCTGGCTGTCGTCCAGAAACATCTCGCGCACCGAGTATCCGGCCTCGTCCTGAACCAGCTCGTCAACCTCGTCGACGGCCTTCGCGAAGATCGAGTTCTCCAGGTAGAGCTGCTTACCCATCTTGCGGTGCTGTGCGCCGAAACCGGCCAACACCCACATCGGACCCATCGCGGCCGGGGCGTCGGCGGTGAACACGCCGGGGCCCGGCTTGCCCGCGGCGATGGCCCGCAGTCCGGCGATCGCTTCCTCATGCGTCTTGGCGAGCACCACACCGCGTGAGCGCCAGTGGCTGCGCTTGGCCAGCGAGCGCGCCACGTCGGCCAGCGGGGTCCGCGAGCCCGCCTCGGACTCCAGCCAGTCGGCCAGCTCGGCGGCGGCGCGGCGACGACGCGAGGGCAGGTAGCCCGACACCGGCAGGATCATCGGCAGCGGCTCGGTGCGCTCGGTGGTCCATTCGGCGACGGACGAGGCGGTCTCGGCCTCCGCGACGACGGCGGCGGCTTCCGCGACCACGTCGGTGGTCTCGTCGTCCAGCGCGACCTCGACGTCGGCGACCTCGGCCACCGAGGCGGGCGCGGGGGCCGCGCCGTCGGTCGCACTCGGCGTGTACTCCTGCAGCACGACGTGCGCATTGGTGCCGCCGAACCCAAAGCCGGAGATGCCGATGGTGGCGGTGCCGCTGTAGCGCGGGAATTCGGTCGGCTCCGTGACGACCTTCAGGTGTGCCTGGTCGAACGGGATATAGGGGTTCGGCCCCTCGTAGTTGATGTTGGGCGGCAGCACGTTGTGCTGCAACGCCATCACCACCTTGGCCAGGCTCGCCGCACCCGCGCCGGACTCCAGGTGACCGAAGTTGGTCTTCGCCGAGCCGAGCAGTGCCGGCTTGTCGGCCTCACGGCCGCGGCCGACCACCCGGCCGAGCGCGTCGGCTTCGATCGGGTCGCCGAGCAGTGTGCCGGTGCCGTGCGCCTCGATGTAGTCGACGGTGGAGGGCACGACGCCCGCGTCCCGGTAAGCCCGACGCAGCACGTCGGCTTGGGCGTCGGGGTTCGGGGCGAGCAGGCCATTGGAGCGGCCGTCGTTGTTGACCGCGGAGCCCTTGATGACGGCCATGATCCGGTCGCCGTCGCGCTCGGCGTCGGCGAGTCGCTTGAGCACCACCAGCCCGGCGCCTTCGGAACGCACCATGCCGTCGGCGTCGGACGAAAACGCTTTGATCCGACCGTTTTTCGCGACCGCCCCCACCGAGTCGAAGCCGAGCGTAGCCATCGGCGCGAGCAGCATGTTCACGCCGCCCGCCAAGGCGACGTCGGCATCGCCATCACGGAGCGCACGCACCGCCTGGTGCACCGCGACCAGCGTGGACGAGCACGCGGTGTCGACGGCGACCGAGGGGCCGCGGAAGTCGTAGAAATAGGAGACGCGGTTGGAGATGATGCCCGACGAGCTGCCGGTCAAGCCGTACGCGGCGGCCGACGCGGGCGCGGACGGGTCCTCCTCGCCGAGCCCGAGCGCGGCGATCAGCATGAAGTCGTTGGTCGAGGTGCCGATGAAGACACCGACCGGCTCGCCCTTGAGGTCGCTCGCCGGAATCCTGGCGTGCTCCAACGCCTCCCAGGTCAGCTCCATCATGAGGCGCTGCTGCGGATCGACCCGCTCGACCTCGATCGGCGACATCGCGAAGAACTCCGCGTCGAAGCCCTTCACCACATCCTGGTCGAGATAGCCACCGAGGCTATTGCCCTCGGCGATCGCCTTCGCCGCCACCGGGTCACTGGAGAACTCGGCCCACCTGCCCTCGGGAAGCTCGCGGATAGCGTCACCGCGTCCGATCAGGAATTCCCAGGTCGACTCCGGCGTGGTGCCCGCGCCGGGCAGCCGGGTGGACATACCCACGATGGCGATGTCATGCGCAGCGCCCGGCGTGTAGCCCGCGGTGTAGAAGGCGTCGTCGGACGATTCCTCCGGCGCCTCCGGCTCACCGTTGATGATCCGCTCGGCGAGCGAGGCGATGGTCGGATGCTGGTAGGCGACCGTGGCCGTCAGCATCACGCCGGTCAGTTCCTCGATGTCACCGGACAGGGCGATGGCATCGCGCGAGGCGAGCCCGAACTCCTCCATCGGCCGGTCCACGGTGATCTGCCCGATCGGCTGTCCGGTCGCTTCGGAAACCCACCGTCGCAACCACTCGCGCAGCTCCGCCACCGACAGGTCGGTCTGCGCGCCGTCCTTCGTGGACTCGGCCGAACCCCCGGCTGCCGCGGGGGCGGGTGCTTCGGCGGGTAGGGTCTCGATCGTCTGGGTGGGCGTGCCCTCGTTGTCAGCCATCAATTCCTCAAGCTACCTGTCTGCGTACCGGGCGTACCGTGAATTGTCGCTCGGCGCGTGGGAGGGTCGGCGCCGAGCATCGATGGTCGGTCCGAGGCCGCCCTTGGCAATTACTCTTCCGGTGCATCGGGAAACGCCTGCTGGGCGTAACCACCCCGCAGTGTTCCCTCCAGATAGGCGGCCTTGCAGGCCCGCCGGGCGATCTTGCCGCTGGATGTGCGCGGAATCGAACCTGCGGGTACCAGCAGGACATCGCGAACGGTCACGCCGTGGCGCAGCGAGACGGCGGCCCGCACCGCGTCGGCGATCGGCAACGGGTCGGCCTTGCCCGCACCCGGTCCGCGCTCGGCGACGATGACCAGCTGCTCGGAGGCGTCGTCGGCGTCGAACTTCAGACCGGAATGGCTGCCCTGCTCGAACACCTCGGCCGGGAGCTGGTTGGCAGGCACCGAGAACGCGGCGACGAAGCCGGGCCGCAGCGCCTTGCTCGCCTCCTGCGCGGAGAACTCCAGGTCCTGCGGGTAGTGGTTGCGTCCGTCCACGATCACCAGGTCCTTGACGCGACCGGTGATGTAGAGCTCGCCCTCGAAGTAGACGCCGTAGTCGCCGGTGCGCATCCAGTTCGCGTCCGGCTCGGTGCCGTCGGTGTGGCTGCCCTCGGTCAGACGCTGGGTGACCTTGTTCCGGAAGGTCGCCGCGGTCTCGTCGGGACGACCCCAATAGCCGATGCCCATGTTGTTGCCATGCAGCCAGATCTCGCCTACCCGGCCGTCGGGCAGCTCCTGGCCGCCGCCCTCGGCGTCGACCGACTCCGGATCGACGATGGCGGCCCACTGCGAGAGCGCGACATAACCGCAGGACACCTGGGCGATCGCGTTCTCGACTGTCGACTCGACCTTTACCATGCGCCCCGCGTTGAGCTCATTGCGGTCGACATAGGTGACCTTGGCCTCGTCTTCGGCCTTGGTGGCGGAGACGAACAACGTCGCCTCGGCCATGCCGTAGCACGGCTTGATGGCGGTCTTGGGCAGACCGTACGGGGCGAATGCCTCGTTGAACTTCTTCATCGACGAGGTCGTGACCGGCTCGCTGCCGTTGATCAGGCCGATGACGTTCGACAGATCCAGCGACTCGCCGTTCTTCGGCAGGCCGCGCGCGGCCGCGTGCTCGAACGCGAAGTTCGGCGCGGCGGCGAAGGTTCCCGCGCCGTCGTTAGCGGCGGCCAGCTCCTTGATCCAGCGATAGGGGCGGCGCACGAACGCGCTCGGCGACATGATGGTGATGTACTTGCCACCCACAGCGGGCAGGATCACCGTCAGCAGGCCCATATCGTGGAACAACGGCAGCCAGGTGACGCCACGCGAGTTCCAGTCCAGGTTGATCGCGTCGACCATCTGCAACAGGTTGGTGCCCACCGCACGGTGGGTGATCTCGACACCGGCCGGCACCCGGGTGGAACCCGAGGTGTACTGCAGGTAGGCGATGTCGTCGACCGCGACGTCCGGGCGCACCCAGCTCTCTCCGACGCCGTCCGGGATCGCGTCCACGGCGATGATGCGCGGGCGTTGCGCGGCGGGCAACGAGCGGAAGAACTGCCGGACCCCGGCCGCCGAGGAGCTGGCGGTCAGGATGGCCGAGGGCTCACAGTCGCCGAGCACAGCGTGCAGGCGATCGGTGTGGCCGGGCTCGTCCGGGTCGAACAGCGGCACCGAGATGGTGCCGGCGTAGATCGCGGCGAAGAAGGAGATCACATAGTCCAAGCCCTGTGGAGCGAGGATCGCGACCCGGTCGCCCGGGTTGGTCACCTGCTGTAATCGAGCGGCCACCGCGCGCAGCCGGATACCGAACTCACGCCACGTCAGCTCCTGCGCCTCGCCGTCGCGCTCCCGCGAGTAGTCGATGTAGCGATATGCCAGGGTGTTCGCGTCGTTCCGGGTGTGCTTCTCGACGTGATCAACCAGGGTGTGATCCTCGGGAATGCGGATGTTCCCGGTTTCGTCCAGGTAGTCGTCGAAAGTCTCTTCCATTCCTTCTTCTCCTCCGAGGCACACGCAGCAAGACGGCGAGATCGCCGCTGTTACCTGTGTGGCCCCGACTCGCTTTCGCCCGCGGGTTGCTCCAAGTGCAGAGCCGGCCTGCAGATTTTGTGCGGTCTGCGCGGTGACCGCTATCGGCTAGATTTACTCAAACCAGAGTCATGTTACAGAGAAGACCGGCTCACTCGTCCCGCAGCAGGGGAATCACGGGGGCGAACGCGTCCATCTGAGTGGGAAATACACCCACGTACGACATCGAGGTGAGGTCGCGCACACGTCGGATCTGCTCGGCGATCTCTTCGAATGTGCCGATCGCCACATAGGGGGAGTTCAGGATGTCCTCGACGGACAGCTGAACGTCCACCTCGAGATTCGGGTGCAGCCCCCTATCCAACGCCGAAAGCGCCATCTCCGCGGTCTTCTCGCGATCGTCGGTGATCACGACAGCGGTGATGGCCCAGTTCAGCTCGATGTCGGCGAACCGGTCACCGGCGGCCTCCTTGATCAAGTTCACCTTTTCCACGGCCTTCTCGATGGTGATGCCGGACAGCAGGCCCTTGCCGTTCTTGGTGGTGACCGGAACGACGGAGACGATGTCCGCGTGCTTGGCTGCCAGCCGCAGCATCTTCGGACCGCCGCCGCCGGTACAGATCGGCGGGCGCGGACCCTGCCGCGGCCGTGGCGTGCCCTTGATGCCGCGCACCTGGTAGTGCTTGCCGTCGAAGGTGCACTCCTGGCCGCGCAGCAGCACGTCGAGGATGGTCAACGCCTCGTCCAGCTTCTCCAGCCGGATGCCTGGCGACTCGTAGGGGAGGCCCGCGTTCTCGAACTCTTCCTTGATCCATCCCGCGCCGAGACCGACCTCGAGCCGGCCCTTGGACAGCACGTCGATGGTGGCCAGGTCCTTGGCCAGCACGACAGGGTGCCGGAAACCGTTCGCCAGAACAGAGGTTCCCAGGCGAATCTTCTCGGTGGCCTGGGTGAGTGCGCCTAGCGCGGCGATCGGTCCGATCTGCTCACCGAGGTGGTCGGGCACCACGAAGGTGTCGAAGCCGTACTCCTCGGCCTGCTGCGCCGTCTGGACGAATTTGCGGGCACCGCCCTCCTGCTTGTTTCCCTCGCCCGCCGCCGCGAAGCGGAACGGGCGCAACGGAGTACCCAGCGCGGTCAACGCAGCATCCGCTTCACGGCTCGCCGTGGTGGCCGGTGCGGTGCCGTTTCGAGCGACCCGCAAGCGATCGCTAGCGGCGGCATCTGTCATGAACTCATGCTCCTGGCTGTGGGGAAAATCGGGCGCGACGCCGGTGCGTACGGCGTTGCCCGGCGTCGCGATCACCAGCGCACTTTACAGCGTGCTGCCCGACTCGAGTTGCGCTTGTCACGCCATCCGCCTGCGGGGTATCTCACGTGCTGTGAATTCTCACGGATGCGGCGGATGCGGCGCTGTCTCGATGAGACCGTCGACCCAGCCGGCCGTCCACTGTGTCGCGGTGGTGCCGTCGACGTCGACGACGAAGCCGTTGTAGAGGCTGTGCACCGGATTGCCCACCGCGCGGACCAGGGTGTTCAGGCTGACCACGACGTTCCACGGGCTCAGCGCCTCCCTCGGTGCGTCGCAGATCAGATCGCCTGGCGCGCAGATCGTGTAGGTACGGTCGGCCAGCGAGCCGAAGCCCCCTTGACGCGGACCGGTCATCGTGATGCCCGGCACGTTGAGCCCATTCAGCGCGACTTCGGCACCCACGCCTGGCGGGGGCGTGCCGATCTGGATCGCCTGGCCCGGCCCCGTGTCGCCGGTACGCCTGCCGTCGGCGATCAGCATCACGCCGAGCACAAGGTCGGCGGGCACCGGGCCGTTGTCCGCACCGATCTGCGCGGCGATATCGCCCGCGATCACCGCGCCCTGGGAGAACCCGGCAATCACATAGGTGGTCAGCGGGCACTCCTTGTTGCGGGCGACCATCGCGTCGACCATCCGCTTGGTTCCCTCGGAGCGGCTGTTGTTGTAGGACTGCTGGCCGTCCGGCGGAATCGCGATCGGGTTGGAGAACTGCGCGACGTACGGGACGGTGTACACGTCCAGCCGCTCGTGCGGGAACTGCTGCGCAACCGGATCGGAGACGTTGAGCATCAGCGACAACGGGTTCGCGGCCGGGTTGTGCGGATCGTCGTAGCTGTTCGACTCCCAGGTGCCTGGCACCGAAACCATCTGTACGTCAGGACAACTCGCAGGCTGTGAGGTCGGTCGCTCCGGCGGCTTCGGTCCCGGCTCCGGCGGCCGCAACCGCCCCGCGAGCAGATACCACAGCAGCAGGGCGACAAGGATGATCAGCACGACGACGCCGATCAAGATCAAACATCCCGCCCGCTTGGACCGGCGGGACGTCGAACGGCTGCGCACACTCACTGGCAGTACGTCGCCTTGGCGGCGGAGATGTAGATCTGCCCGGCCCGCTCGACCGGCATCTTCGCCGGATCGAAGGACGGGTCCGAACCGGCCATCGCGGTGACGAAGGTCATCAGATCCTGATCAGACGCGCCCGCCGCGGTGCCCTGGCAGACATACGCGCCGATACTCAGCGCGATGTCGGGCGTGGCGGGGGTGATGCCCTGCTTCTGCAGCTCGTCGATGAACCTCTTGTCCTTGTCGGTGAGCTTCGAGGTGTCCGCGGGCGGAGCGGCCTCGGTAGGCACCGGCTGCGGCCGTTCCTGCGCCTCCGTGCTCGTGGGCGGCTGCTCCGGCGCGGGCTCTCCGGTGGCGATGGCGGTGGTCGACGAGGTGGCCTGCTGCGTCGCCGTCGTCGTGCGGGACGGCGTGCTCGATACGGTCGAATCATTGTCACCACACGCGGTGAGCAGGCCGGTCGCTGCGATCGCGGCAACCACGCCGACTACCTTTCCACGGGTCCGATGCATGAATTCTTGTCCTCGATCTGTTCGCGAAGCGGGTCGGGTCGACCACCAGGCTACTGTGTTTGATTTGCCGCGCCTTCGGCACTGCGTGTTCGCGGCTGTGTTTGATTTGCCGCGCCTTCGGCGCGGCGTGTTCGCGGCCCCTTCATGGCTCGCGTCCGAGCGACCGCCGCTGGCGACTTCGTCGCGGACGCGTCGGCCGCTCGGACGCGAGCCGGGCCGCGAACGAGCAATGCTCGGTCTCGCTGCGCTCGGAATTGGGAGGCCGGCCGAGTGGTCGCGCTAGCAGACGATCGTTTCGGTGGGACTGACCGCCCGCGCAGCGCTGCGTGCTCGCAAACCCATTACCGCTGACGACTAGGTCGCGAACACGTGGGCCGCCTAGACCCGGGCCGGCCGCGAACGAGCAATGCTCCGTCTCGCTGCGCTCGAAACGGGGAGCCCGGCCGAGTGATCGCGGTAATAGTGGGGTGGGCTACGCCGGACGGCGCTGCGTGTTCGCGACCCCCTTGCGCCTGCGTTTGTGCAGCTGCCACTGGCGACTGGGTCGCGGGCGCGTCAACCGCCCGGACGCGAGCCGGGCCGCGAACGGGAAATAGCTCGGTCTCGCTTCTAACGAAAGTTGGGGTGATCGGGGCTGGCGACCGCGGTTCGGGGTGCCGCCCGGATGGTTGGTGGGTGGCCGTTCCGAAGGCGAGATCGAGGCGCGATTTTCAACCTTCACTGAGGGCGGCGAAGCACCCGAATGCTTGATTCGGGAGGACGATGCGGTGCGTAGGGAATAACGCGATATCGACTCGCAGCGGCGGGTGATTGCAGCTCATGCGTGCTGGCCATTTCAGAAGCGCATCTCATCCTTTAACAGACCGGTCTGTATTCAGATGCTGTGAACTTCCGGTGCGCCGTCGCGCACCGTGATGAATCCGGCTTGGAAGTTCTGCTGCACACCGCCAGGAATGGGGAACTGGTCGCTGATCGGATACCCGAGCTTGCCGTTCTCGTATCCGGCGTCGCGCCAGGCGTCCAAGATCGAACCGTTCTGCACGGCCCAGGCACCCGATACCGGGCTCCAGTAGACGTTGCCGCCCTCGAAGCAGCTGAACCGGCCGAGATTTTTCAGCGGCTCTTCCTCGGCGACCGGGAACCCCAACCAGCTGTTCTCATAGCCCATTTGGGCGTACTTGCCCAGGATCAGGCCCTGGACGCGATGCACACCGGTCTTCTCGCTGTAGTAGAACGGGCCGTTCTCGAAGGCCTGCACCGCGCCGGCGTTGTTCGGCGTCTGGACCTCCGGTGCTATCGGGTAGCCCGCAGGGCCGCGCTCGTAGCCCTGCCTGCCCCATTCCTCCAGGATCGCGCCACGCACCGCCTGGACGCCGGTCTGCGGCGTCCAGTACAGCGAGCCGTTCTGGAAGGTCTGCAGCCTGCCACGGCCGTCCGGCAGCGGGCGCTCGTCGCCGGTGGGCAGCCCGAGCAGCCCGGCCGGCCCCATGGCGGCCTGGTACCCGCCGCCGATCATGCCGCCCACCGAGTGCGCGCCGCTGCCAGGCGAGAAGAACACCCGGCCGCCCTTGAAGTCCTGCGCCACCCCACCGGCCACCTGGTACTCGCCGGTGAGACACTCGCCGAGCCAGCCGTTCACGGCAGCCGCCGCGTCGATCGCACCAACCGCCACGCAGGCGGGCTTGCCCGGGTCGACACCGAGCGCGGCCGCGGCATGTGTCCAGGACTGGCGCATTTCGAAATCCCAGTACGGCCAGGAGTGCGTGCCGGACGAGCGGTAGTTCACCTGGGCCGGAATAGCCAGCTTGCCCAGCTTGGTCACAAAGTTCTGCGAAGTGAGTCGGGACAGGAGCTCCAGGCCCATACCCGCGACGTTGGTGCTCAGCCCGGGGATGCCGGAGGCATGGTCGTAGGGACCGGTCGCGCCGCTGCCACTGGAGATGTAGAGGCTGACCCCTTTCAGCTTGTCGGCCAGCGTGTACGGGTCGTGTCCCTCCCACTCCGAACTCGTCGGCGGACCCCACATGGCGGCCGAGTCGAATCCGCCCGCGTCGCGCATAGCGAACTGGATAGCCTGCGGCATGCCCAGTGTCGTCGTGGTCAGGAAACCTGAATACGCGGCGGCGTACCTCACGAAGCCGGGATTGCGCGCGGCGAGGAACATGGCGGCCGTTCCGCCCATCGACAGGCCCTCCATGCCACGCACCTCCGTTGCCCGCCACTGGCTCTCGAGCAGCGGAGGAAGTTCCTTGGTCAGGAAGGTTTCCCACTTGTAGTTGTGGCCGTTGTTCGGCTCGAGCCAATCGGAATAGAAGCTGGCCTGGCCTCCGACCGGAAGCACGACGGTGACGTTCTTGTCGGCGAAGAAGTCGACCGCGCCCGCGTCCTTGGTCCAACCGCTCTCGTCGTTGGCGGCGCGCAGGCCGTCAAGCAGGAGCAGCACCGGGAATCTGGCGTCCGGACGGGTGTTCCAGTCTCTTGCCAGCAGCAGCTGCACCTGAATCGGCGACCCCATGGACGGCGAGGTGACCCACAGCGAGACCCTCCGGTCGGTGAGCCACACGACCTTCTCCACAAGCGGCGGAGTGGAAGTCACGGTGGGCTGCGCGGCGGCAGGGGCGTCGACGGGCAAACCCGCGGCTAGCAATAACACCATGGCGGTGGCGAGCAGCATGAGCCGCCCGCGGGCCGGACGAGCACCGCGACGTCCGCGCCTTTCCCTATTACCGCATGTAATCCCTGCCACAAGAGCTTTGTACTCCCGCACTGGCGTTGTTTCGGGAAGACACGCGCTGCGAGCAGACCGCGTTGCCTGATTTGCTGGGCAAGGAATCCGCGTGCTCGTGCCGAAGGCTATCGAGCAGGTTCGATCGAGCCTGCCCCGAAACGCGATTCAGGCCGCACCGAAACCGGTGCGGCCTGAATACGCGAAGCGGCGAACTAGGTCACCAGCCGCCGGTGGCGTCCAGGATCATGTTGCGCGAGGCGAACAGCTGACTCTCCCAGTACTTCCAGGTGTGGGTGCCCGCGGCCGGGAAGTCGAACCGGGCCGGGATGCCCAGCGAGTTCAGACGGGCCTGGAACGCGCGGGTGTTCACCAGTGAGAGGGCTTCCAGCCCCATCGCGGTGCTGGTGTTGAACACGCCGACCGCCGAGTTCGGCTGATCATACGGACCCGGCAGGCCGCTGGCCGCCGAGATGTACATCGGCAGGCCCCGCAGCTGCGGCGCGAACACGAACGGGTCCATCCGCAGCCACGCCGGGCTCCACGGCGCAGCCATCGAGTCGACGTTGAAGCGGCCCGCGTCCAGCATCGCGATGCGGATCGCCTCGCGCATGCCCGGCGCGGAGATGTTCAGGTAGCCGGAGTAGGAGGCGGCGAACTTGAACTGGTCGCGGTGGTAGGCCGCGAGGGCCAGCGCCCCGCTACCGCCCATGGACAGACCGGCGACCGCGTTGTTGGTGCGCGAGACGCCGTAGCCCTCCAGGAAGGTCGGGAGCTCCTTGGTGAGGAAGGTCTCCCACTTGTACGTGGTCTTCTGGCCGTTCAGGTTCGACGGCGCGTACCAGTCGGTGTAGAAGCTGGACTGGCCGCCGACCGGCATCACCAGGGTGATGTTGTCGTTGCCGAACTGCTGCATCGCGTTGGTCTCGAACGACCAGGCGTTGCGGTCGTCGCGCGCCCGCAGACCGTCGAGCAAGTAGAGCGCCGCGTTGCCGCCACGCGAAGCCCACTGCACCTGGACCTTGATCGGACCCATGCTGGAGGGGACCATCAGGTCCTCGTAGCCGCCCGCGGGAGACCGCAGCACCGGCGCGTGTGCCGACGGCGCCGCGGTGGCAACAGTCGGGATCACCATCCCTGCGGCGATCGGTAGCGCCACTACAGCGGCACCAACAGCCAGAATTCGATTACGCCAACCACGAGGTGCGCGTCGCCGTCCCGATTTGGTTCTCTTCGGCGCGGCCGCCCTGCCGAAACGCATGAATTCTGCTCTCTTTCTGCTGTCGTGGTGCCGCTCGCCACTTCGAGGGGCGGAAGCACCCGTGCTGCCAACGAGACACACGTCACGACGCACCGGATCCCGACATTCCGGTACTAGCGACGGCGCTACAACGTTCTGGTCACACTTGCGCTCGGTGGACGATATTCGACACCTCTCGCCTAAGCAAGGCCCGGGGCTTTCAACTGCCGAAATCCGCCCGTTCGCAGTATGTGATGGTGCGGTGACCCTATCGCGTTCTCGCGGTGATGTCGTGTTGGAACCCAAGATATTCCATTCACGGCGGGAACGGTCACTTACCCCAGGATTCGCACTCAGGTCGGACAGCATCTCGAACATTGGTCCTGCGTGGTCCCGCTCCGCTGGAGCACCGACGCGACTTCGCAGGATTCATCGGCCTAGTTCCGGTTCCGAGCGAAGTGAGACCGAGCTTTGCCCGTTCGCGGCCCGACTCGCGTCCGAGCGACGTAGCGCATGCGACGCAGTCGCCGGTCTCGATCGCTCGGACGCGAGCCAACAAGGGCCGCGAACACGCCGCGCCGAACGCGGCCAATAACTCAGCCGATGTTGGCGGATAGATCCGGGAGCATCCTGAGGGCCTCTTCGGACCAATTGTTCCAGGCGTGGACGCCGTAGGACGGGAAGGAGTAGACAACGTTGCCGCCACCCAGCGTCCCCATTCGAACCTGGAACGCGCGGGTGTTCGCCAGCGCCAGCGCCTCCAACTCCATGCCGTTGAGGGTATTGAAGCTCGGCTGGTCGGTGGCACCTGGCAGACCGCTCGCCGCGGCGATCCACAGGCGCGTGCCGTTGCGGACCAGGTTGGGCGCGAAGACGAACGGGTCCATGTGCAACCACTGCGGACTCCAGGGCGGCGCCATCGAGTCGACGTTATAGCCGCCCGCGTCCATCATGGCCATGCGAATGGCCTCACGCATGCCCGGCGCGGAGTTGTTCAGGTAGCCGGAGAACGAACCGGCGAAGCTGAACTGGTCCGGATGGTAGGCGGCCAGCGTCAGCGCGGCGCTGCCGCCCATGGACAAGCCGAAGGCGCCGTTGCGGTTCGGATTGAACCCGAGCCGGTCGCGCAGGGCCCAGCGCAGATTGTTGGTCAGGAACGTTTCCCACTGGTACCGGTAGCTCTTGCCAGGCCCGCCGGCGAACCCGTCGAGCCCGCCGGAGCCGGTGCTCGAGCCACTGCCTGCCGGGACGCCGAAGAACTCGCTCGGCGCGTTCCAGTCGGCGTAGAAACTCGACATTCCACCGACTGGCATGACCACGTTGATGTTCTGGCCGGCCAGCACCTCGGGGATGTTGGTCTCGATCTCCCAGCCGTTCAGGTTCTCCGGTGCCCGCAAGCCATCCAGCACATAGACGACGCGGTTGGTGTTGCCATCCGCGGCACGCAGGACCCGGGACTTGATCGGGCCCATGCCGGAATCGACCCAGAAGTCGAAGGCCGCCGGGTTGAACGCCGCCGATGCGGTGGCGCCGGTGCCCATGACGGTCGCGCCGAACGGCAGCAGCATCGCCGCCGCGATACCGATAGCCGATCGCCGCAGCCATGAACCTGTTGACCTATCGAGCCCGCGTCTCCCGCGCGCACTGTGCATCACACTCGACCCTTTCGCTCAGGCGGCCGGGTCGGCAAATTTCTAGCGATCTCCACCGGCCCCTCATCGGACACCGAAATCCCGACGTCCACCAAGAACGGACGAAACGACCTCGGTGCATGTTCTTCGTGTATCAATCGAAAACGGATGCCTACATGTTGCTAGATGGTGATCCCTGCCACAACTACCGAGAGGTCTTCCGCTTCATATTCGTTGTAAACAGAGTCGCGGACGACTGTGGAATACGAAAGACCGCCCGATGCACAAGCACACACCGAACGTTCTTTCTCCAAACACCGACCAACTCACACCGTCGGGTGCGCGCCTTACGAGCACGTTTGCGGCATGTTTCTCGAACCCTCGGTCGCAAGCCGAAAAGGCCGCCGAACAACGCGCCGAAGGTGCTGCAAAACAAACACAGCGTCCTACAAGCACGTTCGCGGCCCGTTTGGGGTCCGAGTGACCGAAGCGCATGCACCGCACCTGTTGGCCTCGGCCGCTCGGACCGAGCCACAAAACGGCTGGAAGGCCACTGCGGATATTCGAAAGACCGCCCTGCACACAAGTACACAGGGCGGTCCTTCACGGACGGCGCCGACCAACTCAGCCCCGTCGAGTGCGAGTCTTACGAGCACCGTTCGCGGCCCGTCTCGCGTCCGAGCGATCGAAGCGCATGCGACGCAGTCGCCAGTCCCGATCGCTCGGACGCGAGACTTCCCGGGGCCGCGAACACGCAGCGCCGCAGGCGCTGCAAAATAGTTCAGCCGATATTGGCCGACAGATCCGGGATCATCCGATACACCTCGTCGGCCCAGTAGTTCCAGTTGTGCACTCCGACGGCTGGGAAGTCGTAGGTGATGTTGCCCGCACCCAGCGTCAGCATGCGGACCTGGAACGCACGGGTGTTGGCCAGCGCCAGCGCTTCCAGACCCATCGCGTTGACGGTATTGAAGCTCAGGCCGTCCGCCCCGCTCGGCAGACCGCTACCCGCGGAGACCCACAGCCGGGTGTTGTTGGCCTTCAGCTGCGGCGCGAACACGAACGGGTCCATCCGCAGCCACTGCGGACCCCACGGTGGCGCCATGGCGTCGATGTTGTAGCCACCCGCGTCCAGCATCGCCACGCGGAGCGCCTCGCGCATGCCCGGCGCGGAGATGTTCAGGTAGCCGGAGTACGAACCGGCATAACGGAACTGTTGAGGGTGGTAGGCGGCCAGCGTCAGCGCGGCGCTGCCGCCCATGGACAGGCCGAATACACCGTTGCCGTTCGGGTTGAACCCGAGCCGGTCGCGCAGCGCCGAGCGCAGGTTGGTGGTGAGGAACGTCTCCCACTTGTAGGTGCTGGACTTGCCCGGGCCGCCCACGGAACCGGTCAGCAGACCGGAGCCGGAGTTCGCCGAACCGGTCGACGAGGAGCCCGCGCTGCCGAGACCGAAGAAGTCGCTCGGAGCGTTCCAGTCGGCGTAGAAGCTGGACGGGCCGCCGACCGGCATGACGACGTTGATATTCCATTTGGTCAGCTCGCGCGCGACCTCGGTGTCGATCTCCCAGCCGCTGAGGTCGTTGCGCGCACGCATGCCGTCCAGCGCGTACACGACGCGCCCGGTGTTACCGTCGGCCGCGCGGAAGACGCGCGACTTGATCGGCCCCATCTCGGAATCGACCCAGAAGTCGAAGCCGTCCGGATTGAGAGCGGCGGACGCCGGAGCGGCAGGGCCTGCCACCGACACCCCGAGCGGTAGCAGAACAGCCAGCGACACCAGCATCGAACGCTTGAGCCGGGCCCCTGCTTTTCGAGTATTCAGACGTCTGATCACGCCTCGCATCAGTTTCGACCTTTCGTTCTACGGCGACCGTGGCAGCCGTCCACACGATAACCCGCCGATTCCCACGATCAGCGGACGCCACAGCTGAGGCGTACGCATCGCAGCCTATCGCGGCATCGATGCCTGGACGTTATCAAAACGAAATAAAGCGGTGCACGCCACTTTATCGGATTCGTCAATGGAACCGCTGGGCCCACCGTGAACGGTGAGCCCAGCGGGGTCCGGATCAGCGTGGCACGACCGGCTGGGGAAACGGATCGACCAGCCCGCAGCGCTGAATGTCGTACTTCGGCACCCGATCCATCCGGTACTTGGCGAATCGCAGCGAATTGCGCAGATTGTGCTGGAAGCGCTCGAACGTGAGCGGGTCGCGGTAGGAGATCATCAGCGCCTGGGTGCCCGGGCAGCCCATCGCGGTGCGCGCCTGGGTCACCCACTTCTCGTCCAGGTACCAGGGCATCCACGGTTTCCTGTCCACCATGCCGGTGTCCACGACGACCCAGTCCGGGTACAGGCTCTTGTCGTGCCCGATCCGGCCGTCGGTGAGCCGGTCGGTGTGCGCGGCCAGCGGGTAGGCCAGGCCCATCGGATCGATCACCTGGACGTTCAGCGGAACGTTCATGCTGGTCATCCCGAGATTCAAGAAGTAAACCGAGTGGCCGACGCCGCCGACGGGGATGGGCTGCGGCGGTGGAGCGACATACCAGAACATGAAGGAAGGCGAATTGAGCAACAGCCCGCCGTTCGGGGTGGCCGCGATGTCGTCGACCATCGCGCGGATGCGCGGGTAATCCAGGTAATCCTCCGCCAGGATCGGATGGTCGTGACCGGTGTTGAGGACGTAGTAGACGCGCTCGTCGACGATGCCGGTCGAGGTGATCTTGGTGCCGGTCTTGATCGCGGTGGTGCCGGCGGCGAACAGCGCCCAGCCCGCGGTGCCGACGAGCGCGAACAGGATCACCGCGAAGGACCAGTCAGCGGCCGTCGCCCCGCGCAAGCCGCCTTCCGGCAGCCGGATCGGGATCACCGCGACCGGAAGCAGCAGGAGGAACAGCTGCGGAAGCAGCATGCGGCCGTGCATGAAGTCGCCGCCGACGCGCAGCGCGTAGACGGTCAAGATGAATCCGCTGAACAGCACAAGCGTGACCACTGCGCCCGGCGAGCGCAGTCGTTCCCGAACCCGCTGCACCGACCAACCGCGCTCTTCGTCCGCGGCGTGCTCGGACGGCGCCCCAATTCGCTGGGAACGGGCGCGCGCCGCGACCACCCCGCCGATCAGCAGCACCAGCAGCGGTACCCACAGGAAGTAGGGACCGACCAGATTCCAGAGATAGGTGAAGCCCTGACTCCACTTAGCGCCGCCCGCGTCCTTCGCGACCGCGGTGTTCGGATAGGGCAGGCCGTAGTAGCCCATTCGCCAGATCTGGTAGCCCAGCGGAACCAGCCCGGCCACCGCGACGATCACCACGCGCAGCACGATCGGGCGAATCCTGCTCTCCGGCATGGGTGCAAGGAAGATCATCAGCAGTGCCAGTGCGCCGACGAGCGTCATCTCGGGACGGATCAGCGGCGCGAGCCCGGCGAGGAAGACCAAGCCGAGCAAACCGGGCAGCCGAACCGATTTCGCCTGGCTCCACCGCATCAGCTGCCACCAGAGCAAGCCGATCCAGCAGATCACCAGGCCGCTCTCCAGGCCGGAGGTGACGTAGTCCCTGGCCGGGGGTAGCGCGATGTAGACGAGCACCCCCGCGGGCAGCAGCAGACCCGACCCGGTCCCGCCCCACAACCGGGACGAGCCGAACATGGCGAACGCCACCGCGGCCAGCGACACCGTCAGCGCGACGCCGAGCACCACGTACTCGAGTCGCGCCTGGGTCAGCCAGCTGAAGAACCAGACGAGGTAGGTCCATGCGGTACTGGTGTTGGTTTCGACGCGCTCGCCCTTGTTGAAGACTGGGCCGTTGCCCGCAAGCAGATTGCGAACAGTCCGCAACACGATGAGGCCGTCATCGGCGATCCAGCGCCGCTGCCAGCCACCGACCGCGAAAAGGACAACGGTGAGCGCGATCCCACCGACGAACGTGGCTTTGGATAGACGTGCGAACCGCAATGCGGAGGGCATGAGCTCATCAGCCGGCCGCTCCCCCGCGTATTCCGTTCGCTCCGCTACCAGCATCTCGTCAGGTGAGATAGACAGCGACACCTACCGCTCCGATCCAGGCAATTGCGAGGAACTGGAGGATACGGTCCCCCAGCGCGATCTCTTCGGGCTCACCGGCCTCGCCACCATCGACGTCGACCGCGTAACGCAGGATTGCGATGGTAAACGGAATCATCGAGATCGCGAACCATTCGGTGTGATTCTTGCCGTCCTGCTCGAACGCCCACAGCCCGTAGAACACCACCACCGCCGTCGCGGCCAGGGTCCAGATGAAGCGCAGGTATGTCGGGGTGTAGTACTCGAGCGACTTGCGGATCTTCGCGCCGGTGCCCAGCGCGATCTGCAGTTCGGCGTAGCGCTTGCCCGCCGCCATGAAGAGCGAACCGAAAGCCATGATCAGCAGGAACCACTGCGAGAGCGGGATGCTCGCCGCCGCGCCGCCGGCCACCGCGCGCAGCAGGAAACCTGAGGACACAATGCAGATGTCCAGCACGGCTTGGTGCTTGAGGCCGAAGCAGTAGGCCAACTGGATTCCGATGTAAATGGTCATCACCACGGCCAGATGCCATGAAGCCAGGAACGACCCCGCGATCGCCCCGGCCAGCAGCACCGCCGAGAGCAAGTAGGCCAGGTTCACCGGGACGATGCCGGCAGCGATCGGCCGGAACCGCTTGGTCGGGTGCGCCCGGTCGGCTTCCACGTCGAGCGAGTCGTTGACCAGGTAGATGCCCGACGCCGCCATGCAGAACACCACGAAGGCGATGCCGACATGGGCGAGCACGTCCACGTCGCTGGCCGTGCCCGCGGCCAGCGGCGCTGCGAGCACCAGGACGTTCTTCACCCACTGCCGCGGCCGGACAGCCTTGAACAGACCGCCGGCCAGCGTCTTGGGCGGACCCTTGACGGCGGCCTCGGCTAGGTCGGCGCCGGTCGGCTCTTCACTCATGTCAACCAAAGCTCTTTCTTGTGCGGTCACTATCAAGTCTCTTTTCGGCGGCAAGCAGGGCAGCGGCGGACGCGGCACCGAGCGCGGAACCGGCGAGCACGTCGGAGGGATAGTGCACCCCGAGAACCACCCGGGATAGCAGCATCGGGGGGACGAGCACCGCAGGCAAGGGTAGCCCGGTCAATCGGCCGAGCAACACGGCCGCCGCCGTGGTCGAGGTCGCGTGCGAGGACGGGAAGCTAAGTTTGCTCGGGGTACCCACGTTGACCTGCACCGATGGATCGTTCGGGCGAGGCCGCCGGACGATGCGCTTGATGACGATCGAGGCCGCGTGCGCGCCGACCGCGCCGACCGCGACCCCGGCCCACTGCCTACGCCGTGGTTTGTCCACCAGCCAGCCCGCGGCGGCGATGCCGACCCAGCCGAGCGCGTGCTCGCCGAAGTGCGACATGCCGCGCGCCGCGGAGACCACGGTGGGTTTGCTGCCGAGCGCGGCCTGCACGGCGTTGATGACGGCGACCTCGGGTGATACCTGCTCGCAGCACGCCGCTGGTACCGCGGACACCGGGCCGCCGTGGCCGTTCGCGCTCTGCGGCGGCCGGACCGCCGCCGCGTCGTCGGCCGCGTTCGCTCCGAGGCTCACCGCTGTCCACCCTTCGTGTCGTCGCCGATGCCGAAGACCTTCTCCCAGGCCGCCGTGCTGGTCAGCTGCGGATGTGCGGCACGGTAGCGCTGCTGCATCTCCGGGAAGCGAGCGGCCAGCTCTTTGCGCAGGCGCATCGCCTCCTTGAACAGACCGAGCGCTTGGCGCGGATCACGTTTGCGATAGACCACGCCTCGACCATCCGCTGTGGTGACAGTGACGCCGTCGACCTGCGAGAGCAGGAACCAGCGTGCGTCCAGCGTCGGCACGTTCAGCTGCGGGGTCTCGTGATGTTCAGTGTGGGCCGAGCGGAAGTTGTGCACTACGCCCTTGGCCAGCCGGACCACCTTGGCGATCGGGTTGGCCGGCTCGCCGACCGCGCTGACGCCGATGTGACTGGCCAGCGGCAATTCGGTGGACGAAGGCAGGATCACCGCATCCGGGTATTGCTTGCGCAGTTCGTGCACCGCGCCGAGCGCGCTCGGCAGCAGCTGGAACAGCCGTTCGGGGCCCGCGAGGAAGTCGCGGATGGCCAGGTTCTGGATCGCGACCGTCGAATACTCCAGGCACAGTAGGTGTTTCAGGGTCGCCTTGATCGTGTTGACGACCATCGCGCGACCGCTACCTGGCAGGTGCAGCGAGGCTACCACCAACCGGTTACGCAGGTGGAAGTACGCCTGCCAGTCGATGGCGTCGTCCTTGTCGCTCCAGGCCATGTGCCAGACGGCGGCGCCGGGCAGGGTGACGGTCGGGTACCCGGCGGCGCGGGCGCGCAGGCCGTACTCGGCGTCGTCCCATTTCAGGAACAGCGGAAGAGGCTGGCCGAGTTCCTCGGCGACCCGGCGTGGGATGACGCAGGTCCACCAGCCGTTGAAGTCGACGTCGATACGCCGGTGCAGCAGCTTGGAGTTGTCCCGGTCCTTGAGCGGGTACTTCGAGAAGTCGTGGTCGTACTCGACGTTCGGCGCGGCGGTCCACATGAAGATGCCGCGGTCGACGACCTCGCCCATGACGTGCAGGTGCGAACGCTCCTGCAGGTTGAGCATCTGGCCGCCGACCAGAACCGGCGACTTCGCGAACCGGGCGAAGGCCAGTGCGCGCAGGATCGAGTCCGGCTCGATCTCGATGTCGTCGTCCATGTAGACGATGTACTCGGCGTCGGTGGTTTTCAGCGCCTCGTACATGACCCGGCTGTAGCCGCCGGAACCGCCGAGGTTGGGCTGGTTGTAGATGGCCAGCCGATCTCCGAGCGCCGCGGACGATTCCGCGAAGCCGGGCTCGTCGACCACCTTTTCGGTGCCCTGGTCCGGAATGATCACGGCCTTGATCTTCTCCAGCACCAGCGGGTCCGAGCCGAGGGCGGCAAGGGTTTTCACCGCGTCGGTGGGCCGGTTGAAGGTGGGCATGCCGACCGCGACGCTGCCTTCGCCCGGCGCCTCGACCGGCGCGTACCAGCCGCCGGACAGCAGCGTGACCGCCGTATCGGTGGTGATGTCGAACCAGATCCAGCCGCCGTCCTCGAATGGGCGGAGGTCGGCCTCGAACTCGACGACAACCGAGTCGGTACCCGCCGCGACCGCGAACTCCTTGCCCTGCACGTGGATTCGCGAGCCGTCGGCCTTCGAGCGGTACACATCCACGCGCCCGTGTCCGGCCAGTTCCAGCCGGAGCACGACCGACTCGAGGATGCTCCAGCGCCGCCAGTAGCTCGCGGGCAGCGCGTTGAAGTAGGTGCAGAACGAGACCTCGGATTCCGCACCGACCGACAGCGACGTGCGGGTGGTGGCATGCGCACGGCGGGCGTTGGTCGCCGACTCCTCGACGTAGAGGGTCCGCACGTCGAGCGGCTCACCCGGCCGGGGCAGGATGATGCGCTGCAGCAGCGAAGTCGCACGGGTTTCGATGGTCATGTCTTCCAAGATGGATTGGGAGGTCATTCTGCTCCTGCATTGTTGCGGGATGCCCGCACCCGGACGGCTTCGGTGCGCAGGGCTCGGTGCGTGTGGCTCATCGTCCGGTGACTCATCTGGCCTCCTGGTCGTCCACGAGCGGCGCCCCGTCTTCCAGGTGCGGCCGCAGCACATTGTCGAACGTGCTCAGTGCGCTACCGATCGCCATGTGCATATCCAGGTACTGGTATGTGCCGAGGCGACCGCCGAACACGACCTTCGCCGTCGCGGTCTCGTTCTTGGCCAGGTCGCGGTAGGCCAGCAGCTTGGCCCGGTCCTCAGGGGTGTTGATCGGGTAATACGGTTCGTCACCGGTCTGCGCGAACCGCGAAAACTCCCGCATGATCACGGTCTTGTCGGTCGGGTAGTCGCGCTCGGGGTGGAAGTGGCGCGGCTCGATGATGCGGGTGTAGGGCACGTCCGCGTCGTTGTAGTTCATCACCGAGATCCCCTGGAAATCGCCGGTCGGCAGCACCTCGGTCTCGAAATCGATGGTGCGCCAGCCCAGCTCGCCCTCGCTGTAGTCGAAGTAGCGGTCCAGCGGGCCGGTGTAGACAACCGGTGCGTCCGGGCTCTCGGCCCGCAACTGGTCACGCACCTCGAACCAGTCGGTATTCAGCCGCACCTCGATCAGGTCGGAGGCGGCCATGTTCTCCAGCCACTTCGTGTAACCCTCGCGGGGCAGACCCTCGTAGATGTCGTTGAAGTAGCGGTTGTCGAAGGTGTAGCGCACCGGGAGGCGAGTGATGTTGCCCGCGGGCAGTTCCTTCGGATCGGTCTGCCACTGCTTGGCGGTGTAATCGCGCACGAACGCCTCGTAGAGCGGGCGGCCGATGAGCGAGATGGCCTTCTCCTCGAGGTTCTGCGCGTCCTTGGTCTCGATCTCCGAGGCCTGCTCGGCGATCAGCTCGCGCGCCTCCTCCGGTGAGAAGTAGCGGCCGAAGAACTGGGAGACCAGACCGAGCCCCATCGGGAACTGGTAGGCCTGTCCCTTGTGCATCGCGACGACGCGATGCTGATACCCGGTGAACTCGGTGAACTGGGTGACGTAATCCCACACGCGCTTGTTCGAGGTGTGGAACAGGTGTGCGCCGTACTTGTGGATCTCGATCCCGGTTTCCGGATCTGGTTCGGAGTACGCGTTACCGCCGATGTGATGGCGGCGGTCGATCACTAATACCCGTTTGCCCAGCACGGTGGCGGCGCGTTCGGCAACGGTCAGCCCGAAGAATCCGGAGCCGACGATGATCAGATCGAACTGTGAGGTGGAATTGACGGAGTTACCCGGGGACGATGCGACGGTCACGGGAGCCCAGAGTATCCGAAGTCTCCGCCGCGTCCGGGTGGAGTCGGATGCGGCGGTGGGCGGCGCTGCTCCGGCGGACGGTTTCGCACCGGGGGCATCCAAATTTCGCCGGATGTTTGCCGAACATTGTACCGGCCGCCTGTGGGCGGCGGTTTACTGCTCGCCCCAACTGATCGCACGTCGAGTTCGCGGCCGTCCGGGATGCGAGCCGGCGGCCGATCATGCCGCCCGCACCGACTGGATCGCCGTGCTCGACTACGGGCGCGGATCGCGAAATTCCGCCCGCACGCCGCCACTGGACCGTTGGCCGCTGTGGGCAGCGGTAACCTCACCTGGTCGCACACCCGAATCGTCGAGGCCACCACCCATATCGCTCCCGGCGCCTGGCGCCGCAACCTCGCCCTGATCCTCGATGGACTGCGCGCGGTGGCTGCCCACCCGCTGCCGGTCCCCCCGATCACGGAAAACCAACTGATGCACGCACTCGGACGCGGCCCCTCCGGCGACGACCGATCATAAACGGCGGCCACGGTCGGGCACCGCGTCGAAGCGGATGAGTCCGTCTGCGAGATGTCACCGGTGCGGTCGAGGCCGCGGCGCCGATGGATGGTGGCCACACTGCGGGAAGGCGAGAGCGCTTGCGGGGCGGCCGAGTTCGTCGCCGACGATGCCGAAAGCGAGCGCCGCTGGGGGTGCGGAATGGCCGTCGGCCGGTACGCGTCCTGTGCGTACCGGCCGACGGCCAGGTGCGGTCTAGAGTCGACGCTCGGCGTAGACCTTCATCGCGTCTCGCACGAACTCCGCGGTGCCCGCCCCATACACGTCATAGTTGGCCGCGAATCGCAGGTCGGCGACATACATCTCACCGAGACCGACGAAGGCCTCCTTGACGACAGGGCGACCCTGCCAGCCGATCCCGATCCAGTCGTGATGGCGCTGGGCAATGGCCTGCACCTCGCCGCTGTCGGGCGCGAGCCCGGCGGCGTGCGCCCGGCCGTAGTCGGCGGCGATGTCCAGGTGGGTCTGCTGGAACGTCTTCTTGTCCGCGTCGGAGATCGAGCGCCACCAGCGGTCGCCGCTCTCGTAGGCGTCCTTGCCCCAGCGTTCGATCACCTCGTCGCTGTATTCGGTGTGATCGAAGCCGTCGAAAACTTCTGCTGCCACGAGTTGTTCACCTCTTTCCGTCTTCTGCAGCGTGATGTGGACCGACTCGATCCGGCGCCGGATCCGATCTTGTTCCTGCCGAAGCAGTTCCAGGTGTGTGCGCAGCGCGGCGGCGGTGTCCTGTTCTCCGGCAAGAACTTCGGCGATGACCGGAAGGCCGAGGCCGAGTTCCCGCAGCAACAGGATGCGTTGCAACCGCACGAGGGAGCCCTGGTCGTAGTAGCGGTACCCGTTGGCGCCGACCCGGCTGGGCGGCAGCAGCCCGAGCTGCCCGTAGTGGCGCAGCGTGCGACTGGTGGTACCGGCCGCCTTCGCCAAGTCCTGAATGGACCATTCTCCGGTGACCGTGGCCATGACCGTGTTCTCCCTTCTGCTCTCGTCGGTGCAATCAGCATGCAAGTTGACGCTACGTCAAGGTCAACCTCTATTTCGGATGCCAGCGCATCGGAACAGGCGCGGGTGTGACCGGCTCCTCGGGCCCCCACCGATTGGCCGAGCATGGTGCCGACGGGTCGAACAAGACCTCAGGTGGTTCTTCGACGAGTTCGACATGATTTCTGGGAGTTCGACGTGCCGGCCACACTGCGGCGATCCGGCGCCGACGACCTCACCGCGGGCGCGCAGCTCGAGGTCGCCATGGCGACCGAGGGCGCGATCACCAACCGGATCGGTCGGCTCGAGACCAAAAGCCTCCGCCGGACCGACTTTCCTGCGATGAGTGGCACATCGCTGTGGCAAACGTCGAGAGATGCCTCCGTGGTGTGCCGCTCGTCCGCCAGGCGTCAGGGGTGGTGGGCGGGTCCCATGGAGCTGGAGGGGGTCGGCCGCGCAGCACTGGGCGAGACCGCGCTGGTGGGCGGCGTCGCGTCACTTTGCGTAACCGAACCATTGGACGGGATCGCACCAGCAGCCGTAATCGAATTAGCAGAGGACGCACCAACCGGCGGCACCCCACCAACCGGCGGCACCCCACCAACCGGCGGCACCCCACCAACCGGCGGCACCCCACCAACCGGCGGCACCCCACCAACCGGCGGCACCCCACCAACCGGCGGCACCCCACCAACCGGCGGCACCCCACCAACCGGCGGCACCCCACCAACCGGCGGCACCCCACCAACCGGCGGCACCCCACCAACCGGCGGCACCCCACCAACCGGCGGCACCCCACCAACCGGCGGCACCCCACCAACCGGCGGCACCCCACCAACCGGCGGCACCCCACCAACCGGCGGCACCCCACCAACCGGCGGCACCCCACCAACCGGCGGCACCCCACCAACCGGCGGCACCCCACCAACCGGCGGCACCCCACCAACCGGCGGCACCCCACCAACCGGCGGCACCCCACCAACCGGCGGCACCCCACCAACCGGCGGCACCCCACCAACCGGCGGCACCCCACCAACCGGCGGCACCCCACCAACCGGCGGCACCCCACCAACCGGCGGCACCCCACCAACCGGCGGCACCCCACCAACCGGCGGCACCCCACCAACCGGCGGCACCCCACCAACCGGCGGCACCCCACCAACCGGCGGCACCCCACCAACCGGCGGCACCCCACCAACCGGCGGCACCCCACCAACCGGCGGCACCCCACCAACCGGCGGCACCCCACCAACCGGCGGCACCCCACCAACCGGCGGCACCCCACCAACCGGCGGCACCCCACCAACCGGCGGCACCCCACCAACCGGCGGCACCTGGGTCACCTTCGGGTCCGGCACCATCTGCAGCAACGTTGTGAAGTCGACGACCCGCGCGCCGAGCGTCGGCGTCGCGATGATGACACCGTTGGTGTAGTTCCGGTAGGTCCCCGCTTGCTGCGGCAGGATCATCTCCGGTCCGACCGGTTGCCCGACCGCACTGTTCGCGCCGCCGATCCGCCGGTACTCGGCATCGATCATCGACTCGGTGATCGGCGCTTGCGCGCGCGGGTCCTCGGGCGCGGCGGTGGCGAACAGGTCACTGGGCGCCGGGCCTACATCGAAGGTGTAGATGTCCGCGGGCTCCCCGCCGTCAGGTGCGGCGGAGTACTCCGATCGGAGGATCCGCCCGTCGCGCAGCAGTACCATGCCTGTGGTGGTGGCGACTGCCGCGGTCGCTCGCGGATCCTCCTTCGCGGTGCCGGGGTACACCTGACAGTCGGTGGTGTCGCACGTCTGCGCGTACGGATACCGCTGCTCGGCAAGGGTGTACGAGCGCGCCGCGATCGCCTGCGCGCGCAGCGCCTCGGCCGCGCCCTCGTCCGCCCAATCAGCCTGCACCTCGGCCGGGACAACGCCGAGTACATAGTCCTCGACATCCACCTGATTGACCGTGCGGGCTTCGCCGTCCTCGGTGGCCACGCCGAGCGTGCCGCGGTAGGCCGGCCCGCCACACAACGTGAGATGTTCCGCGGCCGGCCGATTTGGAAGAAGATCGACCGGATAGGCCCACGGATCGTCGGTCGCGGTCTGCCACAGCACGTCGCCGTCGCAGCCGACCGTCACGACCACGTTCGCGCCGCCGTCGGGCAGCGGTGTCAGATGCGCGGCCTGATCTGGCGCGAGTTCGCGGCCCGCCACCCACAGACCGGCATCGGCATAGACATCCAGCGATGAGTCGTCCTGCTCCATGAGCCGGACCCGGACGGCGTTCGGCGGGATGGCGCCCAGGGCCGCTCCGGGGTAGTAGTGCGCGAGGATTCGTTCCGCGCCCCACCCGTCGCGCGCGCTCTCGAAGGCGCCGACCTGGCTCATGCCGCGTCCGTGCCCCGGTCCGGCCACGGTGCGGTAGGGCTCGTCACCCCACCAGCCCCACAGCAGGGACACGATGCCCGCCAGGAGCACGGTTCCGCCGTTGACCAGCACACGGCGCGGCGAGAAAGTCGATTGCACACGGGCCCGCCACCGTTGCCTCGATGGCGGGCGTTTGGCTTGCTCATTCCGGTTCCGCGTTCGTCGCATCCGTTCACTCCCACTTTCCGGGACCGGTCGGCACATGTCGGCATGTCGAACGAGCCGGTCGCAATACGAGAGCTACATTCGAGCAATCATAATCCTCGACCAGAGGTTTAGGCGTGTGACAATTGTGGCTATTGTGATTGTTGATGCGTCAAGAAGCAACCCTGATTGTGCTCATGGTCGTTGGTTCGACCTGATTGGAGACACTCGTGCGGTACCGCAAACCGAAACGCTCCTACGTGCTCCCGGTTGTCACCACCCTCGCGGTAGCAGCGCCGTTCGGCGCGCTCACGCTCGGTGATTCGACCGAGTACCGCACCGCCACCGACGACAACCTGGCCGCTGTGCCCGCCCAACTCGCCGAGGTCGTGCTCAACAGCATGCCCGACATCGTGCTGCCGCTGCGCGAACTGACCGGACTCGACCTGCCCGATCTACATCTTTCCGATCTGCGCATGCTGCCGATTCCGACGTCCATTCCGGTTCCGCAAGGACTCCCGCTACCACCCGGTGTGCAACTACCCGAAGAAATTCCCTTGCCCAATCTGAATACCGGCCAAACCTACGGCCAGAACATTCCTTCGGGTCCGATGCCCAACAGTCAGAGTTCGAATCCAGAACAGGCTCCGGGGGGTGTACGTTTCATCGCCGACCCCGCCCAGCTGGAGCCGGGCACCACCCCTGACACCCCTGCGCTGTCTCCTGGCGCCGTGCCGCCCGAGCTGATGACTCAGGTCGGCGCTCAGGTGAAAGAACTGTCCAGAGACATCCCGTTCAGCATGGTCGCGCTCACCGCCAAGGAGTTGGACAACACCAAGGCGACGATCCGCGCTCGGCAACCCGACGGCACCTGGGGCCCCTGGTACGACACCGAACCGGTCGACACGCACCGCACCGACCGCTCCGGCAAGGGCGCCACCGACGGCACCGAGCCGATCTACGTGGGCAATACGAACGCGGTGCAGGTACTGGTGACCCGCAAACAGACCGCGCGGCAGACCCCCACCCCCCTCGAGCAGCCCGCCCTGCATTCGGACGACCCGGCGCAGCACTCCGCCGACGCGCTGACCGCCGTGCTCATCGATCCGGGGCGCGGTGCCATCGACGGCTCGCTCGACAACGTGGCCGCAGCGCTGCCCGGCAGCGGGCCGAACGTGATCACCCGCGCCCAATGGGGCGCCGACGAATCGATCCGCTGCGACGAGCCGACCTACGACGACGATCTCGGTGGCGTCACCGTGCATCACACCGCCGGTCGCAACGACTACAGCAAATCCGAATCTGCGGGCATCGTCCGCTCGATCTACACCTACCACGCGAAAACGCTCGGCTGGTGCGACATCGGCTACAACGCGCTCGTCGACAGGTACGGCCAGATCTTCGAGGGCCGCTTCGGCGGGCTGGACCGCCCGGTGCAAGGCGCACACGCGGGCGGGTTCAACGAGAACACGTCCGGTGTCGCGCTGATGGGCAACTACGAATCCGAGCAGCCCACGAACGAATCGCTCACTGCGATCGGCAAGTTCATCGGCTGGCGCACCACAGTCGCCGGACTGGACCCCAAGGGCTACACCACGATGTACTCCGAGGGCACCCAGTTCACCCCCTACCCACAAGGTGAGGCCGTGCGGCTGCCGATCGTCTTCGCGCACCGCGACGTCGGCAACACCAGCTGCCCCGGCGACGCCGCTTACGCGCTGATGGACCGGATCCGCGACCTCGCCGCCGGCGCCCCTGGTGCATCCGGACCGAACAGCCAGACCCCGCCGCGCGGCCAGACCGACCTGGCGGCCCTCGCCGCGCTGACCACCAAACTGCTGGACATGGTGCACGAGAACATCATCGCCAGGCACTGGTCGGCGACCGGCGGCCCGAACGGTCCGCTCGGCGGCGCGCAGTCGGACGTGCTCCCTGCGGCGCAGGGTCAGCAGTACGCCAAATTCACCAACGGCTATGTCTACACCGCACCGAACGGGCAGGTCGTCGAGGTGCTCGGCACCATCCTGGACCGCTTCCTCCAGCTCGGCGCCGACGCGGGCATCCTCGGTCTCCCGACGACGAACGCGTACCCGGTCCCGGACGGTCAGCGCGCCGACTTCCAGTACGGCTCACTGATTCTCAACCAACTCACCGGAATCGTCACCACGGTCTGGAAGACCTACAACGACACCTACCAGCAACAGGTGAACCGCAACCGGAACGGTGCGGTGGCAGGTCCCGCTCCGGCAGGGGTTCCGGCCCCGGACGGAGCCCAAGCTCCGACTGCCCCTACGGGCGACCCGGTACCCGCGGTCGACGCGACTCCGGATGGCAACCAGACTACAAACGGTGCCCAGTCACCCACTGGCCCCGCATCGGCGAACGCGGACACCCCCGCCCCGGACCCTGCCGCAGCACCCACCAGCTCAGCCCCGGATGGCCAGACACCGGACAGCGCCCAATCACCCACCGGCCCCGCATCGGCGAACGCGGACACTCCCGCCCCGGATCGTGCCGGGATAGCACCCGCCGACTCAGCCCAGGACAGCCGGACACCGGATGATGTCCAGACACCGGCTGGCCCTGCGCCGGTAGCTGTCGCCCCGGCGGGTACCCCGGCACCCGCCGGTGAGCACGCCCCGTCCCCCGAGGGCTGAATTACCGACCCCGCACAGCAACACCCTCTTCGGAGCCCGCCGCCAACCAAGCGCGCGGGCTCCGAATGTTTCTGGCTCAACACCCACCGACCTCGAGCAGCCCGTCCCAGGTTCCGTCCCGCACGCCATGCATCGGCGTGGAGAAGATCAACCGTGCTCCAGCACCCCCACTGCGAGACGCTGCGCGTTGACCGCGGCAACGACACCGCCCCCGCCGCACGCCGTCTCACAGCCGCTTTCGAGCGAGAGACCGAGCATCACCCGTTCGCGGCCCGGCCGCGCTGCAAAAACAAACGCTGCAAAAACACGGCCGCGCTCGCATCTGTAGGAGCCGACGCGTCCGCGACGAAGCCGCCAGCAGCGGCCGCGCGTCCACCGCCCACTTCAGCAGCCGCAAACGCCCGGTGCCGCAGTCCCCCACCCAACGCGACCACATCGGCCCAACCCCCGGTTCCGAGCGCAGCGAGACCAAGCATTGTCCGTTCGCGGCGCAGCCGCGGCCAAACAAACTCAGACCCACCAGCGTTCGAGGACCCGGGCCACACCGTCGTCGGAGTTGGATTCGGCGATCTCGTCGGCGGCGGCGAGGGCTTCGGGGTGGGCGTTGCGCATCGCGACGCCGTGACCTGCCATGGTGAGCATGGGGACGTCGTTGGGCATATCGCCGAACGCGATAATGGTGTCGGCCGCCACTCCGAGGCGCTGCGCGACCACCGCGAGGCCCGATGCCTTGCTGATGCCTGGTGCGGACAGTTCGATGAGCCCGTGCTCGGTCGAGTAGGTGATATCGGCGCGCTCCCCGATCAGCGGTGCGAGCACGGTGCGCATGTCGGAGCTACGCGCGCCCGGTAGGCGGACCAGCATCTTGATGGCGGGAGCGTCGATGACCTCCTCGCGGGCGACGGAAGTGTCGTCGGGATTCAGCCAGGCGTGCTCGTATTGTGGCGAGCTGACGAACTGCGGCGTCACCGCGTCGTGCGCGCTCGCACCGACCCGTTCAGCGGCGAGACCGCAGCCGGGCAGCGCCCATTCGGCCAGGTCCGCGAGCCAGCCGAGCGTCGCCACGTCCAGTGTCATGCTGGCGAGCACCCGATCGGAGGCACTGTCGTAGATCACCGCGCCGTTGCCGCACACGCACAGCGGCGCGTACCCCAGCCCGTCGACCACCGGGTCGATCCAGCGCGGCGGACGCCCGGTGGCGAGCACGAACGGCACACCGTCGGTGATCAGCGCGTCCACGGCAGCCCTGGTCCGTGCGGTGACCTGCTCGTCGTGATCGATGAGCGTCCCGTCCACATCGGTGGCCACCATCTTCGGCTTGGGCAGGTGCAAGAGCGTCACCTATTCCATCCTGCCGGACGACCCGGCCGCCCGGCTCACCGCCAGATCGATGTGGACATGCCCGGACACCGCGTGCCACACGCGTACGCACCCGCATCCTTATGATCGGGGGCAATACCGACGCTGGCCCGCCAGCCGAAAGACCAGAGGACTGATGACCGGCTTCCTGCTACGACGCGCGCTCAACTATGTCGTGCTGTTGCTGCTGGCTTCGTTCCTGACGTTCAGCCTGGCGTCACTGACGTTCCGGCCCCTGGACAGTCTCGAACAACGAAACCCGCGACCGCCACAGGCAGTGATCGATGCCAAGGCCGAGGAGTTGCACCTCAACGATCCGATCCCGCAGCGCTACCTCACCTGGATCAAAGGCATCCCACACGGTGATTTCGGCACCACGCTGGCGGGCCAACCGGTGAGCGAGGAGCTGCCGCGTCGGGTCGCGGTGAGTCTGCGGCTGCTGATCGTCGGTTCGCTGGTCGGCACGGTGCTCGGCGTCCTGATCGGCGCGGCGGGGGCGATCCGGCAATACAAGTTCAGCGACTACTTCACAACGGTGGTGTCGCTGCTCGTGCTGAGCACGCCGGTCTTCTTGCTCGCCACGCTGCTGAAATACGGTGCGCTGGAGATAAATTCGCTCACCGGCTCGCAGATCTTCCTCTATACCGGCGAGACGTCGGCGAGCAAGATCGACGGTTTCTGGCCGCAGCTGCTCGACCGCGTCCAGCACCTGATCCTGCCCACGGCGGGCCTCGCCCTCGGTGGTATGGCCGGCTACAGCCGCTACCAGCGCAACGCCATGCTCGACGTACTGCAGAGTGATTTCATCCGCACCGCCCGCGCCAAGGGCTTGACCCGCAGCAAGGCGTTGTACAAGCACGGCCTGCGCACCGCCCTGATCCCGATGGCGACGCTGTTCGCCTACAGCCTCGGTGGCTTGATCACCGGCGCCACGTTCACCGAGAAGATCTTCGGCTGGCACGGCGTCGGCGAATGGCTGGTCGACTCGATCAATGCCCAGGACCTGTACGTGGTGGTGACGGTGACCGCGTTCGCAGGCCTGGTTGTGCTGGTGTCGGGTCTGCTCTCCGACATCGTGTACGCGATTCTCGATCCGAGGGTGCGTGTGGGATGAGCCACAGGCCCGTAGGCGGCAGCCCACGTAACCACGTAGGGCCCGCGAATCCCACCAGGGAAGCAGCATGACAGAAGCCGAAATCATCGTCCAAGGTGCGCCCAAGGTCACCGCGACCGGGCGGCGCAAGCTGGTCTGGCGGCGTTTCCTGCGCAACAAGTCCGCCGTCGCCGGCGCGTTGATACTGATCGCGCTGTTCGTCGCGAGCTTCGCGCTCCCGCCGTTCCTTGCCTACGACTACCAACAGTTGGACTACACCGCGCTGCTCAAACCGCCGAGTCCCGAGCACCCCTTCGGCACCACCCAGATCGGCCAGGACGTGCTCGCGCAGACCTTGCGTGGGATGCAGAAGTCGTTGGTCATCGGCGTCTGCGTCGCTCTGTTCTCCACCTCCATCGCGGCAACCGCCGGCTCGGTGGCCGGGCTGCTCGGCGGCTGGACCGACCGCGCCATCATGTGGCTGGTCGACCTGCTGCTCGTGGTACCGAGCTTCATCATCATCGCGCTATTCGCGCCGCGCACCAAGGGCAGCGGATCCATCCTGCTGCTGATCGTCCTGCTGGCCTGCTTCGGCTGGATGATTTCCGCGCGCATCGTGCGTGGGCTGACGCTCAGCCTGCGTGACCGCGAATTCGTCAGGGCCGCACGGTATATGGGCGCACCGACCCGAACGGTGATCCTCAGCCACATCATCCCGAACATCGCCTCGATCCTGATCATCGACACCACGCTCACCGTCGGCTCGGCGATCATGGCCGAAACCGGGCTGAGCTTCCTCGGTTTCGGTGTGCAGCCGCCGGATGTGTCGCTCGGCTCGCTGATCGCGGCGGGCACCAAGTCGGCGCTGACCTACCCGTGGCTGTTCCTGTTCGCGGGTGGTCTGCTGATCGTCACGGTGCTGTGCGCGAACCTGGTCGGCGACGGCCTGCGCGACGCGTTCGATCCCGGCGCGAAGCGGGCTCGATCGAAGAAGAAGGCGCACGCATGACCGGTCAGGGCCCGGAGGCGGCAGCTCGCGTCACCACGCAGGGCCCCCGGTCATGCGAAAAACCACACCGCATGACCGGTCAGGGCCCGGAGACGGCAGCTCGCGTCACCACGCAGGGCCCCCGGTCATGCGAAAAACCACACCGCATGACCGGTCAGGGCCCGGAGGCGGCAGCTCGCGTCACCACGCAGGGCCCCGGTCATGCGAGAAAGGACACCGCATGACGGGCGCAGGCGCAACCGAGAAGGTCGCGGTCGAGAAGAGCTCGACGACACCGCTACTGGAGATCACCGACCTTCGCGTCTCCTTCCCCAGCGAGGAGGGCCCGACCGACGCGGTCCGCGGCGTCACCTATAGCGTGTCCGACGGCGAGGTACTGGCCGTCGTCGGCGAATCCGGTTCGGGTAAGTCGGTGTCCTCGCTGGCGGTGATGGGCCTGCTACCTGAGCAGGCTCGAGTGAACGGCTCCATCCGGTTCCGGGGGCGTGAGCTGCTCGGGCTCGGCGACCGCCAATTGTCCAAGCTGCGTGGCAGTGCCATCAGCATGGTGTTCCAGGACCCGCTGTCCGCGCTCACTCCGGTCTACCGGGTGGGAGATCAGATCGCGGAAGCTCTGCTGGCGCACGGTGCTGTGGGCAAGGCCGAGGCCGCGAAGCGCGCGGTGGAGCTGCTCGACCTGGTCGGCATCCCCGACCCGGAGATGCGGGCCAAGGCATTCCCACACGAGTTCTCCGGCGGCCAGCGCCAGCGCGTGGTCATCGCCATGGCGATCGCCAATGATCCGGCGCTGATCATCTGCGACGAGCCGACCACCGCGCTCGACGTGACGGTGCAGAAGCAGATCCTGAACCTGCTGCGCAAGGCGCGCGACATCACCGGCGCGGGCGTCATCATGATCACCCACGACATGGGTATCGCCGCCACCCTCGCCGACCGCGTCGCGGTGATGTACGCGGGCAAGATCGTCGAAACCGCCACCACCGCAGAATTGTTCAGCGCACCACGGATGCCGTACACCGTGGGGCTGCTCGGTTCGATCCCACGCATGGACGGTCCCCCGCGCCGACCGCTGATCCCGATCGTCGGCGCGCCGCCCGCTATGCACGCGCTACCGCCGGGCTGCTCGTTCGCACCGCGCTGCCCGATCGCGATCGACGACTGCCTGGCCGCCGAACCGCCGCTGGAGAAGACCGACCCCGGGCATGCCGCCGCTTGCGTCCGCACCGCCGAGGTCGGCACGGACGCGCTGTTCGAGGCCTACCGTAGTGAGATCTCCGAGCCGGAGGCCGAGGCGGAAGTCGAATCGCAGGTGGTGCTGCGGGTCTCCGACCTGGTGAAGACCTTCCCGATCACCTCGGGCGTGGTGCTGCGCCGCCGCAAGGGTGAGATCAGGGCGATCGACGGCATCAGCTTCGAAGTGCGGGCCGGTCGCACGCTGGCGCTGGTGGGTGAGTCCGGCTCCGGCAAATCCACGACACTCACCCAGATTCTCGATCTGATCCGTCCACAGGCCGGGGCCATCGAGATCATGGGCAGCGATGTCGCGACGATGAGCAAGGCGCGCAGGCGCGAGATCCGCAGGAGGATGCAGATCGTCTTCCAGGACCCCACCGCCTCGCTGGACCCGCGCCTGCCGATCTTCGACGCCATCGCCGAACCGTTGCGCATCGACGGGCGTCCACGCACCGAAATCGCCCGCCGGGTACCGCAATTGCTCGAACAAGTCGGCCTGCGTTCCGAACATGCCGACCGCTACCCCGCGGACTTCTCCGGTGGTCAGAAGCAGCGCATCAGCATCGCCCGCGCCCTCGCGCTGGATCCGGAGCTGCTCGTCTTGGACGAGCCGGTGTCCTCGCTGGACGTGTCGATCCAGGCCGGCGTGCTGAACCTGTTGCGCGACTTGCAAACCGAGCGAGCGTTGTCGTACCTGTTCGTCTCACACGACCTGTCTGTGGTGCGCAACCTCGCGCACGACATCGCGGTCATGTACCGCGGCAGGATCGTCGAATACGGCACCGCGGAGCAGATCTTCGCGGAGCCGAAGCACGAGTACACGCGGGCGCTGATCGACGCCGTGCCGGTCCCGGCCGTCAGCCGTTAGGGAGGAGAGCGCGATGCGGATCCGAACGAGCCGCGGCCGCACCCGATCACGCGCGGTGCGCTTGGCGGTCCCCGTCGTCGCATTCGGGCTGGTGGTCGCGGGCTGTGGCTCGGATGGCGCTGATGCGGCCGAGGGCCTTTCCGACACGCTCGGCGCCACCAGTGACATCAATCCCCGGAACCCGGACGAGGTGCGCGAGGGCGGCAACCTGCGGCTGACCACCACCACATTCCCGGCGAACTGGAACACGCTGTCCAACGACGGGAACGACGGCGAGATCGCCGATATCGAGCGGCCTTTGGTTCCCCGCGCGTTCCGTACCGATGCCGCAGGGCAGCTGGCCGTCGACACCGACTACTTCACCGACGTCCAGCTGACCAGCACCGACCCGCAGCAAGTCACCTACGCCATCAACCCGAAGGCCGTGTGGTCCGACGGGACCCCGATCACCTGGGAGGACATCCGCTCCCAGGCCAACGCGCTCAGCGGCGCCGACAAGCGCTTTCTGATCGCCATCACCAGCGGCTTCGACCGGGTCGACAAAGTCGAGCGCGGCGTCGACGACCGGCAGGCGATCATCACGTTCAAGCAGCACTACGCGGAATGGCGCGGGCAGTTCGCCGGAAACATGTCGCTGTTCCCCAAGTCGGTGACCGCCGACCCCGAGGCGTTCAACCACAGCCTGGTCGACAGTATGGGTCCGACCGCGGGCCCGTTCGTGGTCAAGTCCACCGATCGGGCACAGGGACGAATCGTGCTGGGCCGCAACCCGAAGTGGTGGGGCGACAAGCCGAAGCTCGACACCATCACCTACAGCGTGCTCGATCACGCGGCGTGGGTGGGCGCGCTGCAGAATAACGAACTCGACGCGGTGCGTCTGGCTACGATCGACGACGTGAAGACCGTCCGCGCCACCTCGGGACTGGCCATTCGCCGGGCACCGGGTAATCGCTGGCGGCACATCACATTCAACGGCGCCCCCGGCTCCATCCTCGCCGATCCGAAACTGCGTGTGGCGATCTCGAAGGCCATCGACCGCCAAGGCATCGCAACCGCCACCCAGAACGGACTGGTGGAGAACCCGAAGCCGCTGAACAATCACGTCTTCCTGCAGGGACAGGAGGGCTACCGCGACAACAGCCCCGGCTACGACCCGGCCTCGGCGGCGCGCGAACTCGACGCACTCGGCTGGAAACTCAACGGAGACGTCCGGGAGAAAGCCGGCCGCAAGCTGGTCATCCGTGACGTCATGTACAACGACCCGACCTGGGTGCAGATCGCGCAGATCATCCAACAGAACCTGGCCGGGATCGGGGTCGGCCTGGTGATCGACACCAAGCCGGGCGCAGGCTACTTCACCGATGTCATCCAGCCCGGCGACTTCGACGCCGCCCAGTTCGTCTTCATGGGCGACGCGTTCCCCCTGAGCAGCATCCCGCAGATCTACGGCTACCACCCCGACGACCTACAGGGCAATTACGGCCGCATCGGCTCGCCCGAACTGAACGCTTTGATCGACCGCACCCTCTCCGAACTGGACCCGGCGCAGGCCATCGACCTGGCCAACCAGGTAGACCGGGCGGTCTTCGAGGAAGGTCACTCGCTGCCGCTGACCCAGTCCGAAGGAAACGTCGGCGTCCGCGCCGACATCGCCAACTACGGGTCCCCCGGGCTCGCGTCCTACGACTACACCAAGATCGGTTTCCTGAAGTAGAAACGCAGCAGCGCTGCGGGAAGGAGCGAACCATGCGGATTCGTTCACTGACGACACGACTGGCGGTTGCCGTGGTCGCGATCGGACTGGTGGCTACCGGGTGTGGCTCGGACGACGAGGACGCACCCGCGGGCTCGTCCGCCTCGCTCGGCACCACGAACGACATCAACCCGCGGGATGTCGGCGAGCTGCGCGACGGCGGCAATCTGCGCCTGGCGCTCTCCTCGTTTCCGGCGAACTGGAACACCTTGTCCAACGACGGGAACGACGCCGAGATCGGCGGACTCGAGCGGCCGCTGATGCCGCGGTCGTTCGCCACCGATGCGGCGGGTGAGCTCTCGATCAACACCGACTACTTCACCGACGTCCAGCTGACCAATACGAATCCCCAACAGGTCACCTACACCATCAATCCGAAGGCCGTGTGGTCCGACGGCACCCCGATCACCTGGGAGGACATCCAGTCCCAGGCCAACGCGCTCAGCGGCGCCGACAAGGCGTTCCTGATCGCCAACAACACCGGCTTCGACCGGGTCGAAAAGGTGGAGCGCGGCGCCGACGATAGGCATGCGATCATCACGTTCAAGCAGCACTTCGCCGAATGGCGCGGGCAATTCGCGGGCAATACCTTCCTTTTCCCCAAGTCCGTCACGGCTACGCCCGAAGCGTTCAACAAGAGCCTCGTCGACGGCATCACGCTGACCGCGGGACCGTTCCTCGTCCAGTCCACAGACCGGGCGCAGGGACGAATCGTGCTGGGCCGCAATCCCAAGTGGTGGGGCGCGACCCCTAAACTCGACACGATCACCTACAGCGTGCTCGATTCCTCCGCTCAGCTCCCGGCACTGCAGAACAACGAGATCGACGCGGTCGGCCTCGGTACCCGCGACGACCTGAAGACCGCGAAGAACACGCCCGGCATCGCGATCCGGCGGGCGCCGGGCAACTCCTGGAACCACTTCACCTTCAACGGCGCACCGGGGTCGATCCTGGCCGATCAGAAACTTCGCGTGGCCATCTCGAAGGCGATCGACCGGCAAGGCATCGTCACCGCCATCCAGAACGGCCTGGTCGAGAACCCGAAACCGCTGAACAACCACATCTACCTGCAAGGACAGGTGGGCTATCAGGACAACAGCCTCGGGTACGACCCGGCCGCGGCCGCCAAGGAACTCGACGACCTGGGCTGGAAGCTCGATGGCGACGTCCGTGCGAAGGACGGCCGCAAGCTGGAGATCCGCGACGTCATGTACCAGGACGACACCTGGGTGCAGGTCGCGCAGATCATCCAGCAGAACCTCGGCGCGATCGGCGTCAAGCTGAACATCGAAACCAAGCCGGGCAAGGGCTACTTCACCGATGTGATCCAGCCCGGCAACTTCGACGTCGCGCAGTGGACCTGGGTTGGTGACCCGTTTCCGCTCGCGAGCCTGACCCAGATCTACGGATACAACCCGAACGACCTGCAAGGCAACTACGGCCGGATCGGCTCGCCGGAACTGAACGCGCTGATCGAGCAGACGGTGTCGGAACTCGACCCGAAGAAGGCGAGAGAGCTGGCGAACCAGGTCGATCGCACAGTGTTCGAGGAGGGCCACTCGCTGCCGCTGATGCAGTCCGCGGGCAACGTCGGGGTGCGCGCCGACTTGGCGAACTACGGCGCGGCGGGCCTGGCGTCCTACGACTACACGAAAATCGGCTTCTTGAAGTGAGTTTCGGATCCGGCCACCCGTTGGCCTATCCGATCACGGTGACGATCGGCGCTCTGGTGGTCTGTGCCGCCTGGGCGCCGTTCGCCACTTCGGACCAGGTGGCGGCGATCGCGGCCGTCGCGCTCGGCGTCATCGGATACACGGGGTATCGGATCGGCGTTGCGCGGGGCCTGCTTCCGTCCTGGCGTTCGGGAACCGCACGAACCGTGCGGGTTACCCGCATCCGCCAGCAACACCGCTTGCTCAGCCGGTCGTGGTTGCAGGTCGGCGGCACGGGTCGGCCACGCTGGCTCCCGGTCTACTTCGACCCGGCGCTGGCCGCCCTCACCGAAACCCAGGCCGAACTCACCGGCCGCACGATTCACATCGCCGGGCACCGCTTGTATCCCTCCGGGCGCATCCGCGACGTGGAACCGCCCGGCCGCCTGATCGACAATCCCAGCCGCCCAGACCCCGATGCGCCCGCGCTCGCCGCGACCGCCACCCGTCTGCGCCGCCGCCTCCTGCTCGACGCACAATCCACCGTCGCCGCCCCGTTCGCCGCACTTCTGTGGGTCTACCTCGACAATGGTGGCTTTCCCGCGTTCCTGGGCGCCACCGCGATAGCCGCCGCCACCACCGTATGGCTCTCGGCCATCCGCGGCTCCGACCCCACCTGAAGCGCAGCCGACGGGTTTCACCACGCGGCATTGTCAGTGCAGGCACCGCACTTATACCCGCACAGAACAATCGAGATCGGAAGCGAGCCATTTTGGCCGACCAATTGGTCTGACCACTTGACCTCCTTACCAACAGTGGCGCACAGTAGACGTATGGCGTTGCAACCTGTGGTCAAGCGGTCGGTGTCGGCGGATGTTTTCGAGCAGATCGCCGCCGATGTGCTCAGTGGGGAGTTGGCGCCCGGTGCGACGCTGCCCAGCGAGCGGCAGTTGGCGGAGGCGCTGGGGGTGTCGCGGCCCGCGGTGCGGGAGGCGCTGCAGCGGCTGGCGGCGGCCGGGCTGGTGTCCGTGCGGCAAGGAGACGCGACAACCGTGCTCGATTATCGACGCGGGGCGGGGCTCGAGGTCCTGCCTCGGCTGCTCGTGCAGGCCGGCGAACTCGACCCCGCCGTGGCGCGCAGCATTCTCGAGGCCCGGCTGCACAACGGACCGAAGGTGGCGGAGTTGGCCGCGCGACGGGCAGGCGCGACCGGGGCCGACGAAGTCGGGGCGCTCCTGAACGCCTCCGTCGAAGCGCTTGCCGCCGAAGAAGATCCAATCGCCCAGCAGCGGCAGGCGATGGAGTTCTGGGATCACGTCGTCGACGCGGCCGATTCGATCGTGTTCCGGCTGATGTTCAACATGTTGCGCGCCGCCTATGAACCGGCGCTCGCGGCGCTGGCTCCGATCATGTCCGCCGAGGTGGGCAACGTCGAGGCATACCGCGAACTGGCCGCCGCCATCGTGGCGGGACGGCCGCATAAGGCCGCCACCACGGCTCGTGCCCTGCTCGAACCGGCGACCACCGCTCTGATCGAGGTCCTCGGCGGACCCTGATCACGCGCACCACCTAGGAAGAACCTTAACGCTTCTCTCGCTTGACGGCGGGAGATTTCACGCTCCGACCGCAACCCAACCAGCCACCTGAAGGAGGTGATCGGATTGTCTGACGTCATCAACACGTGTGTGGCCGCGCTCTGCCACAGCCAGAATCACTCTGGCGGCGTTCCGGTCCCGACAGGTGGTGTACTCGCAGTCGCGGCATCGGAAGGTTCGTTCGGCGAGTTCGAGGTGCTGCTTGGCTCTCGCGAAACACCTCGAACACGTCATCGTCGTATAGGCGGGCCGCACCAACACCACCTTCCGGCCGGCCCGCGTGGCACGCTCGATCAGTTCGGTCTTCGTCACGCCGATGGCCGCGTCGGCAGCCTTGCGGGCCATCGTGGACTTAGCAAGGAACTTCGGGGTGAAATCCTCCACCGCGATCAGATCATGATGGTCGACAACGCTTTTCGCCCACACCCGCGCATCATGTCGGGTTTGGCGGGCGGCTTTCTTGTGCAGCTGGGTGGCCTCGCGGGCGGCGCACTGGTACCGCCTGGATTGCGGGCCGCGTTTGCCGCGGCGGCGTCTGGCCATCTTGCGTTGCGCCCGGGAAAGTTGGGCGGCACAACGTGCACGATGTCCGCGATAGGGCAGATCGAACGACGGGTCGGTGGTGGTGGCCGTGGCACGCACACCCCAATCGAGGCCGATACCGCCCTCTGCCACCGGCGCGGGATCGACAGTACGGCGGACGACGAACGACGCATACCAATGCCCGAGCGAATCCCGGAAAACACGCACACTGGACGGCTCCGACGGCAACTCCCGCGACCACACCACCGCAATACTCACCCCCTTCGCCAGCACCAGCCGCCCGTCCCGGAGACTGAACCCGCGCTTCGTGTACTCCAGCGACGGCCGGGTCCTCTTGCGGGGTTTGAACCCAGGCCGACCCCGGCCCTTGACGGTGAACGACTGATCGAGCGCTCGCGCATAGGTGCGCAGCATCTGCTGTTGGACGACTTGGGAACCCTCCCGCAACCACGCGCTACGCGAGCGAGCCTCGGTCAGCAACTTGCTCAACGTACCGAACGTCGGCCTGTTTCCCGACTTCTGCTGGTAGACAGCCTCATTCCACAAAAACCGGCAGCGATGCCACTCAGCTTCCAGACCAGACTCCACGATGGAACCAAGCCGTAACCGATAGCTGTACCGCACCACCTCCTCCATGCCCGCGAATCTAGCCGACACCACCGACACACCACCCCGACACAAGAAACCGCGAAAGGAGGACGGCGCCTCCGCACCCTCGCGAACGAGGGAGTCTCCGCGCCGCACACCTGATGACGAAACCCAAAGCATCCGAACCGGATTCGGTGGAGGCGGACGCTCGGGCGCGAGCGCGCCGGGACGAGCGGGCACTTCGCCGCGGACTGACTCTCGGCCAAGCCTTCCGCGAATTCCTCCGTCATCCCTCACCGTGGATGATCGGAACCACACTGGCCGGCGCGCTGGCCGGCCGGATCGTCGTCGGCGACTGGCAGCCGACCGACCTGCTGGTGCCCGCGGTGATGCTGGCATTCTTCCCGGCCTTCGAGTGGATCGTGCATGTCACCGTCTTGCATTGGCGTCCGAAGCAGCTCGGGCCGATTCCGATCGACAGCGAGCTGGCCCGCAAACACCGTGAACACCATGTGGATCCGCGCAACATCCCGCTGATCTTCATCCCGACGAAGACGCTGTCGGTGCTGGTCGTCGTGCTGATCGCGCTGGCCGCGTTCGCCTTCCCTCGCCTGGGCCTCGGGCTGACCTTCCTGATCACCATCACACTGCTCGGCCTCGGTTACGAGTGGACGCACTATCTGGTCCACACCGACTACAAGCCGAAAGGCTCGCTGTACCGCGCGGTGTGGCGCAACCACCGCCACCACCACTACAAGAATGAGCACTACTGGTTCACGGTCACGACCTCCGGCACCGCCGACCGCCTGTTCCGCACCTACCCCGACCCATCGACGACCGAGAGCTCCCCCACCGCCCGCCACCTGCACTCTGCCTGACCCCGGCCGATGTCCGCACTTCCGCAGTGAGTGCGGACGTCGGCCGCCATTCGGTACGGCACCTTCGGTGGCCGCGGTGACTACCGCCGACCGAGCCCGGTCCGCACGAACCCATCGTCGCGGACCGGGCTTTTCGTTTGGATACCCACGCTTGACAGATCTATACCCTAGGGGGGTACCGTAGAGACACGACAAGGCGGCGGCAACAACGAGGAGAACCACCGTGAGCACAACCACCCTGACCGTCACCGGGATGACCTGCGGTCGCTGCGCCACCTCGGTCCGCGACGAGATCGGCCGCATCCCCGGCATCGCCGCCATCACCGTCGATCTCGCCGACCGCCGGGTGACCTTCGAGGGCACCGGCCCGGTCGAGCGCGGCGACCTCACCGCCGCCGTCGTCCAGGCCGGCTACTCGGTCGCCGACTGAGCCCGAACGGAGCATTCGATGAACGCGACGACCAAGTTCGCCGGTTTCGCCCTCGGCCTTGCCGCGGTCTTCGGGACAGCCCTGGCGATCGGCGCGGCGATCGGCCCGGAGCCCGCCCACGATTCGACCGCACACGCGGACGGGGCCGCACCCGGCGGATCCCGCTCCGCCGACGTACCTGGAGGAATGCTGGCCACCGACCGCGGATACACCCTGCGGCTCGACACCACGCAGACCACCGCGGCCCCGAATGTCCCGCTGCGCTTCCACATTCTGAACCAGGACGGCGCACCCGTCACCCGCTACGTGCGCAGCCACGACAAGGACCTGCATCTGATCGTGGTCCGCAGGGACATGGCGGCCTTCCAGCATGTGCACCCCGTGCTCGACGGCAACGGAAGCTGGAGCGTCCCCCTCGACCTCACCCGATCGGGCGACTACCGAGTGTTCGCGGACTTCACCCCGGAGGGCGGCGACAACCTGATCCTCGGCGCCGACCTGCGCGTCGCGGGCGGATACGACCCGCAACCACTGCCCCCGGCGGCCACGAGCACCACGGTCGGCGGCTACACCGCCACGCTGGACGGCAGCGTCATCCCCGGGCAGGCCTCGAAAGTCACCGTGTCGGTGCAACGCGAGGACAAGCCAGTCACCGACCTCCAGCCCTATCTCGGGGCCTATGGCCACCTGGTTGCGCTGCGCGCCGCCGATCTCGCCTACCTGCACGTCCACCCCGACGGCCACCCTGGCGACGGCGTGACCGCGGCCGGACCGGGCATCACCTTCTATGTCACGGCGCCGAGCGCGGGCGACTACCGACTGTTCCTAGACTTTCAACACGAGGACGTGGTCCGTACCGCCGAATTCACCGTGACCGTCGCGCCGAACACCACCACACCGGCCGCCGAACCGGCGCGCGCCGAACAGAGCGGCCCGCAGCCCGTACCGAGCGGCCACGGCCACTGACAGGCACCACCTGCCTGACCCACCTCACCCGCACCACGCAGAATGGAGCGCCCGATGACCACCGCGACACAACCACCCACCGCCGGGCGGGTCGAATTGGTGATCGGTGGCATGACCTGCGCGTCCTGCGCCCATCGCGTCGAGAAGAAGCTGAACAAGCTCGACGGCGTCACCGCGACCGTGAACTACGCCACCGAGAAAGCTCGGGTCGATTTCACCGGCGATGTCTCTCCGGGCGACCTGATCGCTACCGTCGAGCAGGCCGGCTACACCGCGGCACTACCCGCCCCGCCCGAGCCGCGGGAAACCGCTGCCGCGGATGATCCCACCGCGGCGCTGCGCACTCGCCTGCTGGTCTCGCTGGCGCTGACGGTACCGGTGATCGCCATGGCGATGATCCCCGCGCTGCAGTTCACCAACTGGCAGTGGCTCTCGCTGACCCTCGCCGCGCCGGTCGTGGCATGGGGGGCGCTGCCGTTCCACCGCGCGGCGTGGACCAACCTGCGTCACGGCACCTCGACCATGGACACCCTCGTGTCGATGGGAACTCTCGCGGCGCTGGGCTGGTCGCTGTATGCGCTGTTCTGGGGCACGGCCGGAACCCCTGGCATGACGCACCCGTTCGAATTCACCATCTCGCGCATGGACGGCACCGGAAGCATCTATCTGGAGGCCGCGGCGGGCGTCACCACCTTTATTCTGGCCGGGCGCTTCTTCGAGGCACGCTCCAAGCGGCGCGCCGGTGCGGCACTGCGCGCCCTGCTCGAGCTCGGCGCCAAAGAGGTCTCGGTGCTGCGCCGTGCGAGCGACGGGCCCGAAGGAGGCGGCGAGCGTAACCACGCAGGGCCCCGGGAGCACGGCGATGGATACGGCGGCACCGAGCAACGAATTCCGGTGGAACAGTTGGCTGTCGGCGATCGGTTCGTGGTCCGGCCCGGCGAGAAGATAGCCACCGATGGCGTGGTGCTGGAGGGGGCCTCGGCCGTGGACGCCGCCATGCTCACCGGCGAGTCGGTGCCGGTGGAGGTCGGCCCGGGCGACACCGTAGTCGGCGCCACCGTGAACGTCGGCGGGCGGATCGTGGTGCGCGCGAGCCGGATCGGGTCCGACACCCAGCTGGCACAGATGGCGCGGCTGGTCGAGGAGGCGCAGACCGGAAAGGCACAGGCGCAGCGGCTGGCCGACAAGATCTCCGGGATCTTCGTGCCGATCGTGATCGCGCTGTCGGTCGCGACGCTCGGATTCTGGCTCGGCACCGGTGGTTCCGTGGCCGCGGCGTTCACCGCGGCGGTGGCGGTACTGATCATCGCCTGCCCGTGCGCGCTCGGGTTGGCAACGCCGACCGCGCTGATGGTCGGTACCGGGCGCGGTGCGCAGCTCGGCATCCTGATCAAGGGTCCCGAGGTGCTGGAGTCGACCAGGCGGGTGGACACGGTGGTGCTGGACAAGACCGGCACCGTCACCACCGGCCGGATGACGCTGCTCGACGTGGTCGTCGCGGAGGGCGAGGACACCAACCGCGTCCTGGCATTGGCTGGGGCACTGGAGGATTCGTCCGAGCACCCGATCGCGCGCGCGATCGCCAATGGCGCCCGCGAGCGGGTGGGCGAGCTGAAACCGGTGGAAGGCTTCGCGAACATCGAGGGCCTGGGCGTGCAGGGTGTGGTGGACGGCCACGCGGTGATCGTCGGGCGGGCCCGGCTGTTGGCAGACTGGTCGCAACACCTCGACGACGGCCTGGAACGGGCCATGCGCGCGGCCGAAGCCGAGGGCAAGACCGCCGTCGCGGTGGGGTGGGACGGCAGGGCACGTGGCGTGCTCGTGGTCGCCGACGCGGTGAAACCGACCTCAGCGGAGGCGATCGCCCAGCTGCGCGCGCTCGGCCTCACCCCGATCATGCTGACCGGCGACAACAACGCGGCCGCCGAAGCGATCGCCGCGCAGGTCGGCGTCGACGCGGTGATCGCGGAGGTGTTGCCGCAGGACAAAGTGGGTGCCGTCAAGCGGTTGCAAGCAGAGGGCAAGGTGGTCGCCATGGTCGGCGACGGCGTCAACGACGCCGCGGCGCTGGCCCAAGCCGATCTGGGGCTCGCCATGGGCACCGGCACCGACGTCGCCATCGAGGCAGGCGACCTCACCCTGGTCCGCGGCGACCTGCGTGCGGCGGCGGACGCGATCCGATTGTCCCGCAGGACACTCGGAACGATCAAAGGCAATCTGTTCTGGGCCTTCGCCTACAACGTTGCCGCGATCCCACTGGCCATGGCGGGCCTGCTGAACCCGATGCTCGCGGGCGCCGCGATGGCGTTCTCCTCGGTCTTCGTCGTCAGCAACAGCCTGCGACTGCGGACCTTCCGCTCAACCGCCCGGTAGCGAAACACCGGACGGGACGGCACACATATAGCCATCCCGTCCGGGCAGTCGCCAGAAGGTCTACACGTCGGCGCACATCCGCATGCGCATAACGACATGGGCCACAGTACCCGACGATCAGCCGGGGACGGTGGTCACCGCGACGAGCGAGGGCTGTATGAGCATCCCGTACACCTCGATCGACACGGCGCCGTTCGGCGTCTCGGTGGCCCACTGGGCGTGCTCGGTAATCCCTTGCCCGAGATACGCTTTCGCCCCAGGTGACCAGGTCACCGCCACCTGGCTGAGCGCGGGTCCGAGGTTCAGGTTCGCGATCGCGGTCGACTCGGCGTGGTCGAGATACACCTCGGTCCCACCGGGAAACGGATTCAGCGCCACCGCGGAGGCGGTCGCGCCGCCGAACGCCATGGCCGAACATCCTGCCGTCAGCGTGACCAAAACCGACATGATCCGACGATTCATCCGAATCCCCTTTGGCATAAGCACACGACATCGGCCGTCCGACCGGTCATGCCACCTTTGCCCAGCGCCATGCATTCAGCAAATCAATGTGATATTAGTCACATCAGAGAGCCCTCAGCTCGCCACCGCCACGTCCGCACCGAACGCGCTCGCATGGTCGGCAGCCCACTCGGCGTACGTGCGGGCGCGGCCAAGGATCTGGCGCACATCGTCGGTGACGATCGCGTTGTGTCCCGCGCGGACGTAGGCCTGACCCGCCAAGGCCCCGTCCGCGAATTCGGCGGACATTCCGGCCGTGAGCATATGCTCGCGCGCCTCGGCCTCCGGTATATCGACGACCTGCACCGGATGTCCGACGACGGCGGCCAGGGTCGCGGCCAGGTCGTGAGTACTGCGCAGCTCTGGGCCGGTGAGCGTGTAGACACGGCCCGCATGTTCGGCGGACAGCAGCGCCTCGACGGCAACCGCGGCGACGTCGCGTGGGTCGATGAAGCCCTGCCTGGCCCGACCGGTCATGTTCGGCACCGGGTTTCCGGAACGGATTGCTTGGGCCCAGCTCAGTGTGTTGGAGGCGAAAGAGCTGGGGCGCAGAATGGTCCAGTCCACGCCGCTCTCGCGCGCGGCCTGCTCACCAGGTAGATGCCAGGTCCCGACCCGGCCGAGGGTCACGTCGCCGGTGCCGATGGCGGAGAGCTTGACGATGCGGCCGATCCCCGCGTCGCGGGCCGTGGTGATCAGGGCGCGGTCGGCCTCGGCGTACTCCGGACCGAGCACTCCGACGACGAACGCGGCGTCGGCGCCTGTCATCGCTGCCGCGATGGACGCGATGTCCGTGTAGTCGCCCCGCACCACCTCGACGCCCGCCGGAACCTCGGCGCGACCCGGGTCCCTGGTCACTGCTCGGACCTGCTCGCCACGGTCGGCCAACTGCCGAATGATTTCACTGCCGATAGTGCCTGTCGCACCGGTGATCACGATCATGGAGACAACCGTGCCCCCGGAACGCCCAGGTCTCTAGGAAATTTCGGCACACCCGGCTCGGCGGCGGACTGCTTAGAGTGGATGAGTGACCGCCATGCTGCACCCGCCGCCCGTCGCGACTGCCGACTCGGTCGAAACGTCCGAGCTCGCGCCGGAGTCGCTGCGGCCATGGCTCGCCGAATTCGCCCGGATTCCGACGATGCTCGACCTGTCCGAGCCGTTGGCGCAAGTTCCACAGACGGCGACCACGATCGTGCTACGTGCCGAGCACGCCGGTACGCGCGACGCGCTCGTCGTCGGGCCGCAGACCAAGGCGACCTACTGGCGGCCGAACAAGCCCGCGGGATGCGTCCGCCTGCGTCTGGTGCCAGGCGCTGTTCGTTCGCTGCTCGGCGTGCCCGCCACGGACCTCACCGATCGGGCCGTGCGGCTCGAAGATCTGCCAGGCCCCGCCGCCGATCTCGCCGCCGAGCTGGTCGAACTCGCGCCGGACGAGATCATCCGGTACCTCGAGGACGAGCTGCCGCGTCGCATCGCCGACGATCCGGCACAGCGCGACCACCGCCATCTCCTCGCCGCCGCCGTGGCCGCCATCTCAGCCGACCAACCCGTTCCGGTGCCCGAACTCGCCGCGCGACTGTCGGTCAGCGAACGCCAACTCCGCAACCTGTTCGCCAGCGGAATCGGCGTCTCCCCCAAGCACTTCGCCCGCATCGATCGGGTACGCAAGGTCCTGTCCCATGCTGGAACCATCCCGTGGGCCGAATTGGCCGCCGCCAACGGCTACTACGACCAATCCCATATGTCAGCGGATTTCCGAACCCTGATGGGCGTCCCACCCACCATGTTCTTCCGCGGGCGCCTGCCCGCCCCTACCCCATGCAAGCCACTGAGCAAGCTGCACTGAGGGCCTGCATTGAAAGCCAGGCCGGTTCAAGAGTCGTCAGCCGCGGCGAACTCGGCTTCGACGGTAGTTCGGAGTCGGCACTCATCGTTTCCGCCTTGACCTTGACCCCGAGGTCACGGTTTAGCGTCCCGAGCATGGAAAAGACGAACACCCTGCACGGCCGGGCGGTACTCATCACCGGAGGAGGCACCGGGATCGGCCGTGCGACGGCTCGGCAGTTCGCCGCCGCGGGCGCCGACGTCCTCATCGTCGGCCGGACCGCCGAACGCCTGGCGGAAACGGCGGAACAACATCCGAATATCCGGACGTACGTGGCCGACATCGCCGCGCCGAATGCCCCAGTCGACATCGTCACCGCCGCACTCGACACGTTCGGCCGCATCGATGTCCTGGTCAACAACGCCGCGATCACGCGCCCGGCCCCACTCGGTGCGATCGACCGGAACATCGCCGAACAACAGGTCGCGACGAACCTCTTCGCCCCGGTGTTCCTCACCCAACACGCCCTGCCGCATCTGACGCCCGACAGCACGATCGTCAACGTCACCTCCAACTCGCCGCACCACGGCTGGCCGAACAACTCGATCTACGGATCGACGAAGGTGGCCCTCGACTTCCTGACCCATACGTGGGCTGTCGAGCTCGCGCAGCGCGGCATACGTGTCGTGTCGATAGCTCCCGGGATCACCGCGACACCGGTGCTGAGCCACACCGGTTTCTCAGACGAACAGATCGCGGCGGCGGGAAAGGAGCTTCGGGCCCGAATCCCCCTCGGGCGGGTAGCTCGGCCGGAGGAGATCGCATGGTGGATCGTGAACGCGACGCGACCCGAAGCCGGCTACCTCACCGGCACGATCATTCGCGTCGACGGCGGGCTCGGTGCGGGAGGATGAGAATAGAACGATGCTGATCGGAGAACTGGCGGACAAAGCAGGCACTACCATTCGCGCACTACGGTACTACGAGCAGCAGGGCCTGCTGCACCCCCGACGAGCGCCGAACGGTTACCGATCGTACGACGAGTCGACGGTCGCCCAGGTGAGCAACATCAAGCTACTGCTCTCGATCGGCTTGACCAGCAATGACATCCGTACCTTCGGACCTTGTCTCGATGCGGAAGTCACCGACGGCCCCGTCTGTCCAGCGAGCGCGCGGGTCATCGCCCGGCGGCTTACTGCGGTAGAAGAGAAGATCGCCGCGCTGGACGTCGTCCGGGCACGCCTCACCGAGGCGTTGACCAAGGCCCACGGCAAGTAGTGCTTTGATAAAGCCCGGCGGTCAAACCATGTTGACATGCCAGGCGTCGTGAGGTTCAGGGCAGTTGAACTCGCCATCCTGCACACCAGCGGTGAAGGCGTCTCACTCGCCAGGGGTGAAGGCCAACGCCGGGCCGGTCGGGTTCTTCGAGTCAACTCCCTCTACAACCTCCAGGATGAGTCGTCGGCTCTCGCCCTAGCGCCGCAGGTGGGGTCTCGGGGATACCCGACTGCGGTTGCGGTCCATGGATCACGTTGTCGCACTGCGGGATCGGCAAGATATCGATCCGCAAACCCCGCGCCAGGAAGATCGTGCAGGCCAGGCCGGTGAGGATGTCGTAAACCGGTTCCCGCACCACCTGAGCTCCTGCTACTGCTGGGCCGCGTCCTTGCGCGCGGCCTTGGCCTCCGCTTCGGCGGCATCCATGGCGTCCGCCTCCGCCAAGGTAGGGGCGCTGCCGCCGAGTCGGGCGGGGACCCAGTACGCGCCAGGTTCGTGCACGTAGTCCTTCTGGAGATCCAGCAGCATGTCCTGCATGGTCGAGCGCAGCTCGGCGGTGAGTTCGGCGGCGGGCTCGTACGGCTGGATCGGCTCGCCGACCGCGATCGAAACGGGAGTGTTGGTGCGCCCGAGACGTTTCGGGAAACCCTTGGTCCAGACCCGCTGCGCACCCCAGATAACGATCGGGATGATCGGCACCTCCGCCTCGGTCGCCATGCGCGCCGCACCGGACTTGAATTCCTTGATCTCGAAGCTGCGGCTGATGGTCGCCTCGGGATACACGCCGACCAGCTCGCCGCGGCGCAGATACTCGACCGCGGCCTGGTAGGAATCGGCGCCCGCGGAGCGATCCACCGGAATGTGTTTGAGCACTCGCATGATCGGACCGGAGATCTTGTTGTCGAAGACCTCCTTCTTCGCCATGAACCGGACGTAGCGCTTGGGAGTGCGCACCGGTAGGCCCGCATAGGTGAAGTCCAAGTAGCCGGTGTGGTTCACTGCCAACACGGCACCACCCCGCGCGGGAATATGTTCCTCACCCTTAACGGTGAACTTCAGACCTTCGAGGAAGAAGACGGTACGGGCCAGCCCGATGATCGTCCGGTAGACGGGTTCCACCATTCCGCTAGCGTAGTCGCTGCCTGTCCCCTCCAGCAGCACGCCGCCACCGCGCGCCGCGCCGGAGCGGAGACGGCGACCACCCCGACCACACGCCTGAGAGAAAGAGGATCGTCGCAGTGGAACGTGCCCGACCGAAACCGCTTGGACACGAGCGGAAAACGTGGGATCGAGATCGGGCGGCAACGTCGCGACCCCGCTCCTCGGACGGGGTGGCCGCGGCGTCGATCCAGTGCACGCAAACCGGACCTCGGATCGCACGGGCGCGAGGGGTGCTGCTCGGCGGCTTGGCGCTGACCGGCGCTGTCCTGCTGACCGGCTGCGACTCGGCCGTCGGTATTCCGGACGACAGCGCGCCGAGGGTGACCGCGCGCGACACGACGCCACCTCCCACCGTTCCGATCACCGTCCCACCGGGCACCTCGGCATTGCCCCCGGTTCCCGCCGACGCTCCGCCGGTCGGCGCGGTCCCCGGACTACCCGCCGCCGCGGCCGCCGTGCAGCGCTGGGCAACCGACCTGGCATCCGACACCGTTGCCGAATCGCAGGCGAAATGCTGGACCATCGCGCCGCGCAACGTGGCCGACATGTACGAGAACCAGCAGGCCATCCTGACCGCCCTTGCCCAGCCGGGCACGTCCACCCAGGACATGGCCGTCTGGAAGAGCCGGACCACCACGGTCGCGGTGGACCGTGCCGCGGTCGACAGCGGCTACGCCTGCCCCCGGGTCGCCGTGGCGGGCGCGGACATCGAGTACAACGACGCCGACGCCAGGCACACCGTGCGCCGCTATCTGGCCAGACTCGTCGGCGCCCCGCTCGACCCGGCCGACAAGGAAGGCGCCTACCCACTGATCTGCAAGGCGTCCCCGGCCACCTGGGATCCCACGGGGACCGGGCGCCCGGTCCCCGCGCCGCTTGCCGACAACCAGGGCATGCTTACCGGGACCACCAAGTTCGCCGACCAGGAGATCCGATCGGAGCAGCTGCGCACGAACTACCTCGCGGTGCTGGTTCCGGTGACCGACTCCTCCGGTGTGACACAGACCCGCACCTTCACTCTGCTGTCCGGTCCGGACGGCTACTGCATCGGCGACGTTTCGCCGTAACCACTACCCTGGTTGGCTGGTAACGGTCAGGAGGAGCAGCTAGTGCAGATCACCAGCGTCGGACACGCCGGATTCCACATCCGCACCGCGGCCGGGTCGATCCTTTGCGATCCCTGGGTCAACCCCGCCTACTTCGGTTCGTGGTTCCCGTTCCCCGACAACACCGAGCTGGACTGGGACGAGCTGGGCAATTGCGACTTCCTGTATGTGTCGCACCTGCACCGTGACCACTTCGACGCGGGCCACCTGGCGAAGTACGTCAACAAGAACGCGACCGTGTTGCTGCCGGACTACCCGGTGCCGGACCTACGGCGGGAACTGGAGAAGCTCGGCTTTCACGAGTTCGTCGAGACCGAGGACTCGGTCAAACACACGGTGTCCGGGCCGGGCGGCGAGCTGGACGTCATGATCATCGCGCTGCGCGCGCCCGCCGACGGGCCGATCGGCGACTCCGGGCTTGTCGTCTCCGACGGCGAGACCACCTGCTTCAACATGAACGACGCCCGCCCCGTCGACATGGACGTGCTGCACGACGCGTTCGGTCACATCGACATCCACCTGCTGCAGTACTCGGGCGCCATCTGGTACCCGATGGTCTACGACATCCCGGCCCGCACCAAATCGAACTTCGGCAAGCAGAAACGTCAGCGCGGCATGGACCGGGCGCGCAGCTACGTCGAACAGGTCGGCGCCACCTGGGTGGTGCCCTCGGCAGGCCC